>JAGLQB010000001.1 GCA_023137045.1 Candidatus Pacearchaeota archaeon
TTTTTACAACATATCCTTTTTCTCTTAAATCCTTAAAAACTAAATATTTTATTTGTACTTTTTTATCTATTTTTTGTAATTTGTTTATTAATTCTTTCTTAGGAATTTTTTTATCTCTTGAGAATATTTCCATTTTATTTTTTTCAACTAAATAAAGAGCTTCTGATAAAGAATATTGGATCTTTTCCCCTACTGGTTTTCCAAAACAACTTTTTTTGTAAAGTGAATGGGCTTCAGAGTTATTGCTTGAAATTATTTCTCCTAGGATTTGAGATTTTATTTTTTCCATTTTTTATTAAGTAAATGAGAATATTTAAAAATATGCTTTTTGTTAAAATTAATATGAGATTAACACAAAGTTTACTTTTTTATTAGTGTTAGTCGTGGCTCTCTTATAAGGGCTATTAAATTTTAAATCTATAAAATGGCTCTTGAATTTATTTGCTCTAATGAAATTATTCTTTCTAAGGAAATTGAAATCCCTAGAAGTGCTAATCATTATAAATTAAAATCAGGGAAAATTAAGTTTTTTTATGTAAATTCTTTTTTTAAAGAAATGAGGGAGATTCCAATAAGAGCGAGAACTATGGTTTTTGATGATTTTTTAAAGACATCTTATTTGATAGATTATGGAGAACCTGCTTTTTATGATGAAGAGCGAAATATTTTAAAGTATTGTAAAGGTATAAGATTATGGACAAAATAAATTTCAATAAGATAGAAAAGAAATGGCAGAAGAAGTGGAAAGATTCTAAAATTTTTGAGGTCAAGGAAGATCGGAAGAAAGAAAAATTTTATGTTCTTGAGATGTTTCCTTATCCTTCTGCTTCAGGTTTGCATATGGGCCATGCTTTGAATTATACTCTTGGGGATATTCTTGCCAGGTTTAAGAGGATGCAGGGTTTTAATGTTCTTTATCCTATGGGATATGATGCTCTGGGATTGCCTGCAGAAAATGCAGCAATTAAAGAAGGAACTCATCCAGAAAAATACACTAAAAATTCTATGAAGAATTTTATGAATCAACAAAGTTTGTTGGGATTGAGTTATGATTGGAGTAGGTTGATTAATACTTCGGATTCAGGTTATTATCAGTGGGATCAATGGATTTTTTTAAAGATGCTTGAGAAAGGAATTGCTTATAGAAAAAAATCTTCTGTTAATTGGTGCCCTGAATGTAAAACTGTTTTGGCAAATGAGCAAGTTCAAAATGGAAAATGCTGGAGACATCCTGATACTGAAATTGAAGTTAAACCTCTTGAACAATGGTTTTTGAAAATTACTGATTATGCAGAAGAACTTTTGGATAAACTTGAGGGGTTGGATTGGCCTCAAAGAACAAAAGCAATGCAGAAAAATTGGATTGGGAAAAGTTATGGAACTGAAATTTTATTTGAGATAAATGAGGAGAAATGGCCGATTTTTACAACTCGCCCTGATACAATTTATGGTGTTACTTTTATGGTTGTTTCTGCTCAACATCAGAGATTAATGGAGTTGGTTACAAAAGAGCAAAAAAAAGAGGTTGAAAAGTTTTTGCAAAAATTGAAAAGTGTTTCGGCAAAAAATGCTGTTGATTTGGAGAAGGAAGGGGTTTTTACTGGAAGTTATGCAATTAATCCTCTGACAAATGAAAAAGTTCCTGTTTATGCTGGGAATTTTGTTGTTGCTGATTATGGTTCTGGGATGGTTATGGCTGTTCCTGCACATGATCAAAGAGATTTTGATTTTGCTAAAAAATATAAAATTGAAATAAAAAAGGTTATTGTCCCTAAAGGGATGACCTCTGCAGAGGCCTCAGGAAAAATTACTAATGATGGGGCTTACACTGGTCTTGGAAAGTTGATTAATTCTGAAAAGTTTAATGGACTTGAAAATGAAAAAGCTAAAGAAGAAATTACAAAATATTTGGAACACCGCTCGGTGTACCCCAAAGTACGGAATACTGGGGCAAAAAAATTGGGTAGGAAAGTTGTTCAATTTAAGTTAAGAGATTGGTTGATTTCTCGTCAAAGATATTGGGGGACTCCAATTCCGATTGTTTATTGTGAGAAGTGTGGGATTGTTCCTATTCCTGAAAAAGATTTGCCTATAAAATTACCTAAAAATGTTGAGTTTGGAAAAGGTAATCCTCTTGAAACAAATGAAAAATGGATTAAAATAAAATGCCCTAAGTGTGATGGAGATGCAAGAAGAGAAACAGATACAATGGACACTTTTGTTAATTCTTCATGGTATTTTCTAAGGTATTGTGATCCAAATAATAAAAAGAAAATTTTTGATATGCAAAAAGTAAAGGATTGGATGCCAATAGACCAATATATTGGAGGGGCAGAACATGCTTGTATGCATTTGATTTATTGCAGGTTTTATACTAAATTTTTAAGAGATTTAGGTTTATTGAATTTTGATGAGCCTATTAAAAAATTATTTCATCAAGGAATGTTGCATGGAGATGATGGTGAAAAGATGAGTAAGTCAAAAGGAAATATTCTCAATCCTTTGGATACAATTGCAAATTATTCTACTGATTCTTTAAGGTTGGCTTTGATGAGTTTTGCTTCTCCTGATTCAGATTCTAATTGGGATGAAAAAGTTTTAATTGGGAGTCATAAGTTTTTGAAAAAAATTGCAGATTATTTTGAGAATGTAAAAATAAAGAATATTAATAATATTAAATTTGAGAGTAAATTAAATAAGATTATTAAGGAGGTAACTTCTCAAATTGGTAATTTCAAATATAATCTTGCTATTATTAAACTTAGGGATTTGTTTAATTCTTTACCTAATGAGGTTTCTCAAAAGGTTTTAGAAAAATCTTTGAAATTATTGCATGTTTTTTGCCCACATATTACTGAAGAACTTTGGGAAAAGATTGATAATAAAAATTTTATTAGTTTAAGTAAATGGCCAGAAGTAGATGAATCTAAAATTGATGAAAGATTTGAAAAACAAGAACAATTTGTTGAGAAACTTGTAGGGGATATACAACATGTTATAAAACTTCTTGATAAAAAAATTAAAAATGTTTTTGTTTATGTTCTTCCAAATGAAAAAAATATCTATGTTGAAAATTTAGATTTAATAAGTAAAAGAATTGGGACAAAATTAAAGATTTATGCTGTGAATGATAAAGAAAAATATGATCCTGAGAATAAATCTAAAAAAGTTAAGCCTGGAAGACCTGGAATTTATTTGAAATAGTTTTGGTAAAGATTATAAACTTAATTTTATTTTTATTTAAAATGAGGTGGCCAATTGGAAAATTAGAAAAGTATAAGGAAAACCCTATTTTGAATCCTTCTAGAAAAAATAAATGGGAAAGTGCAGCGGTTTATAATGGAACTGCTATTGAAAAAGATGGCAAGGTTTATCTTTTTTATAGGGCTGAACAGCATTATTACAATGAATATATTTCTCGGATTGGTTTAGCTATAAGTGACGATGGTTTGAAATTTAAAAAAATGAAGAATCCTGTGATTTCTCCTGAAAGAAGATATGAAAGAAGAGGTTGTGAAGATCCAAGGATTTGTGAAATTGATGGAAAATATTACATGACTTATGTTGCGTATTCTGGAAGAAAAATAAGTATTGCATTGGCAGAATCTCATGATTTACTGCATTGGAAGAAAAAAGGAATTCTCATGAAAAATGTTAAATCTGGAGCACTACTTCCTGGAAAAATTAATGGAAAATATATTTTGTATTTTGGGGATACAAATATTTATGTGGCTAGTTCTAGGGATTTGAAAAAATGGCATGTTAGTGAAAAGCCTGTTTTAACTCCGAGGATTGATAATTTTGATTTACAATTAGTTGAGATTGGTCCTTGTCCAATTATAACTAAAAAAGGAATTTTTGTAATTTACAATAGTGCTAACTGGGATGAATACAACGTAGGTTATGCGATGTTTAGTAAAAATAATCCTGAAAAATTAATTGCAAGGACAGACAAACCAATTCTTTCCCCCACACAATCCTGGGAAAATTATGGGAAAGTTAATTATGTTGTTTTTGCAGAAGGTTTAATTGAGAAAAACGGAAAATATTTTTTATATTATGGGGGAGCAGATAAGAGTATTGGAGTTGCTATTGGGAATAAATTGTATTGATTGATTTTTTAATTAGATAGCTTTTTATAATTTCTTTTACATCAATTTTAATGATTGAACGAAAAGGTGCAAAAAGTGGTTCTGATAAGAAAAAGTCTTTTTTTATTCTTAAGTGTTTTTTTATTCTTTTATTTGTTTTTTTAATTGGACTTGTTTGTGTTTTTTTTGTTATGGATATTTTTTCTCAAAAGAGTTTTATTTGCGGAGATAATACTACTAATGGAAATTGTTCTATAAATAAACCTTATTTTTGTGTAAATGGAACTTTATTGGAAGATGCTTTTGTTTGTGGTTGTCCAGAGATTCTTAATGAAGAAAAAGGTTTATGTGTTTCAGATTATCATAAGGATCCTAAAAATATTCAATTGAAATATATTTTAAGAGGAGAAAACAAATCTTTAGATTTTGTTGTTTATGGGGGGATGGTGGAATATTTTTCTACGCTTTCAAAAGTGATTTATTATCAAGAAGGAGAAAGTCCTTCTAGGAGGGATTTTAAAATTAAAAATATAAACGAAGAGTTACAAAGAGAATTTCTTTTGCCTCTGGTTGTGAAAATACAAAATTTGGCGAAGAATAAAGAAGACCAAGTAAGGATTGCTGTTAGTTTGGTTCAAAATATTCCTTATGGAAAATCTAATGGTTTTTTTAATTTTGGTTCTAACAAATTGAATTCTTCTAGATACCCTTATGAAGTTCTTTGGGATTTAAAAGGGGTTTGTGAAGAGAAATCTGAATTAATGGCTTTTTTATTAAAGGAATTTGGGTACGGAGTTGTTTTGTTTTATTATCCTGTGGAGAATCATGAGGCAGTTGGAATTAAATGTCCTCTTGAGCATAGTTTAAATGGAACTGGTTATTGTTTTATTGAATCAACAGGACTTTCAATTATTTCTGATAATGAAAGACATTATTGGGATTTAGGCAGGCTTTCTCCTGATCCAGAGATGTTTGTAATTTCTGAGGGAGATACTTTGAGTAAGAATATGGAAGAGTATGGAGATGCAGATACTTTGACTAAATTTATTAAGATAATCGAAGAGTCTGGAGGACTTAATGTTTTTCAACATGAGAAGTTTGTAGATTTAAAAGAAAAGTATGGTCTTAAAAATCTTTAATTATTCTAAAATCGCTTTGATTCTTCTTACTCTAGAACTATTTAAAAAGGTTTAATAAATTATTTTATTATGGTATTCAAGCATCCACATAGATATGGTTTAATGGCAATGGTTTCAAAAAAAGATTACCTTTTTCTTAAGATGTATGAAGATAAATTAAATCCAAATGTAAAATTTTATATGAAAGAAGATTTTTTTGAGGATATAGCTCCGCAACATATCTCAGTTTGTTATTTTAGTTATCCAGAAAAATATTCTGAAGAATATGTTAAGAAATTAGTTCCAAAGATTAACGAAATTATAAAAAAATATTTACCTTTAAAAGTAAAAGTTAAAGGATTGCTTGGAGGTTGGGAAGTAGGAATTGGTGTTCCCGCAATTTTATGGAACATAATTGAATTTGATGAAATTGAAAAAATGTACAAAGAGATAATGGAAGCATTAAAAGGAGATATTGAACATTTTAATGATCCTGAAATGGATTTTACACCCCACATCGGAATTGCATTAGGAAATGATGAAAAAATAGAAGAATTAAAGGAAATTATTGCTAATTCAAAAGATGACCTAGAATTTGAACTTACACTAGATAAGTTTTATATTTTCTATCCAAATGGACCTAAAAAGATTTTTGATTTAAATTCTTTAGAATAAAATTAACCCTTTTTTTCCGGAGATATTATTAGAAATTTCAGAAGATGCTCAATCCAGGCTCGTAGGAGTCCCCTATTCTAAAATTGCTTTTATTCTTCTTACTCCTGAACTTGAAGATTCTTCTTTTTTTATTTTAAATTTCCCTAATTCGCAAAGATTTTTTATATGAGGTCCAGAGCAAATTTCTTTTGAAAAATTTCCTATTGTATAGACAGAAACAATTTCTCCGTACTTTTTATCAAATACTCCAATTGCTCCTTGTTTTTTTGCTTTTTCAGGGGACATTTCCTCTCTTTTAACTTCACATGAATTTTGTATTTGTGCATTAACTAAATCTTCTATTTTTTTTATTTCTTCTTTAGTTAATTTTCTTGAAAAAGAAAAATCTAATCTTAATCTTTCTGGAGTTATGTTGCTTCCTTTTTGAATTATGTTTTTATCTTTTAAAACAGTCCTTAGAGCTGCTAAAAGTAAATGTGTTGTTGTGTGGAGTTTTGTTGTTGCTTCTGAATTATCTGCTAAACCAGATTTGAATTTTCCTGCTGATGCAGTTCTTGAAAGTTTTTGGTGTTTTTCAAATTCTTTTTCAAATTCTTTTTTTGAAAATTTTATTTTATTTTTTTTACACTCTTCTTCAATCATTTCAAGGGGAAAACCATAGCTTTGGTAGAGTAAGAAAGAATTTTTGCAATTTAGTTCTTTTTTATCTTTTGTAACCTTTTTGAAGGTTTTTAGTCCTTTTTCTAAAGTTTGATTAAATTTTTCTTCTTCTTTTTCTAATTCTGCTAAGATTTTCTTTTTATTTTTCAGGATTTCATAATCATTATATGTCTCAAATATAGGTTCTGCAACTTTAGAGGTAAAATTTCTAATTTCCATTTCTCTTCCATATCTTACCGCCCTTCTAATTAATCTTCTTAAGACATATCCTTGTTCTGTGTTGCTTGGTGTAATCCCATCAGCTATGATAAAAACAGAAGCTTTGATATGGTCTGCAATTATTCTCATCTCTTTTTCGTTTCCTTTGTATTTTTTCCTAGATAATTTTTCTATTTTTTTTATTATTGGTTGCCAAATTTCTGTTAAATAATTATCCTTAAATTTATTTAGTATTGCTAAAATTCTTTCTACCCCTCCTCCAAAATCTATATTTTTTTGTTTTGCAAGATTATATTTTCCTTTTTCATCTTTGTTGTATTGCATTAAAACATCATTTCCTATTTCAATATTATTTACAAACATCTCTGTACTTGGACCGCATGGACCTATTTTTCCTATAGGCCCCCACCAATTATCCCTCCCAAGAAATTTTATTTTTTGTTTAGGAATTCCTAATGATTCCCAAATTTTCTCAGATTCTGTATCTTTAGGAGCATTTTTATCTCCTTTAAAGCAAGTCACTGATATTTTTTCTTTGGGTATTTTTAGGGTATTGGTGAGGAATTCTAAAGTCATTTCAATCGCCTCTTGTTTCCAATAATCTCCTAAACTCCAATTTCCCAACATCTCAAGAAATGTATGATGGCAATTATCTCCTACTTCTTCAATGTCTATTGTCCTTATGCACTTCTGCACATTAACTAATCTTTTTCCTTGAGGATGTTTTTGCCCAAGAAGATAGGGAACTAGAGGTTGCATCCCTGCTGAATTAAATAAAGTTGTAGGATCATTTTCAAGAATAAGGGAATCATTTGGAATTACTTTGTGATTTTTTGATTTAAAAAATTCTAAATATTTTTTTATTAATTGTTTTCTGTCCATTGATTTAATTAAGAAAAAAGATTTTAAAAATTATTGGTTTGTTATTCTTGCAGGGAATTAAGTTTTTCTTGGATATCTTTAAGTTGGGATTCAAGGTTTTCGTCATATTCTTCTACTTCTATTTTTGATTTAATTTTTTCAAAGTTTTTTTCATCTTTTAATATCTCTGGAATTTCTAATTTTGGGAGAGTTATTTGAAGTTTTTTAATTCCCATTAAAAAATCTTTTATCTTTTTTAATAAGCTAATTTTTAATTTTAATTCTTCTGATCTTAGAAGTTTATATCTTTTTGTGGATTTGGTAATTCTTAAAAGATTCATTTCTGAAGATAGCACGTTTCTTTTGGATTGAAGTGCTTCCCCATATTCTAGTTTGACATGGATTAAATTTTCGTTTTTCATTCTATTTTAGAAAAAAGGTCTTCATCTACTTTTTCAATTTGTTCTTTTGCAGTTTTTATTTCACCTTCCCAAAATTCTAATTCCTCTTCTTCTTTTTCCTTCACCTTTTTTATATTTGAAAGCATTTTTTCTATTTCAGAAATTTGTTTTTTTGTTTGTTCAAAAATTTGTAAACTTTCTTCAAATTTGTCTATTCTTATAAAGATAGGTTCAGCTTCTTTAACTTTTCTTGCAGCTGCTTTAAATTCTTGAGGAATTTTTGAAGAAGAAAACTCTTTTGTTCTTGGAGTTTTTACAGGTTTCGGCATCATTCTTTCCTCGTAATCTTCGTCGGATTCGAAATCATCTGCCTCAAAAACCCTTTCACCTTCTTTTTTCCCAGTTATAGCTTCTTTGATTGTATTTTGAGAAAACTTTTCTCCGAGAGAATCATTTGGAAAACTGGGTAATTGATGGATTGATTTTGAACTTTTGTTTTTTTCAAAAGGTTCTGGAAGTTCAGGCAGTTCCGGGAGCTTTGGTAATTCATGCAATTGAGAAATTTCTTTTCTTCCCCCTGTTTTTTCTTTTTTCTTAAACCACCCCATTTTTATTTTTAATATATTGTTTCGAATATATATAAAATAGAATATAGGTTTAAAAACTTTTATTTTTTTGCTAAAAACCATTTAAAATCCCAGACCGAAAGGTATTTATGTGGATTTTTTTTATTATTTTGATGTTAAAAGATTTTCTTAAGGAAGTTGTAGTTATTGTCGCTGGAAAACAAGCAGAAGAAATAGCAGGTTTACTTGATAATAAGAAGCATGTAAATGAATTTTTAATCGCCAAAAAAATGGAGATAACAATAAATCAAACTAGAAATATTCTCTATAAAATTTCTGATCATGGTCTTGTATCTTTTATCAGAAAAAAAGACAAGAAAAAGGGATGGTATACTTATTTTTGGAAAATTGAAGTTCTTAAATCTTTAGAATTTTTAAAGGAAATTTTGGTGAAGAATATAAACCAAATAGAACACCAGATAAAAAGTAGAGAAGCAAAGAGGTTTTATATTTGTGAGAGGTGTAATATTGAATTTAACGAGGAGAATGCTTTGCTTCACAATTTTACTTGTGATGATTGTGGGGATCTTTTTGTTATTAAAGATAATTCTAAAGTTCTTAGAGATTTTGATAGAAATTTAAATAAGCTGAAAAAAGAATTAGAACTTGTTGAAAAAGATATCCAAGAAGAACAAGAAAAAATAGACAAGAAAAAGGAAAGGGAATTTAAGAAAGAACAGAAGGAGAAAGCAGAAGCTAAGAAAAAAGCAAAAGAGAAATTAGTTAAGAAAACTCCAAAAAAATCTGTGGTGAAAAAAGAAAAAACTAAAAAAACTCTTCGAAAGAAAGCAACTAAAAAAAAGCTAGTTAAGAAAACTTCTAATAAAAAGAAAACTAAATCTGTGAAGAAAAAGAAATAACTTTTCAAATGATTCAAGTTTATAAAATTCCTCCTAAGAGAAAAAAAAATTTTCTTGGAAATTTAAGCGCCACTAAATTACTTGTTTTAATGAATGTAGTTTTTTTTGTTCTTGTAAGTTTGGGGTTGTCTTTTTATTCTGGTTTTTTTGAATATATTGCTTTAAAGCCCGCTAATATTTTTCAGTTAAAATATCTCGGGACATTTTTAACAAGCATGTTTATGCATGGAGGGATTTTTCATTTACTTGTTAATATGTTTGTTCTTTTTAGTTTGGGCGGGATGATGGAGAAAATTATCGGCAAGAAAAGATTTTTAGGGTTTTATTTAATTTCAGGATTAATTGCAGGGTTGTTATTTGTTTTTCTTTCTTATTTTTTTGGGGGAACTGCTTTAGGTGAAAGAATTTTTGGGAGTCCTTTAATTTCTGCAGTTGGAGCTTCTGGGGCTATTTTTGCAATTGCAGGTTTGTTTATGGTTTTGACTCCTAAACTTAAATTTATGATAATTTTCTTACCTTTTTTCTCTTTGCCTGCTTATATTATGATCCCTCTTGTTTTGTTTGGAACATGGTTGATATCTTCATCAACTTCTCTTCCTATTGGTAATACTGCACATTTTGGGGGATTTTTATGCGGTGTTTTTTATGGGTTATACTTAAGAAAAAAATATCCTAGAAAAACCAAAATGTTAAGTGAGCATTTTTCAAAATAAAATGGAAAAGAATATAAAAATAATTGATAAACTTGTTAATTCTTATTCTAAGCCTTTTTTTAGAGCAAGTGGAATACTCAGATTAATTTGTTCTATTTTAATTTTAATAGGGTGTATTTTTGCTCTTTTTTTAATTAGGGATGTTGAAACTATTAGTTTAAAAAACTTTTTTCTTTTGATGGGGTTGGTAGCTTGGATATTGTTTTTTGGTTACATTCTCTGGAGAGGGTCGCAAAAAGCTAAGAAAGATGGAAAAAAGAAAAATTTAGCGGGGCAATGCAAAGAAGTTTTGGAAGAGAAGAAAGAAGAATTTAGTTTGAAGGAACAATACAAAAAAAGTTTTGATTATCTTAAGAAGTCAAAAAATTTCATTTATTCTATAATTGGAATATTTTTTCTTTTTGCTTTAATTGGTTTTTTTGTCCCTGTTCCGGATTCTATTTCAGAGCAAATTTTAGAATTTATTCAAGAATTGATTAAGCAAATTGAAGGAATGTCTCAAGGAGAATTAATTAGTTTTATTTTTTTAAATAATTTGCAAAGTAGTTTTTATTCAATGATTTTTGGGGTTGTTCTAGGAATATTGCCAATAATTGCAGTAGTTGCTAATGGTTATCTCTTGGGATTTGTTGCTTCTTTAAGTGTTCAAAGTGAAGGATTTTTGGTTTTGTGGAGATTATTTCCTCATGGAATTTTTGAATTACCTGCTATTTTTATTTCCCTTGGTTTGGGTTTGAAATTAGGGACATTTATTTTTCAGAAAGAGAAATTAAAATCATTAAAGAATTATGTTTTAAACTCATTAAGGGTTTTTATTTTAATAGTCGTCCCTCTTTTGATTATTGCAGGAATTATAGAAGGCAGTCTTATAGCCCTTTTTTAATTATTCTTTTAAGTCACTTATTCCTAAAACAATAAGAAGTAAACCAATCATAACCATAAACCACACAAGTCCTCCTTTAAGAAATTCCCATGCTGCGTGTTTGAAATTCCAGAAATTTCCCCAGAGGTCTCCAGAAAAATATGCAGTTAAGATTATTCCATTTAGGAAAATTAGTCCTAATAAAATCTTAAACCATTTATTCATTGTATTATTTTCTATGTAGTTTTATTTAAAAAGATTTATATGGTTGAGTCAAATCAATAATTTTTTAAACTCTTTTTGTTCCTGGGTTTTATGGAAAAGGTAGAATTTATTGTTAAGGCAATTCCTATTTCTAATTAATTTTAGTTGTAACTCTTTTTAAAATGAAAAAAGTTAAAGATTTTTTATGGAAGCAGGCTATGTCTGTTGAAGAGATTGTAGATAGTTTTGGTTCTTTAGGTTATCAGGCGATTGAATTGGGGGAAGCAGCAAAGGTTGTTTTGAAAATGAAGCGTTCTGGAGCTAAAATTTTCTTGACTTTTACTTCAAATATGGTTACTTCTGGATTAAGAGGTTTTTTTGCTCAATTGTGTGAATTAAAGATACCAGATATTTTAGTTACAACTTCTGGTTCAATTGAAGAAGATATTATGAAATCTGTTGGAGAGGATTTTGAAATTATTAATTTTAATGCAGATGATACTGCTTTACATGAAAGAGGAGAGAATCGTGTTGGGAATTTGATGATTCATACTGAAAGTTATATGAAATTTGAAGATAAAATAGGAAAGTTCTTATCTGAAATTTATCAAAAAAAGAAGTCCCATGGGGATGACCCTAACGGGCCTCGAATTTGTGCTTCTGAATTGTTAAATGAAATTGGTTTGATGTTGGAAGATAAGAATTCAGTTTTATATCAGGCAGCTAAAAATAATATTCCTATTTATTGTCCTGGAATTGCAGATTCTGCTTTTGGTTTTCAGCTTTATATGTTCCAGCAAAAGCATCCTGATTTTATTGTTGATACAATTAAAGATATGGAAAGAGTAACTGTTGATTTAAGTTTTGATGAAAAAAAAGGTTTGATTTCTTTGGGAGGAAGTATTTCAAAACATTATGCAATTTTTTCTGCAATGTTGAGTGGGGGTTTTGATTATGCTGTTTATATGACAACAAGTCATGCATCATCTGGATCAATGAGCGGTGCTACAACTCAGGAAGCTAAATCTTGGGGAAAATTAAAAGATGATGCACAAGCAGCGACTGTGAATGGGGACGTTACAATTACTTTTCCATTAATGATGTGTAGTGTTTTGGATAAAATGAAAAGGGAGGGATTGTTGGAAAATCGAAGCTAAATTCATTCTCTCAAAAGAAAAACTTTTGAATCAGATTAAAATTCTTGAAGATTTGGGGTTAAAAATTTCTTATAGTTATAAAACAAACAGAGAAGTTGGAAATGTTTTGCAAGAAATTTGTGATTGCGATATTTCAATTCATGCTAAAGAAGAAATTGATATGATTAAAGATAAATCAAAAATTTGGTTTTTTATTCAGGCAGAATCTGAACAAGAACTGAAAGAGATTCTGAAAAAAGGTGTAAGGAATTTGGTTATTGATAATGAAATAGATTTAGAGAGAATTTTAAATGCAATAAAAAAAGATGGGGTTCGCATTAATCTTTCATTAAGAATGAAATTCCAGGAACATAGAATTGGTTCTGGGAAATATTTTGTTTATGGGATGAGTTCTAAAAAAGTAAATGAAATAATTAAAGATATTGAGGATAATCCTCTTATTGGCAAATTAGGAATTCATATTCATAGAAAATCTCAGAATACAAGTGAGTGGGAAATTAAAGATGAAATTGAAGACTCTTTAACAAAGGAGAGTTTGGAAAGAATTAATTTTTTTAATTTTGGGGGGGGCCTCCCAACTGAATATAGAAGCTACATCTCAAAAATTCTGCCGTATATTTTTGAAAAGATAATCAATGCAAAAGAATTTCTTAAACAGCACGAAATTGAATCTTATATTGAGCCAGGAAGATTTTTAGCAGGACCTTGTATAAAGCTTCAAACAGAAATCATCCAAATTTATGATGGAAATCTTATTCTTAATACCACAGTATATAATTGTGCATTGGATGCGGTATTATTGGATATGAGAATGTTAGTGGAAAAAGAGTTGAACGAGTCTGAAGGTGGAAAATATTATTTGCTTAAGGGAAATAGCCCAACAAGAGATGATATTTTTAGATACAAAGTTAAATTGCAAAATCCCCAAGTTGGAGATAGAATTATTTTCTTAAATGCTGGTGCGTATAATTATACAACAGATTTTTTTGGGTACAAGAAGTTGAAAACTGAAATTAAAGAAAATTTTTGATTAATTTAGGTAAAAATTTATATATCTGAAGCAATTTTTACTTTTATGCAAGAAATATTGAATGGAATTTCCAAAAAAATTGCAAGTAAGGATAAAGATGATTTTATTAATGTTCTAAAAATGTTTTCTCCCGGAACTTCTATTCGTTCTGCTCTTGATGATATTTTAAGAGCTAGGATGGGCGCGTTAATTGCAATTGATGCCCCAGAACTTTCTAAAATTCTTGAAGGAGGTTTTAAAGTTAATTGCAAATTTAGTTCCCAAAAACTTGTAGAACTTGCTAAGATGGATGGTGCGATTATTCTTTCAAAGGACTTAAAAAAAATTCTATATGCAAATACCCTTCTTTTTCCAAGTATTAGTATATCAACAAAGGAAACAGGGACAAGACATAAAGCGGCAGAAAGAACTGCGAACCAAATAAAGACGATTGTTATTGCTGTGTCTGAAAGAAAAAATAAAATTACTATTTATTACAAACATGTAAAGTATGAATTAGAAATAAGTTCAGAAGTTTTAAGAAGGGCTGCGGAAACCTTACAAATTTTAGAAAAGCAAAAGGATATCCTTAACGATATAATGATTAATATTAATATCTTGGAAATAAATAATCTAGTAACAATAAGTGATGTTTGCGAAGTTTTACAAAGGATGGAGATGATAAGGAGGATTTCAGATGTGGTTAAAAGATATTTAGTTGAGTTAGGTAAAGAAGGAAATATTATGAGTATGAGACTAAAGGAATTGACAAAGAATCTTAATAAAGAAAGACAAATGGTATTAATGGATTATTTTCAATCAAAATATTCCCATCCAGATAATATCCTTAAAAATATTGATTTTGATACATTGCTCGAGGTTTCCAATCTTTCAAAAATTCTTTTTGAGGAAGTTCATGATAAATCAATTTTTCCAAGAGGTATAAGGATTTTAAGTAAAACAAATCTGTCTAGTAAGGATATTAAATCTTTAATAAACAATTTTAAAGTTTTTAATCAAATTTTTAATGCAGAGGTGGATTCTTTGATGAATGTCCTTAAAAATAAAGATGTAGTTAATTCCTTGGTTCAAGATTTGGATGTTTTAAAAGAAAAAATTTTGATAGGAAAAAAATTTTGATAGAATTTGCATAAGACTTATATATTAATAATTTTCACTTTAATCATGTTAACTAAAAAACAAATAGATGAAATTAGGCAGCATCTTGATAAAGCTCAAAATCCAGTATTCTTTTTTGATAATGATCCTGATGGTCTTTGTTCATTTCTTTTATTACAAAGATACATTGAAAGAGGAAAAGGAGTACCAATTAAATCATTCCCAGAATTAACAGAAGATTATTTTAGGAAGGTTAATGAATTAAATGCAGACTATATTTTTATTTTAGATAAGCCAGTGGTTTCCCAAGAATTTTTTAAAAGAGTTGAGGAAATTAATATGCCAATAGTTTGGATAGACCATCACACTATAGACAAAAAACAGATTCCAGATTTTGTGCATTATTATAATCCTTTATTTAACAAAGACAAACATAATGAACCTGTGACTGTTCTTTGTCAACAGATAAATAATAACAAAAAAGATTTATGGCTCGCAGTAGTTGGAGGTATTTCAGACAAATTTGTGCCAGATTTTTATTCTGATTTTGAAAAAAGTTATCCTGAATTGTCAATTAAGTCAGAAAGTGCTTTTGAGATTTTTTATAATTCTCAAATTGGAAAGATTGTAAAATTATTTAGTTTTGCGTTGAAAGACAAAACAACCAATGTGATAAATATGTTGAAATTTTTAATGAAAGTTAAAACTCCTTACGAAGTTTTGGAAAAAACCAGCAAGAATTATACAATGCATGAACGATTTGACCAGATTGATAGAAGATACCAGAAATTATTAATTAAAGCAGAAGAAATTTCAGTAGATTCAGAAAAAGTTTTGTTTTTTCAATATGGAGGTGATATGAGTATAAGCAGTGATTTAGCAAATGAATTGAATTATAGATTTCCAGAGAAAATTATCGTAGTTCTTTATTTCAAAGGGATAAAAGCAAATATTTCTGTTAGAGGCAAAAAGATAAAAGACAAAATTTTGGAAGCCATTAAAAATTTGGAAGGGGCTACAGGTGGTGGGCATGAAGATGCAGTTGGAGCACAAATTAATGTAGAAGATATAGAAAAATTCCGAGAGAAGCTTCTTGAGTTGGTGGAATAAAATTATATTTTTTTCAAAAGAAAAATATTCTATCAGTTAATAGCTTTTCCCGACATAGACATGGTAATCTGCTTGTTTCTTGCACCAAATACATTTTTTATTATCTATGCTAGTTTGTTTTAAAGGAATATTAAGAGTTTTTGCTCCACCTGTTGCGTCTTTAATTTCATTTTCACAACCAATTTTTTTACATAATGGAATTAGTGCAATTTTTTTATTTTTTATTGCTTTCTGTAATTCACTTAAATTATCTGCTTTTGTTATTTTTGATTTGGATAACTTTTCCGCATTTGTACGAAGTTGATTTTGTATTTCGTCTAAAATTTTTGGAATTATTTTTTTCAAATTTGAAATTTTAGCAATTTGTTTTTTCCCATCATTTCTTTTTACAATAATGGCTTGTTTTTTTACAATATCTTTTGGACCAATCTCAATCCTTATAGGTATACCCTTCAATTCCCACTCACTAAATTTCCATCCTGGAGAATATCCTTCCCTAACATCTAGTATTGGGTTAAAATGTTGAAGTTCTTTTTCCAACTTTTTTGCCTGCCCTATTATTTTTTTCTTATTGTCTTTTGCAAAGATTGGAACAATGACTATTTTATTTTCTGCTAATTTTGGTGGGATAACTAATCCTTTATCATCTGAATGTATTGCGAACATAATTCCCAGCATTCTTGTTGTTATCGCATATGTGGCTTGATAAGCATACTGCTCTTTTCCATTTTCGTCTTTGAATTTAATGTTATATGCTTTGGCGAAATTTTGTCCGTCATCGTGAAAATCTGGACCCTGAATCGCTTTTCCGTTGGGCAATATTAATTCTATGGTGTATGTTTTTTCTGCTCCAGCAAATTTTTCTTTACTTGTTTTTTCTCCAATTAATCCTGGAAGTGCCATGTAATTTTTGAGAAAATTTGAATAAATTTTTAAGATAGCTTTTTTATCTTTTTCTAAATCTTTTGCATTTGAATAAGCATGATGCCCCTCATTCCATAAAAATTCTCTTGTTCGTAAAAATGGAACTGCGTGTTTAAATTCCCATCTTACTACATTATTCCATTGGTTCAATTTTAAAGGTAGGTCTTTCCAACTCCTAATCCATTTTGAATAAGAATCATACATAATCGCTTCGCTGGTTGGTCTTAC
Source organism: Candidatus Pacearchaeota archaeon (assembly GCA_023137045.1). Classification (GTDB taxonomy): domain Archaea; phylum Nanobdellota; class Nanobdellia; order Pacearchaeales; family GW2011-AR1; genus JAGLQB01. The sequence continues at coordinate 16,838 of JAGLQB010000001.1, forward strand.
TGCAAGTTTTTCTTTTAGTTCTGTATTTCCAGTTTGAGTTACCCATGCAACTTCTGGAGCAAAACCTTTAACATGGGTTTGTTCTTTTGATAATAAAGATTCTGGGATAAACAACGGGAAATAACAATTTTGAACCCCAATTTTTTTAAATTCACTATCAATTGTTTTCTGAATTTTTTCCCATATTTGATAAGATCTTGGTCTAAAAACAATAGAGCCAGAAACAGGACTATAATCTGCTAATTCTGATTTTAAAATTAGTTGTTGATACCATTCACTAAAATTTTCTTCTTTTTTTATTGTCAATCCTTCTTTATTTTTTTTTGCCATTTTAAGATATTAAAGTCTGTCCTGAAATTTCATTAATAATGTTTTTTAAATAATTTGATTCTAATGCAAATCCAAGACTTTCTCCTTCTGCCACCTTAAAATTATTTATTCCTATAACTTTGCCTTTTGTGTTAATTAATGGACCTCCTGAATTCCCAGGATTTAATGGTGCATCTATCTGTACATATGCTTCTGCACTATTTATCCCTTTTCTATGAACACCTGAGACTATCCCACTTGTGACAGAAAAAAACAACCCACGAGGATGTCCTATTGTAATGACTTTTTCTGCAATTTGAGTATCATCTGAATCACCAAATCTTAGTCTATTATAACTTCCTGAAATTTTTAATAAAGCAACATCAAAATGTTCGTTATAACCTATAATGTCTGCATTCATTGTATCTTGTCCATAAGTTATTGCTTGAATAGGTATCTCACCTTCTATAACATGGTAGTTTGTTACAACATAACCGTCGTCGGATATTATGAATCCTGTCCCTAACCCTGAAGTCTTTATTATCACAACAGATTTTACTGCATCTTCAATTATCCCTGAGAAATCTTCTCCTGCAGATGCTTTTAGTAAATTCATTTCTAACTGAAGTGCTTCCTGACTCTCTTCTGCAAGTTCTTGTGTTTGTATTAAACTTTCTGCAATGACATTTATCTTGTTTTGAGTATCTTCGTCTAATTTAGAAATTTTGTTATTTAATGAATTGTATTCTAAGTTTTGTTTTATAAAAAGGGAATACAAAAAAATACTGCTGACTATCATAAAAATAACTATGACTGAAGTGAATCCACTGAGAATTATTTTGTGATGTCTTTTTAATGTCATTTATTTACTAAAATATTAACATATAAAAACCTAACTTTATTCATTTTATTAGCTCAGAATAAATTTTTGAGACTTTGGGCTTATAGTCTAATGGACAGGACGCCCGGCTTCGGACCGAGTAATGGGGGTTCGACTCCCTCTAAGCCCATGATTTTTATATTTGCAAATATTTTTATATCTGTTTCATTTCTTTTTTTCATGGTAAATAAACCAAGTTTTGGAGATTATGTGGAAGTTCATTTAACAAAGGAAATCTATGAAGGAACGCTTTTACAAAATCCTGAAAAAGGAATTATTTTGCTTAAACTTAATTCTGGTTATAATATTGGATTTAAGAAAAAGGACGTATTGGATGTAAAAGTTTTGAAAAAAGCTCTGGCTAAAAAAGAAGAAATTGAATTAAAAAAAGATTCTAAGAAACCGAGCATAGCAATGATTATTACTGGGGGGACAATTGCTTCTCGTTTGAATCCTAAAACAGGGGGAGTTGATCCTTTGGATACACCAGAAAACTTTTTTAAATTTTATCCCAAATTGTTTGAGAAAGTAAATATAATGAAACTTGAAATGCCATTTATGAAAGCTTCTGAAGACATGGATTTTAAGGATTGGCAAAAAATTGCGAGAGCTGCGACAAAGCTTTTGAATGATAATAATATTCGTGGACTAATAATAACTCATGGAACTGATTTTTTACATTATACCTCTGCTGCTTTGAGTTTTTTTCTGAAAGATTTGAATAAGCCAGTTGTTTTAACTTATAGCCAGAGAAGTATTGACAGAGCAAGTAGTGACGCCAATTTAAATTTACAATGCTCTGCTTTAGCAGCAATTTCAGATATGGCAGAAGTTATGATTGTTGGGCATGCTTCTTCTAATGATGATTATTGTTATGCAATGCCTGGAACCAAAGTTAGAAAAATGCACGCTTCAAAAAGAGACGCATTTAAAGTTATTAATGATAAACCTTTTGCGAAAATTTTTCCAAACCAAATTGAAAAAATTTCAAGTTATAAAATTAGAAATAAAAATAAAGTTAAATTAGATTTAAAGTTTGAAGAGAAGGTAGCTTTGGTAAAAATTTATCCTGGACAAGACCCTTCTATTTTGGATTATTATTTGAAACAAAAGTATAAAGGAATTGTGTTGGAAATGTCTGGATTAGGACATGTCCCGACGAAAAAAGCAAGAAAGAATTGGATACAAAAACTCAAAGATGTGCAGGCGAAGGGTTTGATTGTATGTGCTACTGCTCAAACAATTTACGGAAGACTTAATCCTTGGGTTTATTCTAGTGGAAGAGGAATAGTGAAAATTGGGGTTATTTATTTAGAAGATATGCTTTCAGAAACTGCTTTTGTTAAACTTGGTTGGGTTTTGGGACATAAGCAATGGGCAAAAGATAAAGAGATGGTAAAGAAAAAAATGTTAGAAAATTTTAGCCACGAGTTGAATGACAAGTTAGAGGCATAATACTCAATGCTTATAAGCATTAATTTTAAAAAACTAATATGGAGAAAGCATTAGTTACTGGTGGGGCGGGATTTATTGGTTCTTGGGTGGTTGATTCTTTAATTACTAATGGATTGGAAGTAATAGTTGTAGATAATTTAACAACAGGGAATAAAAAAAATTTAAATAAAAAAACAAAATTTTATGAGATTGATATAAGGGACAAAAAAATTTCTAAGATTTTTAAAAAGGAAAATCCAGATTATGTCTTTCATTTGGCAGCACAAATAAATTTAAGGGAGTCTATGAAAAATCCTATTGAAGACGCTAATGTGAATATTTTTGGAAGCTTAAATCTTTTAGATAACTGTGTAAAAAATAAGGTTAGGAAAATAATTTTTTCTTCAACTGGTGGTGCAATTTACGGAGATGGTTGCAAAATTCCAACTTCTGAAGCAGAGAAAGAGGAGCCAAGCTCTCCTTACGGGATAGCAAAATTATCTATTGAAAATTATCTTAAATTTTATAAAAAGATTTATGGTTTGGATTATACTTGTTTAAGATATAGTAATGTTTATGGGCCACGGCAGAATAATAAAGGAGAGGCAGGAGTTGTTGCGATATTTATGGATAAAATTCTTTCTAAAGAAGAACTAATGATAATTGGTTCAGGAAATCAGACAAGAGATTATGTTTATGTTAAAGATGTTGCTAATGCGAATATGTTTGCTACAGATTTTTCCGGAATTTATAATGTTGGGACAGGTAAAGAAACAAGTGTTAATAATCTCTACGAAAAAATTAAAAAAGTTATGGATGCAAATGTTTCTATGATTCATACTCCAGGAATTAAAGGAGAGCAGATGAGAAGTTGTTTGGATGCGAGTAATCTATTAAAAGAAGGGTGGAAACCAAAATACAATTTAGATGAAGGATTAAAAGAAACAATTGAATATTTTAAAAGAGAGAATTAATTATTTCTTCTTTTTTCCGTTTATTAGCATATTTTTTATTTCTCTAATCTCTTTTTCTGCTTTCCTATTTATAGCATAATCATATTCTAATTTTAATCTGTCTTTTTGGGATTGTCTGTTCTGGCTCATCAAAATAATTGGGGCTTGGATTGCAGCAAGGCAAGATAAAATTAAATTAAGAAGAATAAATGGTTTTGGATCCCACTTTTTTCCTAGGATAATCCAAGAGGTGTTTAGAATAATCCAGAGCACTAGAAAAATTGAAAATCCTAATATAAAATACCAACTTCCAGCCCATTTTGTTAGAAAATCTGATGCTTTTTGTCCAACAGTTCTATAGGCTTTAAAATTTGGACGTCCAAGCTTGATAAAATGATTTTTTTCATTAGAATGTGAATTTTTAATCTTTTTTTTCTTTCCCTCTTTTTTCATAACCTAATTTAGGAAATAACAATTATAAATGTTTTTATTTATTTGCCCACAAAGGGTTTTCAGCGTAGCTTATTGTTTTGTAATGGTCTCTTGTAGCGTACAAAATAAAATTATCCATATCTATGATTATCCTTCTGCTATCTTTTGAATCATTAACTTCTAATTCTTGATAATTTCCTGATGGCAATTTTTGTTCAAAATTTTTGTAAATTTTTCCTGTCCCGCCTCTTAATTTTTGGCTTATTAGAAAAAAAAGTTCTTGTTCTGATAAAGTATTTTGTAAATTTTCTATATCTGTTGCAAGTAAATCTTTCAATTTTTTTCTTTTAAATTTTTGTAATTCCATGATATTCATAAACCTCTATTCTTTTTAAAGCTTCTCTTTTTTACCACTATTAAGTTACTTTTCTATTGATTTAATATTCAAATATTTTATATAATATGTTTCTTTATTTTAGTCTATGCTTGAAAAATTAGATTATAAAAAGTTAGGATTAAAATGTGGTCTTGAGGTTCATCAGCAATTGGATACTAAAAAATTATTTTGTAATTGCCCTTCTATTTTGAGGAGAGATGAACCAGAGTTTGAAATTAAGAGAAAACTCCATGTTGTGGCAGGAGAATCTGGGAATGTTGATGTGGCAGCAGAATATCAAGCATCATTGAATAAGGATTTTGTTTATCAGGGTTATGACACTAATTGTCTAGTGGAGTTAGATGAAGAGCCACCTCATGAGATAAATATGGAAGCTTTGAAGATTGCTTTACAGATTTCTGTTTTACTTCATGCTAAAATTTTTCCTTTAACCCAGATTATGAGAAAGACTGTGATTAATGGTTCAAATACTAGCGGTTTTCAAAGAACTGTTATGATTGCAAGAGATGGTTATATTGAGACAGATAAAGGGAGGGTTGGAATTGAAGGAATTTTTCTTGAAGAAGATGCTGCAAGGATTATTGATAAAAGCGAAAATACTGAAATTTATAGACTTGATAGGTTGGGGATTCCTTTGGTGGAGATCGCAACTGCTCCAGATATTAAAACTCCTGAGCAAGCAAAAGAAGTTGCATTGTGTTTGGGAGATATTTTGAGAAGTTGTAAAGTCAGACGTGGGTTGGGAACAATACGGCAAGATATTAATATCTCTATAAGTGGTGGAGAGAGGGTTGAGATTAAAGGATTTCAAAATCCAAAAGTTATGGTGAAGACAATAAATAATGAAATTAAAAGACAATCTGATTTAATTAAGCAAGGAAAAAAATGGGAGCCAGAAGTCAGAAATTCTTTGCCTGATGGGGGAAGTAAATTTTTGCGTCCAATGCCTGGAGCAGCGAGGATGTATCCTGAAACAGACCTGCCTTTATTGAAAATTTCAAGAAATTTGATTAATGAAGCAAAAAGAGATTTACCTAAATTAAGAAGCGAGATTGAAAAAGAATTAATGCATAAAGGATTAAATCAGGAAATGATTAGATTGTTGCTTAAAAGAAATAAAATAAACGAGTTTAGAGAGTTGCTAGATATTTTTGATAATTCTTTGTTGATTGGAAAAATTCTTCTGATGTTCCCAAAAGAAATAGCGCGTCGTGCAAATCTTTCTTTAGATAAAGTTGAAGAAATTCTTGGGAAGGATGTTTTAATATTTGTAATGGAGTCTTTAAAGAATAAAAAAATTTCTAAAGAGCAAGTTAAGCAAGTTTTAATACGAATTGTTGAGGGCAAGAAATTAGAAGATGCGATTATGTTTGAAAAGGAAGATAGTAATATTATTGAAGAAAAAATTAGAAAAATTATGAAAGAAAAACCAGGACTTTCAGAGAAAGCTTATATGGGATTGGTTATGAAAGAGTACGCAAGCCGAATTAATGGAAGGACAGCAATGGAAATTATTAAAAAGTATATTGCATAAATTTTAAAATGGAAAGAAAATATATCAGAGAAGTAAAAGCAGGAGAATCTGTTTTTTTGCAGGGCTGGATTTATGAATTGAGGATTCTTTCTAAAATGGCTTTTATTTTGTTAAGGGATTCTTCTGGAATGATTCAATGTATTATTAAAGATAAGGAACTCATGAAAAAAATTTCTGAATTAACATTGGAATCAGTAGTTGAAATTTATGGGAAAGTTAAAAAAGCAAATGTGAAAGCAGAATTTGCTAGAGATGATTTGGAGATAGAAGTAACTGACTGGACTTTGATAAGTAAGGCAGATAAACTTCCTATCCACTTGAATGAAAAAACAACCACAACTTCATTTTCTAAAAGATTAGATTATAGATTTTTGGATGTAAGAAAACCAAAAGTTTATGCTATTTTCAAAATTGAGTCAACAATAATGCAGGCATATCGGGAGTTCATGATAAATGAAGGTGCTATGGAAGCAGTTTTCCCTTCGATAATTAGTGCAAGTTCTGAGGGAGGCACAGAATTATACGCATTGAAATATTTTGAAAAAAAGGCATTTTTGAGTCAAAGTTGTCAGTTATATAAACAAATGCTTGTTTGTTCGGCTGAAAAAGTTTTTACAATTTTTACTGTTTGGAGAGCTGAGAAACATAATACATCTCGGCATTTAAATGAGGCAAGACAATTAGATTTTGAAATGGCTTTTGCCGACGAATTTACAGTGATGGATATAATGGCAAAGGCAGTGCAATACATAATCAAAAAAGTTATGGAAAAAAATAAAGAAGAGTTAGAATTATTGGGTGTAAAATTAAAAGTTCCCAAAGTGAAATATTTAACTTTTGAAGAAGCTAATAAGATTTTAAAAAAGAATAACATTAAAACAGAAACTAAAGATATAACTTTGGAGGGTGAAAAAAAGTTTGGAGAACTTTTTTTGGATACAATTGTTTTTGTCCATGACTGGCCGATAAAGGGAAAGCCATTTTATATTATGCCAAAAGGAGATGGGTTATCGCATGGGTTTGATGCAATTTACAAAGGAATGGAAATAACTTCTGGCGGTCAAAGAGTTCATATTCCAGAAATTTTAGAAAAACAATTAAGAGAAAGAGACCTTGACCCTAAAAATTTTAAATCATATATTGACAGTTTTAGATTTGGTGCACCTCCTCATGCAGGTTGGGGACTTGGTCTTGAAAGGCTGACTATGTTAATTCTTGGAATCTCAAATATTCGTGAGGTTACATTGTTTCCAAGAGATAGGGAGAGATTAACCCCATGAAATTTATATCAATCAATGAAGCTATGAAAAAAGGAAGAGGCCAAGTGGCTGTGCGTGGTTGGGTGTTTAGAGAAAGAGGTTCAAATAAATTTAAGTTTCTTATTTTAAGAGATGTTACAAACACGATTCAATGTATTTTGCCCCATGAGAAGTTTGAAAAACAATGGGGAGAGATTGATAAAATTCAAGTGGAAACTTCTGTAGAAATTTTTGGGACAATAAAAAAAGATAGTCGTGCTCCTACAGGTTATGAAATTCAAGTTAGTAAAATAAATATAATTGGTCTTTCTGATAAGTTTCCCATTAATAAAAGTTTAAATGAAGAATTGCTTGGAGATAGAAGACATCTTTGGTTAAGGAGTCGGAAGATGATTTCAATTATGAAAATTAGGAGCACTGTTACAGGTGCTTTACATGAGTATTTTAGGAGCAAGGGATTTTATGAATTTCAAAGTCCAGTTATTATTCCCGGTGGTGCTGAAGAAGGACCAACTATGTTTGAAATTAATTATTTTAAGAAAAAAATGTATCTGGCACAGACATGGCAACTTTATGCAGAATCTGCGATTTATTCTTTAGAAAAAATTTATTGTATTGCACCAAGTTTTAGGGCGGAAAAATCAAAAACTTCTCGTCATTTGACTGAGTATTGGCATACAGAAATGGAGATTGCGTGGGCTAATTTGGATGAGATTATGGATTATGCAGAGGAAATGACTAAGTATGTTTTAAAAAAAGTTTTAGAGAAAAATAAAGAAGAATTAGAATTTTTGGGAAGAGATATTAAAAAGTTGGGACCGGCATTGAAAAAGAAATTCCCCCGTGTTACATATGATGAAGTGTTGAAAATTTTAAAGGATAAGAAAAAGATGAAGGTTTCTTGGGGGAAGGATTTAAGGACAATTGAAGAAGAGAAGTTTATGGAATTGTATGACACGCCTGTATTTGTAACTAATTATCCAAAAGAGGTAATGGCTTTTTACAAACCAAGAGACCCTAAAAATCCTAAAACTGCAAGATGTTTTGATATGTTGGGACCTGAAGCAAATGGAGAATTAATTGGTGGAAGTGAAAGAGATATTAATATAGAAGAACTAAAAAAATCTTTGAAATCTAAAGGAGAAAAATTAGAAGATTATTCGCATTATTTTGATATTCATTCATACGGAGCTGTGCCTCATGGTGGCTATGGCTTAGGAACAGAAAGATTGATAAAATGGATTTGTGGATTAGATACTATTAAGGACGCAATTGCATTCCCAAGAACAATGACGAGAACAAGTCCTTAATTTTAAATATTTGGAGATTTTTATGAAAATAGATACAGTTGAAATTAGTTGGTTGGGGCATTCAGGTTTTTTGATTAAGAATTCCAAAGTGATTTATGTTGACCCATATAATATAAAAGCTGATTCTGAGAAAGCTGATTTAATTTTGATAACTCATAGTCATTATGACCATTGCAGTGTGGCAGATATGAACAAAATTATTAAGGATGGAACGAAAATCGTTATACCTGCAGATTGTCAGAGCAAGATAACAAGATTTGATTTGCCTATTAGAATAGAAATTATTGAACCAGGGCGGCAATTGACTTATGGTGATATTAAGATTTCTACTTTGGCGGCGTATAATGTTGATAAGCCTTTTCATTCTAAGGATGAATGTTGGGTGGGATATTTAATTGAAATAGATGGCGTTCTTATTTATCATGCAGGGGATACTGATGTTATCCCAGAAATGCAAAGACTTACTGGTTACAAACAATCAGATAAAAAATTCATAGCTTTGCTTCCTGTTGGAGGAAGGTTTACAATGACGGCAGAGGAGGCTGTAGAGGCTGCCAAAATAATTAAACCATTTTTGGCGATTCCAATGCATTATGGAAGTATTGTTGGAAGTGAAGAAGATGCCCAAGAATTTTGTAATTTGTGTGAAGAAGAAGGCATTGAAGCTAAAATTTTGGTGAAAGAATAAAATGCCTAGAGATATTTTTCTTCAAAGAAAAGAAGATGTGCTGTCTAAAAAAGATAAATCTTCAAAGGCAAGACAAAGTCTTTTATTGAATCGTCCAAGCGTGGTCAATCCAAAGCAAAGTTGGGATAAAAAAATTAGTGATTTATGTATGAAGATAAATTCTTTGGATAATTATTATACAACTTCTTCATGTTCTGGAAGAATTGTTTTGATGGTGAATCAAGATAAAAAAGAAAGTGATTTGTTTTTCAATGTTTATCATGATTTGATTTCCTTTAATCAGATTAAGAAAGATTTAGAAGTTATATCTAAAAAAAATAAAAAATCAGTTAAGTTCAAATTAGAACCTTGTGCTTTGCATGTTGCTTGTAGAACATTGGAGGATGCCCAGAATTTTTATAATAATGTTAAATTGGCTGGGTGGAAAAAGTTCGGGTTAATTTCTTTTAAGCATAGATTTATTGTAGAATTGAATAGTACTGAAAGATTAGAGTTCCCGATTATTAATTCTGGAAAGATTCTTGTGGACGACGAATTTTTGAAAATAATTGTTGATGAAAGTAATAAGAAACTGAAAAAAAGTTGGATGAAAATTGAGAAATTGAGCAAATTAATTTAAGATTTCTTCTTACTCTTGATAATCCCTAATCTTAATCTAATTGCCTCAGAAATAAATTCTGCTCTAGAACGATAACCTTGTTTTGTCTTTTTAACATATTCATCTATCTTTTTTGCTAAATCTTCTGTTATTGAAATATTAACATATCTAACTCTCATTTTGTTTCATTTACAGGTAAACGAAAGCTTTATTAATTATTTTTCACGCATAGGTAAATGATAGAAAGTAAACAAGCAAAAGGTGGAGCTGCCGTCTTTATCATAATTTTATTAATCTTATTGGGAATAGGAGCATATATTATTGTTCAAAGTGGAGCATTAGAAAAAGCAATAGACCCTTGTGAGAGGGAATTTCAAGAATGTAATCATGCTTGTGGAACTGGAATACTAAGCAGTATTTGTAAGGAAAAATGTTCTTATGATTATCGGAGGTGTAAGGAGTAAAAATGACAAAGAAGAAAAAAGACCCTTTAAAAATAATAGGAATGGCCATAATTGTTATAAGTGCTATTATTTTATTTAGTGCTTTCCCCTTAATTCAACAAACAGTCTTTAATTTTGGTCCTCTAAAAACAGATATTTCTCCAATAAGTGCCACAAGACTTACTATAGGTATCGTTGGAATTTTTATGGGTCTTGTAGTATATTTTGGAAAAGAGGGACTTAAAATTTTTATGAAAAAATAAGATGGCAAAGAAGAAAAATAATAATTTATGGTTTGTTCTTGGAGGAATAATTATTGCTGTTTTGATTATTTGGATTATTGCTGCCAATGTTAATAATGATGTTATTTGCAATGCTCCTCATATTAAAGTTGGTAATTCTTGTTGTTTAGATGAAAATTCTAACGGAATTTGTGATGGTGATGAAGAACCAAAAAAGCTACAAACATATTGTGGAGATGGGATTTGTCAGTCTGATGAAGATTATAATTCTTGTTCGGATGATTGTGAACCCTCTCCTTCCAAAATGGTGGGAATAAGAGCCTTTGATTATGATAAAGATGAAAAAAGAATCACAATACTTCAAATAGAAGATCCTAATCATTATCCTGATTGGACACTTAATGCAAAAGGTTATGGAAGTGATGGGAACTTGAAATTTGAAAAAGATGTACAGATGGATTGTTATGGATTCTATTCAGATTATTATTGTTCTGGAGTATGTACTGATTGCAGGGTTTCCGATATACCTTATCTTGAGGGAGGGACTTTAAGCATCAAGGCTTTATCTGGAGATGCAACTGTCCAAGCTATTGGGGATTATTCTTATTCAACATTTGATTCAGAAATCTCTTTTGATGTAGAATTTAATTCTTATGACGGAGATGAGGATGAATTTATTTATGAGATTACAAATACGGGGAAGAGAATAATTATTGTTGATAGCATAGTTGGAATTTTGTTCATAGATGAATGTGGGGATGATAATTGGCAAGGAGGAGATTGGGTTGCAAGAGGATATTTAGATGTTTATGGTTCAGAAGATGAGATTATAAGCCCTAGTGAAACCGTAAAAGCTAGAGGGCTAGCTTTGGGTTCTGTATATGATATCAGAACATTCTGTACTAAATTTGAATATAAAGATAATATAATTAAAAAATTCGTCTTTGAAGTTATTTAAAATGACTAAAAAGAAAAATTTAGGATATATTGTGGGAGGGGTTGTTATTGGTATCTTGCTCATTGTGGTAGTTGTAATTCAAGTTCAAAATAAACAAAAACAGGCAGAACTTGAAAAAGAATTACAAAGAATACAAGAAGAAAAAGAGTTTTGCGATAGTTTAGAAATTAGTATAAAACCATTTGATATAACTTCTTATGGATATGGAATAGCAACTGCTGGAGTAAATTATTGTATTGTATCAAATAAAAATACTGCTGTCAAATCTATAATAATTTTAAAGAACGGATTAATGGATGAAAAAGATATAGTATTGCAAAAAGGAAGTTGTATGATACAGGGAATAAATTATTGGGCAGGATATTCTGGAAGCGGTTATCATGGCGGGGTGAGTTGTGACGATGTTGCAAGTATCGAAATTATTTCAGATATTTGTCCACAAGTAAAAGACATAGTTACGGATATGAGTGAAATAACTTGTGGAATTTAAAATGGCAAAAAAATCCAAAAATAAGGATTTCAAAAAATATCTTAATTTTATTATTCCTGCTATGATTGTTATTCTTTCGGTTATTTTATTTTCTAGTTATCAAAATAATTCTTCTTCTATAACAAGAGGAGAAGAAGGAGAAAAATCTTCTTTGAGTTTATTTGAAGAAGATAATTCTTGTAAATATAATAAAGGAGAAAATTGTTTAAATGCTCCTTCTAAATGTGTTTGTAAAAATAATCAAATTTGTTCCCCTGAAAGAATAAAGTCGGACAATTTAGGATGTTATACAATTGTTTGTGGAGATAGTTATAAAGATGAAGGTGAAACTAGTGAAACTTGTTGCATAGATGCAGGCTGTTCTAATGGTTTAGTATGTGATGCAAATTTAAATAAATGTGTTAAACCAGAATGCCCTTTTGATTGTTGTATTAATGATTTAAAATATCAAAATAAATTTTGTTCACAATATTATACTTGTGACGGCCATCAACATTCTTGCGAACCTGATGACAGCGATAATGATGCTTTTCCCGATTATTTAGAAATAGAAATGGGAACAGATAGGTTTGATTCTGATACAGATGGAGATAGTGTTTTAGATGGATATGATAATCATCCTCTTCATGAATATTTACCACGAATTTATAGTTATGATTGGCGTTATGGAAAAGAATGGTTAATTTTTACAAAGAAATTTGAATTTGATATAAGCGTTAGTGAAGATGTCGTTTCTTCTTATGAAAAGATGCCAAAAGATAAACTAATTAGTAGAGAAGATATTCAATTAAAAGAGGTTGCCCAAATAATGGAACAATTAGCAAATGCAGAAGGGTATAATGATGCAGATAAATTAATGATGGTTATCTCATTCTCAAGATCATTTAGTTATGATTATGCCAAAAGAGATTTTGATAAACCTCTTCCTGATTGGGCAAATTTTCCTATGGAAACCATTGTTAAGGAAGAAGGGCTTTGTGCAGATAGTGCAGTTATGGCAACAGCATTATTAAGGGAAATGGGCTATGATACTTATTATTTATCTGGTCCTTGTTATGATTATTCTTCTTATCATGCAATTGTGGGTATTGCTCTTGTAAATGGAATTACTTTAGATGGCTCTGAGCGTTATGCAACTCACAACGGAAAAAAGTATTATTATGTAGATGCGACTTCATCAGATTATGGGGGTAATTTATTTTATTCAACAACTTCCAAAGATGATTTTGGAACTACTTTTTGTCCAATGAATGAATTTATAGTTAGAGATAATTACTAATTCTCTTATTAATTTAAGACAGAAAGTTATTCATGTTAGTTCTTTATCATTTTTTAAATAGAGTCTCTAAGATAAAAACTTTTAAAAATAAAAGACACCTCACTTTTTAATATTAATTCAAACATCACATAGATCAAATTAATTTTAACTAATGGGGCATCTCTTTCTTTACAATAGCTAGAAATGTATGAAATATATAAACTTTTCGTAGAAAAGTGCTAAACAATTTAGAAGAAGTAATCATAGATTACTTCATTCAACCATTTCAATTGGTTGAAGTTTTGAAATAACTGAAAGGAGGTTAAAAAAAAATGGTGTTAGATTTTGCAAAAGAGGCAATAGAAAATGTAGATACGCATAGTATTAACTTTGATGAACTAAGAGCTGGCAAAGCAAGTATAAAAGTTATTGGTGTTGGTGGAATGGGTTGTAACGCAGTGACATGGCTTTTTAATAAAGGAATCAATGGAGCTACAATTTATGCTGCAAATACTGATGCACTTCATTTAAGTGTGACCAAAGCTGATGAAAAAATTTTGATTGGTAAAGAACTTACTAGAGGTTTAGGTTGTGGGGGAAATCCTGATAGAGGACGAGAAGCTGCAAAGGAAACTTTAGTAGATGTTAAGAAATCTATAGTAGGTTCAGATATGGTATTTGTGATAGCTGGAATGGGTGGTGGAACTGGTTCTGGTGCAGCCCCAGTAATAGCTCAACTTGCTAAAGAAACTGGTGCAGTTGTTATCGGTGTTGTTACAATGCCCTTTGAAGCAGAGAAGGCAAGAATAGACAAGGCAGAGTTTGCTTTACAGGAGTTGAGAAGTGTGGCAGATACATGCATAGTTTTGGACAATAATAGACTTGTAGATATTGCTGGACAATTACCAATTGAACAAGCTTTCGCAGTTGCTAATGAATTAGTAAGTACAATGTGCAAAGGAATCGTTGAGACAATCACTCTTCCGAGTTTAATTAATTTAGATTATGCAGATGTTTCAGCAATCATGAAGAATGGAGGCGTAGCAGTTATTGGTATTGGAGAAGCAGATACACAAGACCGTGTTACAGAAGCTGTCAAACAGGCCCTTACACATCCTCTACTTGACGTGGATTATCAAGGTGCTACTGGAGCTTTAATACACATTACTTGTGGTCCAGATTTGAAATTAGAAGAGTTTGACCTTATAGGAAGAACTGTTTCTGAAAACTTAAGCCCAGATGCACAGGTTATCATAGGAGCGAGAATTGACAAAGAATTTGCAGGAAAAGTCAGAGTAATAACAATTATGACTGGCGTTAAGTCTCCGTATGTGTTAGGTAAGGATGTTGAAGAACAAATTCTTCCTGTGTCCAGAGAAATGTCTGATTTGGGAATTGAAGTTTTGAGATAAATTTTATGGGGAATTTTCCCTTTTATTTTTTATTTGGGGGTAAAACCCCTTTTTGTTTTTTTAGAATTAATTTTTAATTATTGGAGAGAAGAATTTTAAAATTATAATAAAATTTATAAATGAATTATCATCTTAGTTAGTATGGAAAAAGATGTAGGATTATTAATTAAACGATTATCTGAAGAGAAATTTGATGGAAAAAAATTGGAGTGGCAAAAGGGATTTAGTCTGGGAAATTATCAAGGTGCTTCTTTTGTTGAAGATGCAGAAAATAAATATTTTTTGTATAATGATATAATCATAGTTCATAATAAAGATTCTGAGAAATATAATTGTTATGATTGTGATTCTCCGATCAAATTTATTATGACTATTAATCCTGCAATTTTACCTAAATTTTATTGTCCTAATTGTCAAGAAGAACCTGCAGGACAGAATGTTCTTAATAAAGATTTTATAGAAAAAGCTTTATTTGAAGATAAAGATATTAAAAGCAATGGTTTTTTTAGATATCGCAAATAGTTTTATTGAGAGAACTTTTTAAGCATCAATCCTCTTCGGACTTTTCATTTTTTTATTTCCATATCTGTTAAAATATAATATTCTATCCATGTCTATTTTCATTTTTCTTGTTCCTGGTTTTTTAAATTCATAGCCAATTGGAAATAATGCTTCAATATTTATGTCTTTTGGAATTTCTAATATTTCTTTTACTTTATTATTTACAAAAGCTCCGACCCAACAAGTTGAAAGACCTTTTTCTTCTATTTTTAATAAAAAGTTTTGGATTGCTGCACCAGCTTGTTGTCTGCAATAAATTTCCCCTCTTTTTTCATAGGAATTTACTGTTCTTGAAGGGTTAGTGCAAACCACAACAACATATTTTGCTTTTGCGATAAATGATTGTTGTGCTGCGTTAGCAAGTTGCGCTATTTTTTCAGAATCATCAACTAGAATAAATTTAAGACTAAAATTATTTCCTGCCATAGGAGCATATCTTGCGACGTCTATGCATTCAAGAATATCTCTCCAGTTTGGTTTTTTATTTTTGAATTTTCTTACACTTCTTCGTAATCGGATTATGTTGTTTAGTTTCATAATTAAAAAGAGAGAGTAATCTTTAAAAAATTAATGGAATGTACTAGAAAAATAAAACGTCCCCGGGAGGACTGTTCGCAAGCTCACTCATATCAAGGGCGATAAAAGATTCGTGAACATTGCTCATCGAACCTTAGGTTCTCGTCAGAAATAAAATAATATCTAAAGATATTATGAACGTCCCCGGGAGGACTCGAACCTCCGACCTATCGGTTTCTGTGATTTCAAGATATAGGATGAGTAAATCTTGATTTACACTTAACAGCCGATCGCTCTACCAACTGAGCCACAGGGACTTAATCAAGTCAAAATTTTCCAATATTTAAATTTATTCTTTCAGTCCAAGATCAACAATTGGTTTGACTTGGTGTTTTTCTAAAAAACTATACACGTTTGATTGTTTGGCTCCATGTATGATGGATATAGTTGCTTCTTGCCCACTTTCTAGAAATTCTGGAGAGCAAATAATTCCTACAAGATTATCTTTTAGTTCAAAATAACATTTTGTTAATTGATGCAAAGTTTGCAATGTTTTTCCTTTTTTCCCGATGATTCTTGCCCGAATTCTTTTTAAGTCACGCCTTTTCGTGTAATCTTTTATGTTTAATACTTCAAAAATAAAATCTTCTTCCTTAATTAACATAACAGTTGAAAATGGAAATCCAAAGTTCAGCGCATCAATAATTTCACCTGCAGTATATTCATCAGTTGGTTTGCCCTGAATAAAAACTTCTTTGCCTCTATGTGTTATTTTAACATTTAATTTGGATTCTAATCTTTTTTTGTTTTTTAATATTCTTGGCAGTTTTTCAGATAGTATTGTTTTCATTTTATTAAAAATCTAGATAATTTAAAATTCAGTTTTTTCTTTTTGCAAGTAACCGTTTTTTCTTAACCATGCAACTTGGTTTGGCCGATATTTAAACAGAACATCTCCTTTAGTATTGTCTAATTCCCAAGGTTCAATAATAACAATGTCATTTGGTCTAAGCCATAATTTTCTTTTTAATCTTCCTGGAACTCTGCAGTTTCTGGATTTGCTGTCAAGACAATCAACCATCATTTTATTTCCTCCAAGTCTTTGTTCAATAATTCCTAATACTTCCTTTCCTCGCGGGAGTTTTACTCTTGTAATTTTTTGCGGAATTGCTTGTTCTTCTCGTTTTTTATTTGATTTCATTTTAAAGTGTATTTAATTTACTTAACAAATGTTTAAATATCTTTTTAAATAAGTATTATTGTCTTGATTATTAAAAATGACAGAGATTCCATTTTATTTAGCAGATGAAGGAAAAACTTATTATGTTTCAAGAATAGCTGAAACTGATCGGGAGTATGGACATGGACTTAGGCAAAGATTAATAGATTTTCAGATTATTCCTGGGAATGAAATCAGTATTTTAAAAAAAGGAAATTTAAAGAATCCTTATGTCGTGAAAGTTGGCGCATCAAAAATAATTCTTTGTGCACGATTTTGTAACAAATTATTGTTATGTGAAAATAAGGAAGATCTGGAAAAGATTAGAAAAAAATATTGAATTTATAAAAAAATCATTGCAAAGGGAATTCCCTTAATTTTTTTAATGCCTTCTTTAGAAATTATTCCTGCTTTTAATGCACAATTTACAGATTTTTTTCCAACAATATTAAATGTGGCGTCTTCTTTTGACATATTTTGCATGATGTCTATGACTTTTTCTTCTGGAACTTCTTCCCCCTTATAGAAATTTTCTTTGACATCTAATTGAAATTTTCCCTCTCCAAATTTTTTCCCAATTAAATTAAAATCACAGATAGCAACAATCTCTCTACAAGAGCTAGTAATTTTTACAAACATTTTGCAAAAGTAGAACTAAAAAGATTTTTTTGCTCCATCTTTGATTGCTTTTTCTGCATTGTCTTTTGACATCATGGCACACATCTTTGTTTTGTTACATTTAGAACAAATACCTTTTGCCATGTATCCACCTCTTGCAGTCTGCACAATCTCTGGGTCTTTCATTTCTACACCTTTTTCTTTGCAAACGACACAATATCCTTTTACCATAATTTAGTATGCACATTTTGTTTTTTAAATGTTCTGATGTTCTGGGCTTGTTAATTTACATATATCAATCACAATTTTATTTATATATGGTAAGCAAGAATAAATATAATGGTAAAAAAAGAAAATTCACCAAAAATTATTAATCCTAAAATATTTGAATTATTAAAAGATAGTTTTAAAGAATTAACTAAGATAAGAAAAAAACCCCTTTTAGTGATGTTTTATAATGATAGTGCAGGACAAATTTTGCCTTATGATATAGAAGCTTTAGAGGGTGTTTTTGATGATTTTTTAAAAAGTAAGAAAAAAGAAGGTTTTTTAGAATTGGATTTATTGATTCATACTCATGGTGGAGAAGCACATACTGCTTATAGATTAATACAAATGATTAGAAGTTATTGTAAACAATTAAATGTCTTAGTTGCAACATATGCTCATAGTGGGGGAACTTTAATTGCTTTTGGAGCAACTAAAGTAGAAATGGGGAGAACTGCTACACTATCTCCTGTTGATGTTCAAATATGGAAAGAAAATGAAGATAATGCTTTCTCCCTACTTTCAATAGAGAAATATACGGAATTTCTAGAGAATACTGTAAGAGAGCATAATTTTCTAAATGAAAAAAATAAAGCATATTTTCTAACCGAATTAACTAAAAAACTTATTGAGGAAGTTGAACCATCAAAATTAGGGGAATTATTTAGGCTAAGAAGTTTAACTGAGCTTCATTCAAAAGCGTTGTTACATAATTATATGTTAAAAAATTTATCTGAAAAAGAAGCATTAGCTGATAAGATTATTTCTAAATTTACTAAAGAAAGTCCAACACATCAATTTTTAATGGATTATGAAATTGTGAAGGAAAGTGGTTTGAATGTTAAGAAAATGGAGGAAAAAGTTTATAAATTATCTTGTAGTTTAATTGATAAGTTAAAACTTTTGGAAAGAGTAGGATTAATTTGTGATTTTTATCCTTCGTCGATAAAAAAGAGACAACCCTTTTTTAAAATATATGATGCAGAAGAAAAATCAAATGAAAAAAAACAAAAAAAGTGAGTTTCAAAAAGAAATAGAATCTGATGAAAGAAGACTGAAAGAAATCTATGATAGAATATTAGGCGTCTATAAGTCTATTAATTATACAGAATTGACTGAAGAATATCTTATAGCTTAAATTCTTTATTGTTGTCTATAAGACCAATCAATCAAATTAACATCAATAAAAAGAAATCTCAAATTTGACTAAATCTTGCTTCTTACACTGTGTTTTGCTCCGCATGCAAGACAATGGATAAAACTTAATCTGCCTTCTTTAATTAATTCAGTATCTGGTTTTTGGCATTCTTTACATAGAACAAATTCTTTTGCATATTGCTCTATTTTTTGATTTATTTTTGTGCTCGGAACTTTAATATTTAAAACAAGTCTGTCTCCTTCTCTTTGCCCTGAAGCAGCAAGTTCTTTTAACATAAATTTTTGAAAGTGTTCAGGAGTTCTTCTTATGTGTGTGGCGATTTGAAAGAAGTTCGTGAGAATTGTTTTTCTTCCTTCAAAATGTCCTTCTACTTTTGGAATTTCAAATCTTTTACTAGACGTATCTATTTGTTTTACTTTCCCATAAGCTTCATTTAACATGTCTTCATAGTTTGCCATAATGATTTGTGAAAACAACAATTTATAAATCTTTTATTATTTTTATAAGCATGAATATAAAAAATGTGGTTATAGGAATTGCAATAATTATTTTAACTATTTTTGTCGCAGTTTATGGAATTAGTGTTTTTTATAGTTCACCAGAATATGAAGATTTTTGTGACGAATTTAAAACAGCAGAAGTTATTAATGACTCTGAAAGATGTGAAGAACTAGGAGGGAAATGGCATGTTTATGAAGGTTTTAGACCTGCAGAATTAAAAGCAGAAGGATATTGTGATAAGGATTTTACTTGCAGAGAAGAATATGAAACAGCAAGAGAAATTTACTCAAGAAATTTATTTTTGATAACTCTTTCATTAGGAATAATCATAATTATTTTAGGAACATTAATATTTAAATTAGAAGCGGTTGGAGCAGGTTTAATGGGTGGAGGAGTTGGAATAATTCTCTGGGGTGTTGTTGGTTTTTGGAAATTTGCAGATAATTGGCTTAAATTTTTATTGTCTCTTGTTGGATTATTAATATTAATATGGCTTGCTTATTACTCTAATAAGAAATCGATATTTGCTCTTTTCAAGAAGAAAAAAAAGAAATAATTTATCCAAGCCACCTAATTTTTCCTGGTCTTGGTTCAAAAATAATTCCGTCTTCCATTAATTTTTTTATTTCCTGATTAATTATTTCTGGAGAAGTTTCTCTAAGATTCATGATTATTTTGTCTACTTCAATTCCTCCAGCTTCCTCTGAATTTTTAATTAATTCTAAAATTTTATCTTTAGCTGCTATTATTTGCCCTTTTGACGCAGGCTCAGAATTTGCAATTCTGTTTTTTTCAATTTCCATTTTTCTTATGAGTAAATATTGTGGGTCTTGTTCTTTTATAATTTCTGGGGAAATATATGTTTCATTATTGAAATTTCTTAAAACTCCTATGACAAGAACTGTTTGTCCTTGATTTAAATTTTTGAATTTATTAACATCTTCTCCGAAAGTTTTGAGTTTTATTTGTCCAGAACCATCGTCTAATGTGAAGAAAATATATTGTTTTTCCCCTTCACGTTCATATTTGTCGACAATATTTCCAATTACATTAACTCTAACAATTTTTTTATCTCCAAGCTCTAAAAATGAGAATCTTTCTTGATTCATTATAGGTTTTCCCATTAAA
Organism: Candidatus Pacearchaeota archaeon; assembly: GCA_023137045.1. GTDB lineage: Archaea > Nanobdellota > Nanobdellia > Pacearchaeales > GW2011-AR1 > JAGLQB01. Next base: position 37,404 of record JAGLQB010000001.1, read on the forward strand.
AGGTCCCCTATTCTAAACTTAAACGCGATGTGTCTTTTGAATTGTTCGTCTGCCATTTTAATTATATTGTCCCTCAAATTTTTTAAGAGCCATGTTCATATCTTCTTCTACTTGTTTCCAGTCATCACCTAAAGCTTTTAAATTTTGTGCGTTTAGAGAATATTTGTTTGAATAGTTGGGATTAATGTTTTCTAAACTAATTATTTGTGGCCAAATTTGAATAGAATTTATCCCTTCATAAAAATTTTTGATTATTTCTTTTAGTCTCATTTTACATCCTTCCAACATAACCTCTTCTTGGTTTAAAAATCTCACCATGTGAATTTAATTTGTTTATTGCTTCATCAATTTCATCTTTAGTCAATTTTCCCTCAAGTTCTTTTTCAATTTCTTCAATAGGAATCATTTTACCTAAACTACTTTCCAATTTGATAATTGTATCTCTAACTGCAAATATTTTATTTCTTTGTGATGTCATCATTCCAGTTGTGGCTTTGTCGATGTCAAATGTTTTTGATTCATAATCATAACCTACTTGCATTAAATAATATTTCATTAATTCTATTGAGATTTTCGCATCCTCTACTGTGACTTCGTTACTGAGTCTTAATTTTGCTGAAGCTTCAGACATTCTGATAAGGGCTTGCAATTGCCTTGCAGAAATTGGAATTGGTCTTAATGCACTTTCAGATGATACTGGTTTGTTTCTCAAATTTACATAAAAATCTTTTATTTCTGTTACTGCTCCTTGGCTTAATGTTGGTTTGATTCTTTGTTTTGCATAGGCAACATATTTCCTAAAAATTTCTCTTGGGATTAGCATTGTTTCTCCTTTTTTTATGTGTTCATGAAGGACATGCATGGCAATTTTTTCATCTTTCTCTTTATCTGGAATATCTCTTAATGTAAATATAACATCAAATCTGTTGATAAGTGTCGGTGGAAGGTCGATTTGTTGTGCTATTGATTGATAGGGGTCAAATCTCCCGAATTTAGGATTGGCTGCTGCCAGAACAGAAGTTTCGGCTCTTAGTGTGGCTTGAACATTTGCTTTGCTTATGGTTATTGTTTGTTGCTCCATTGCTTCATGCATGGCACTTCTGTCGCTGGAGTCCATTTTTTCTAATTCATCTATACAAACAAGTCCTTTGTTTGCCAGAACCATTGCTCCTGCTTCTAAGCTCCAACCTCTTAGATATTCATCCCTTACAACAGTTGCAGTTAATCCTGCCCCTGATGCAGATTTTCCCACCACATATCTTCCCTTAGGAGAAATTTCTGCCATAAAACCTAAGGTAACACTTTTAGCAACTCCTGGATCTCCCATCAATAAAATATGAATGTCCCCCCTACTTTTTTGACCATCTGCGTGAACTTTTTGCACACCTCCGAACAATTGTAAAACAAGGGATTTTTTTATTTCCTCATAACCCCAGATACTGGGAGTAATGCTTCTTGCTAAATTATTGAATATGTTTGGGTCTTGTGAAAGTTCAAGAATTTGTTTTTCATCTTCTTCGCTTATGTCTAATTCTTCAAAGGTTTCTTCCATGGGAATCACATTATTGGCCTCAATTGCTAACTCAAACCTTGTTGAAAGCCCCCCTGAATGCAATGGTACTGGAACTTCTTTTAATATGCCTATTATTTTTATCCTGCTTCCGGGAGTTGTTTTCTCTTCCATTTTTGGTTCAACTAAATCTTCTTTCACAAATACATTAATCCTTTTTGGTTGTTCTCCTCCAGATAATGATTCTGGTGATTCTTCTACAACAAGTCTTTGGGTGTCAACCATCTCTTTGCTTATTAATTTAAATCCCCCCCTCCTACCACAAGAACATCTTGAAGGTTCTCTAAACTTTTTCTCTATTTGCAACACTGCAATAATTGTACCACAACTTGGGCATTCAAATTTTGCATTTACCACCTGTGGTCTTACATCTGATGCCTGTCTTATAATTCCTTCAATGACAATCATTTCATCTAAATGTTTTGAACGAATATTCCTAACTTTGATTTCTTGGCTTTTTGAAAGATTCTGAAGTCTTATTCTCGCATTATTTATTAATCCAGATTCTTCAACTGCTAATTCCATAAGTCTTAATGTATCTTCTGGATGTGAAAGTATTTCTTCAGCAAGTATATGAGAAAATTCTGTCAATTGCATGAAATCAATGTAAATTACATTTGTTCCCTTTCTAATTGCTTCTCCTATCTGTTTTTTGTTGAAGTCAAAGAAATTTTTTGCTTCATTTACCAGGTCCTCGTTTTTTGGTTTCCCCTCTGTCATGGTAGAAAATAGTGGACTTTACTTTTATACTTTTATATAAAAGAATATGGTTTTTGAGAAAAAAGGATTATTGTCTAGGAGTAAATTTTTATTTCTTGTAGTCATTCAAAGCAACTTTAATTTTCTAAAACTTTAATTTTTTCTTTAAGCTCTTCTATTTGTTTTTGTTGTTCTTTTATTGCTTCAACTAACAAAGGAGTTAATGCTCCATAATCAATACTACTTGCAAATATGCCATCTGGTTCATAAACAACTATCTCAGGAACTATTTTGCCAACTTCTTCGGCAATCATTCCCATATCATATTTACCACCGTGTTCTTCATCCCAATTAAAATATACACCTTCTAGAGAAAGAATTTTGTCTAGTGCTCCATCAATTTGCATTATATTTTTTTTCCATCTTATTGATGAACTCGCACAATAATTTGTTCCCGGACCAACTGCATCAAAATCACAACTTTCAGAACCACCATAACCTTTAACTCCTATGTTTTTAGTAGAATGACCATAAACACCTACGGCATATCCAGAACTACCTCGAATCCCTCCAAAACTACTATAACCGTAAATTGCATAAGTAGAATCCCCAACATTACCAACACTTAATTTTGATTCTGGACTATCTGTCCCAATTCCTATCTTTCCATCATTATAATAAATATCTGAACCACTTTGAGTCCATAAACCTGAACCTCCGCCAAAATCTCCCCCATCTATAGCTTCTTGTAATGTTTTTTCAGTACCTCCAACATTAACACTCACTTGGGTTGATTCATGATACCCTTTGCTTGTATCAATTCCTCCAGCCAAAGCATAAACTCCAACACTAATTATCATTAAAATCCCTATTGTTATAAAAGTGTAAAGCCACCTATTAGAAAAATTAATTTGAACTAGACCTACTTTAATGCCTCTTTTACATCTCTCTCTCTTCATTTTATTTTAAAGAAAAAGGGGTTTTTAAATTTCACTAAATTATTTCTTGTAATTCTTCAAAGTAAAATCAGAGATTTTTTATTAAACAACTACTTCTTGTAGTTCTTCAAAGCAACTTTGACGTTCTTCAAAAGTTGTTCCATACTATCTTCTAATTGTTTTTTGTTTTTTGTTCCAGTACAAACAAGCTTACCATTACTAAAAAGAAGGAAAGTAGCATTTGGTTCTATTAATTTGTATACCAATCCAGGAAATTGTTCTGGTTCGTATTCTGTGTTTTCCATTTCTAGTGCCAAGAAATTCAAATTAAGTTTTAAATTGATGGTCCCAGATGCAACAATATTTTGTACAGTAATTTTTGGTTTTATTGTCACATTTACATTTATTTTTCTGAGTTGTTTGATTACTGCTTGGATAACTTCCTTTACTTGAGCAACAGATTTTGTTCCTGTGCATACAAGATTTCCAGAAGAAAAAACAAGAACAGCTGACTTTGGTTCTTTAATTCTTAAAACAAGTCCTGGGAAAGTTTCAGGATTATATTCTGTATTTGGTTGAGTTCTTGCTAATTTTGTTAATGGAACTGGTTTTCCTAATGAAGTTGTAGCCACAATATTTTGAACTTTGTAACTGCTATTGGATTTTTTATTGATCATGTTTATTTAAAAATAAATAAAAATTCATTTATAAAGGCTTCGACGATGTTCTAAAACCCTAAAATTTTTATTTTAACCATATCTATAATTTCTTTTTTGTTTTATGAAATCTTTTTCTATTTCTTTGAGGGTTGTTATTTCTGAAAGAGGTTTATCTGGTCTTAATGCAGTAAATCTCGGAAATCTTAATGCCCACCCAGAATTATAATTGGGAGATTTTTGAATTTCTTGATAAGTTACTGAAACTACAATCTTTGGTTTTATCTTTACTTTTTTTCCGTGCTCTTCTGTAATCAATGGTTTTATCTGTTCTGTTAATTCTCCAAAAGACATACCTTGTTCTTTTTTTTCTTTTATGCCTGTGCCAACTTTTCCAATTTCTAAAAACTTTTTTGATTTTTCATCTTTGCATGAAAGAATAAAACTAGAAAGCCATCCAGATCTTTTGCCTTTTCCGTATTCTGCTCCAGTGATTACCAAATCTAAATCTCTTTCTTCTGGTTTTATTTTTAACATATGTCCAACTCTTCTTCCAGGTTGATAAGTGGCTTTTAGATTTTTCATCATAACGCCTTCTTGATTATCTCTAAGTGCTTTTTTGTAGAATTCTTTTGCTCTTTTTTCGTTACTTGTTATTATCTGCTTTGCATGGATTATTTTGTAAGGATGATTTTTAATAATGCTTTTTATTATTGCTGTTCTTTTTTCAAAAGTTTCATCTACTAAAGATTTTCCATCATGATAGAGAATGTCAAAAATATTTATCTCAACTGGAAGTTCTTTTTGTAGTTTGTCAATATGATATTTTCTTCTAATTCTTTGGCTTATACTTTGGAATGGTTTATACTCTTTTGTTTTTTTATCAAAGCCAACTGCTTCTGAATCAAGAATAACTGACTTTGCATTTACATATTTATTTATGTAATCAATAACTTCTGGAAATTGTTTTGTAACATTTTCTAAGCTTCGAGTGAAAAGTGAGATATCTTCCCCATTTTTGTGAATCAATAATCTGAAGCCGTCATATTTGTATTCTATTGCACAAGGTTGTCCGAGTGCTTTGAAACCATCTTTGATTGTTGTTACTTTTTGTGCAAGCATGGCTTTTATTGGTTTTCCGATTTGCAGAGATATTTTTTCTAAATCTTTTAGCTTTCCTTTTTTTGCAACATCAAAAACTACTGCAATGTCATTTGATTTGTCAATTGCGTTCTGAATTTTTGCTGATTCTTTTTTGCCTCCTTTAAAGAACGCTTTTGTTAATGCTTCTCTTATTGTGCTTTCTTGTACCCCAATCCTCAAATCTCCAATAATGGTTCTTACCAAATACAAAGCTTCTAATGGTGACGCAGAAGTTAGGAGTTCGGTTATTAATAATATTTTTTTGTTTACTGTTCCTTTGCCTTCAAGTTCTGGAAGTTTTCTTAAATTTTCTAAAATTTTTTCTGTAGTTAAGATATGACTATGCAATGTTGATTGTTTTTTGTGCAGTATAACTTTTTCTGCAACTTTGCCTAAATCTCCAATAACTTTCCATTCGTGCACTATTTTTTTTATGTCTATTCCAGTCGCTTTTGAAATGGATTTTATTGCCAATTGATCACTTATCCCAATTCTTCTTTCATCATATTCTGGATAAATATCTCCTAAAAGTAAATACATTATTTCTCTGTCTGATGATCCTAAATTTCTCAAAAATTTAGAAGTAATTTCTATTTTTTCCAGACGTTTTGGGGTCGCAGAAAGTTCTTTATATAGTTCAGCAAGTTTTAGATAGCGCATGATGTCACCTTAAATTATTAAGAAATAAATGTTTTTAAGCTTACTCTTTGTTTTTCCAAAACTCTTCTGCTATTGTTTCCATTTTTTCAAGCCTAGTATAATAATCTGAAAATTCATTTAAGTGGGCTAAGGCAATTTTTCCTGTCATTAGTGGGTCATCATTTGTTACGTTTGTATTGGCGTCAATAGTTCCATGTTCTAATTCCACATCCATTCCCATTCGGAATTGTTCAGTATCAAACTTGTCCCATTTTATTCCAAGCTTTTCACCAATTTCTTTTGCTTGTTCTTCGGTAAAATGTTTTTTATCACCCATTTTATTTTATTATCTTCCTTTTCTTCCTCTTGCTCTTATTGAGGGTCTTACTTTAAGTTCATGAGATTTTTTTCTCAGTCCACGAGATTTTTTACCAGCGGAAGTCAACCCGTGCATAGGTCTTTTTTTATTTTGAGGATTACAAATCCAATTTATTTTTTTATCGTTTTTTATTTCAGGTTTATCTGTATCAACACAAATAACTTCATAAAAATAATGTATACCGTCCTTACCAATTTGATAAGAATTTAAAACTTCAAGATTCTGGTATTTGTTTGCAACTCTTTGTTCTGCAATCCATTTGTAATTCATTTTCAAAGTTTTTCTTGTATGCAATCTTTTACTTCTTCTACCTTTGTTTGGTCTTGGTCGTTTATGTCCTCCACGTTTAATTCTAATTCTTATTATAACAAATCCTTTTTTATTTTTGTATCCAAGTGCTCGTGCTCTGTCTAATCTAAGTGGGTTGTCTACTTTTGTGAATACTCCTGACTTTCTCCAACCAATCATTCTTTCCCGCATTATTTTTTTGTCAGGTTTCTTCCAAGCTTCCCTTAAATAGTAATTTAATCCTTTAGCCATATTTTATGTAAAAAATGATTGTTTTTAAAGATTGGGTTTGCAAAAAACTTTAAATAACCTGTATCTTACCAAATATTGTGAGCCTGTAGCTCATGAGGGGCACATCCCCTTACAGTAACCCCTATCGTTAAAACCGATTAGAACGCTACAGACTCAGAACAACGAGCCTGTAGCTCAGTCTGGTTAGAGTACTGCTCTGATAAGGCAGGGGTCCACGGTTCAAATCCGTGCAGGCTCATTTAAAATTATAAAAAATGACTAAAACAAAAAAACTTTATAGAAGTAAGAAGAACAGAATAATTGGAGGAGTCTGTGGAGGCATAGGAGAATATTTGAAAATAGACCCAACAATAATAAGAATTATCTGGGCGATTTCAATATTTGGTTTTGGAGCAGGAATTTTAGTATATCTTCTTGCATGGATTATAATTCCAGAAAAAAAATAGTCTTTAGTTATCTTTAAAAACTAATTCTCTCTCAGATAATTAATATTCAGCCCCTGTAGTCTAGAGGCCAAGGATACAGCCCTTTCAAAGTAAAGTGCTTGCACTTTTCATTACTCCAGTTTCTTTGGAGATTGAAGTAAGGCTGTGACCCGAGTTCGAATCTCGGCGGGGGCGTATATTATAAATGTGTTCGTTAGATAGTCATGAAACAAGAACACATTTATCCGATACTTCGGACAAAAAAGTTTAAGCGGAAAGGGAAAATCGAAAAAAACCGCAAGGTTGTTTTCAAGTTCGAGTTTCGGTTGGGGGCGTATAAATTATATTATAAATTTCCAACAGCAAAAAGTGTTTCTTCTTTATTGCAATTTTTTGTGTCTTTTAATACTCCTAAAATAATGCCCGAAGAATCTGCCTTTATCTGGTTCTTATTCATCAAACCAAGAACATCTCCTTTATTTACAATTTTTCCCAGACATACTTTAGAAATAAATTTTCCAGCAGAAGGGGCTTTGATTTTTTTATAATCAATAAAATTCACTTTTGCATTCTTTTTATTTTGAATAAAATTTATAACTGCTTTTTTTACGATTTCAATATATTTTCTTTCAACTTTTTCAGAAGACCCAAATTCAATTATCATAGAAGGTATATTTTTTTTAGAAAGTTCAATAAAAAGTTGTCCTTTGTTTCCTAAGCATCGAACTGCATAGCTTAATCCAACTTTATTGGCAAAATCTTTATTGAACTGTTTTTTTAAATCTGTCAAAATAAATGGCAAGCATGTTCTACCATTAGCATAATTGTGCAAATCAATTACATAATCAAAGTTCTTAGCGAAATTAAAAATTTTAAACGCAAGCCTTTCAGAAAAAGTTCCATCTTTTTTTCCTGGAAAAGTTCTGTTTAAATTTTTTTTGTCTTCAGGATTTTCTTTTAAACCTAAACAATAAGCGATTTTATTTGCTCTTGGAATTATAGTAATATTTTTTAGAGAATTTTTTTCCACCCATTCTTTTATTTCATATGCGGTTAATACTGCTGAAACTTCATCACCATGTATCCCTGCAATAATTAAAATTTTTTTCATATTCAAACCTTATCAAATTTTGCTTGTTTAAGAGCTTGATTTATTTTTTTTGGGTCAATTTCAATTTCTGCACCTGACTGACAACAATTATCATAACTTAGTAAAACTTTATTATCTGTCAAGTTCGCCACCATATTCCAGAAAGTTCTTTTATATGTAGAAAAGTTGTCCTTTTTTGTAACTGGGTGCGTGCAGATGGAATAAAAAGAAGCGAATTGAGTTGGAGAAGATAAACCTACTTCCATTAATTCTCCTTTGTTCATCATGTTAACTATCTCATTTAAAATTTCGTCATCAAATAAATCTTGATAAACTGTGTGGGAGGAAAAAATATTTGGCCCACTCTCTTTGTGGGAAACCAAAAATCTATTTATAGACCTGATAAAATGTTCCTTTTCATCAAACTTTGAATTTTGTAAGTTCCATCCTTTCCTTTCAAAAAATTTAGATTCCAAACCAAAATTAGACCTAAAGTCTTTAGATTCTCCCTCGGAAAAAATTAAATTATACTTTTCTGAACCCAACACATCTGCAGGAAGATATTCTATAATCACTTGCCGTTTATCATCTGCAATCAAAAAGTTTGCTCCTCCAGGAGACTTATTTTTCCCGCTCTTAATGGTTTTTTCTAAATATTTTACTGCTTGATTAACATTTTCACAATTCAACAATATGTCATTAGTAATAACTGAATATGATGGTCTATCTATTAGCCTGTTTTCATGTCTTATAGAAGAAGATTGCATAAACACTCCACCTTCATTTACTCCTCCCCATGACCTTTCCAAATTATAATGAGAATAGTTGCCAATTGTTGTAGGTCCATCAAAAGGAATCACAAATATTGCCTTTGTTGGCGAAGCTGCTGGCATTCCTATATTTTTGTTCAAATATATTCCTCCCCAAATATTTTCGCTCAATGTTTTCTTTAACTCTGTTGGTAACTTTTCTTTTGGAGCTAATTTATACAATTTTATAGCCAAGTCATCTGCTAAATCAAAGTATCTTTTATCTTCTGCTACTCTCAGAATTTCATTTGCAAGATTTACTGTGTTTTCTGGGTCAATACCTAAATAAAATAATTTTGGTCTTGTTATGTGTCTTGTTCTGATGACAAGGGTGTCCAAACTATTTTTACCGGGTTCTCGGTTTTTACCAGCATATTTTTTTCCATTATGTTCAAAATAACCTATAGTACACATTTTAAATTTCTTTTATTGAACTTGACATTTTTTTAATTTGTTTTAATCTCTGACTTAAATTCGTGCTTACAATACGACAAATATCTGCGGCGTTTACTTTTCTTGTATGCCCATCACTTTTTGAAGAAGCATAACTTTTTGGCAGAATTATCTCTTCTTCATTAAAGTTTGGCAAACTTGCGAAATAAGGGGTCTTTAAATTCCAATCATGGTCTCTAACATTTTCTCCTTCGGGGAATTTAATAAATTTCATCCACCCTTCTTTTTTTAATAGATACATATCAAAACAAATATCTTGTTTTTCAAAATTATTTACCCATTCTGTAAAATCATAACTTTTCTTTTCTTTAGATAACTGTAATTCAGCTTCAAGATAAGAAAGAGGAGGCATATTTTTAGGCCTAAATTTTTCTAACACTGAAGTATTTACAACAGCAGAATGATTTTTTCTTGGATTAATTTCCACAAAGTAGAATTCATCTTCTGCAACAATTCCATCTATGCCACCAATACCCCGATAACCTTGTTTTCTCATAATTTCTCCGACTTTAAGTGCTTCTTCTTTTACTTTTTTTAACATTTGTTTATTAAATTTCAAAGGATAAGAATTCCCATAATACTTTGTACCTTGTTCAATTATTTGGTTTGTGGCTATTAGTACATGTGGCGCACAATCATCAATAAAAAGCATTATGTTGGGAGCAGAATCTATGTTTCTGAGCCATTTTGTAATTATTAATTGGCCAGAATCACCATAACCAAATTTTTCTTTGATTTCAAAAGGAGAATAAGCATGCAAACAACCAACTCCCCCAGCACCACTTACAGCAGATACAAAAGCTTCTCCTCCCCATTTTTCACGATTTTGCAAAAATACTTCTGAAGCTTCTTCTGGAGAATTCACGACTTTTCCTTCCACAGTTTTAATTCCTTTATTTTGCATTATCTTATACATCTCTGCTTTATTTGCCAAAAGTTCTTTTGTTTTCAAGGAAGGAGATATTATTTTCAATTTATTACCAGCCATGCTCTCAAGATTATCAAGTCCTGCTGAAATCATATATGGGAAAAAAAGTGCTCCATTATTTTTTTCTGAAACATCTTGCATATAGCTCAAAACTTCTTTACTAAATTTTTCATTTAATGGATTATACAAAGAAGAATAAATATTTTCTTTGTTTTCTGGTCTTGGAATGTTAGTTAGTTTTCTACACAAAGAATCTTCTGACATTGAAATAAAATATTTTTTATGTGTAAATTTATCATAAAAATCAGAATAAGCAAAAATTTTTGTATCTGTTTCTCTCTCAATTTTATCAAGATTGGATGTTCTATTCGGAACTATGGCTCCTGCAATTTTAAAACCATGTCCTACAATTTCAATCATATGCTCTGGATCAGTAGAGATAGTAAAAGCAGGCAAATCTGATAATTCCCCTTTATATCCTGAAAAATTTCCATAGTATTTTTTATCCATTTTTAGTGTATTTTTATGTTTAACATAGAATTGAATACTCCAGATAATTTCTGTTTATAAAAATTTCGTAATTTTTTACTTAATTTATCAGAATTTTTTAACCATATAAGTTTTATCTAACTTATACCCTAATTTTTTGTAATACTCCCGAACTCCAACACCACTTATCACTGACAATTTTTTGACTTTATTTTTTTTAACAATTTTTTCTGCCTCTTCCATCAACCATTTTCCAAGACCTCTGTGTTGAGAAGTTTTTCCTTTTTCACCTAATTTCAAAGCTTGACCATAAACATGAATCTCACGAATTATCGCAAAATTGTCAAACAATCTCAATCTTAATAACCCAAACAAAATATCGTTTTTGTTCACAATTTCCAAAAAATATTCTTTTCCTCCAGAAGATTTGTATTTTGTAATTTTTAAGTCTAAATCTAAATTTACTTCTTTTCTTCTTAAAGCAAAACCAATTTCTCGGTATCTTATTTCTTTTAATTTACTATTCTTTTTTCTAAATTCAGCTTCAATATCTTTTCTTAAATCAATATTAATTATTCCTGCCACAATATATTCTGGAGGGATTTCCCTCATAACTCTCATAACTCTGCAATATCTTGGAACAACTTTTAACATTTCAATAAGAATGTGCTCTGTTTCTTTTTTAGTATATGGCTTGTATCCTCCTTTCCAATAAACTTCCTCAAGTCCAGAACTAGGAATTACCTGACACGGATAAAGTTTTAATTGGTCTGGTTTAAATCTTTCATCTGAAAAAAGTTTTTTGAAAAGTCTTAAATCTTTTTTGAAATTACTTCCAGGTAATCCAGGCATTATGTGATACCCAATTTTAAAACCAGCATTTTTCAAATTTTTAGTTGCATTAATCACGTCTTTTACAGTGTGCCCCCTTTGAATTTTCTTGTAGATTTTATCATCAATAATTTGCACCCCAAGTTCTACTCTTGTGACGCCAAATTCTCGCATTTTATCTATATGCTTTGAGCAAACATCTGGTCTTGTTTCAACGCAAAGTGCAACACAACGATGTTCAGCTTTTTCATTTAATTTTTGAGCTTGTTTCAAATTCTTTGATGTTTTTTGATTCATCGCATCATAGCATCCTTTGATAAATTCACTTTGAAATTTCTCTGGATATTCTAGAAAAGTTCCCCCCATAATTATTAATTCAATCTTTTCAGTTGGATGGTGCATAGCTTTAAACGCATTTATCCTCGCCTTGACTTGCTTGTAAGCGTCGTAATTCAATTCTTTTGCTCTCATTACAACTGGGCTTTTGGGAGTATAACTTTGCGGAACATTTAATGAAGGGCAATACAAACAATCCCCGTGCTCACATTTTCTTGGAGGCAACATCACAGCTACAGGAGTAATACCTGAGAGAGTTTTTGTCGGCTTTCTAACTTCATTCTTCTTTGGTTTTAACATGTATCTTAGAGTTAAGTAATCTTTTTAAATTATTTTTAATTTTTAGAAAAATGAGAATAGGAATCATTGGAGGTTCTGGATTAGAAAAAGGAGATGTTCTACAAAATACAGAAGAGATTGAAGTTCAAACACCGTATGGAAGTTCTAAAATAAAAAAAGGTTCATTGTATAAAGAAGATATTTATATCATTTCTCGCCATGGGGAAAAACATGAAATAACCCCTACAAATGTAAATAATCTAGCAAATATTTATGCCCTTGGAAAATTAGGTTGCAGTTATATTTTAGCGACAACTGCTGTGGGAAGTTTGAAAGAAGAAATACATCCAGGAGATTTTGTTATAGCTGACCAGTTCATAGATTTTACAAAACACAGAAAAACTACATTCTTTGAAGATTTCAAACAAGGTGTTCAACATATAAGTTTGGCAGACCCATTTTCCAAAACTCTAAGAAAATACCTAAATGATTCTTGCGAAGAATTAAAATTAAATCACCATAAAATTGGAACAATCGTAACTATTGAAGGTCCAAGATTTTCAACAAGAGCAGAAAGTTATATGTTTCAACAATTTGCAGATGTGATAAATATGTCAACTGCTCCAGAAGCTATTTTGTCAAAAGAAGCTGGACTTGAATATGCAGTCATAGCAATGTCAACAGATTATGATTGTTGGAGAAAAACAGAAGTCCCAGTAACATGGGAAGAAATTAAGAAAGTAATGAATCAAAATTCTGAGAATGTAAAGCAAGTTTTAATCAAAACAATTGAAAAAATTTCCTTAAAAGAAGGTTGCTTAGCTTTAGAAAAAATTTAAGTTAACAAAATTTTACTATAGTTATCCATAAAACATTCAAAAATCTGATTTGCTTCACATCTTTTTATAAAATCATTTTCTTTTACTTCTTTGTTATAAGGTCTATTTACACAAATACAACAGATTCCATTTTTACTTAACTCGTATATTTCTTCAGGCCTATCTTCTGCCATGGCTACAATCCCTTTTTTCTGAATTAAATCTAATTTAGGGTATGCTAAAAACAATTTTTCAAATTTAGCTTTATTTTTTTCCAAAGAATCAAGACTATCTTGATAAATTCCCTTGTAAGAATTTCTCGCAGTAATATAATAGACTTTCCCCCCAATATCATAAAACTTATTTACTGATTCTATGGCTCCTGGAAGAGGTTTCATATTAAGAAAGTCCTTTGTATGCTCAAAAGATTTCAGCATCTCGTAAAAATCTTTCATCGGAAATCCTAACTTTTCAGGGTCATAATAAATTAAATCATCAATAGAATTCACATTTGGATTAAATTTTTTATAATAAGGCAAAAATGCTCCCATCTGTTCAAAAGTAGTCCCATCCATATCACAACCAAATTTGAGTTTGATCATGCATATCTTAATCTCCAAACATTTTTAATGATTTATATACTCCAAAATTCATGCTACAAGAAGAGATTTGGAACAAAATTGCGCCAGAATGGTATAAGTTTAGAACAAGACCCTCTGAATACACATTAGAATTTTTGAAAAACAAATCAGGTAATGTTCTTGATTTGGGAAGTGGTTCTGGAAGACACCTTGTAAAAATCAATAAAGGAAAAATGTGGCTCGTTGATTTTTCTGAAAAAATGATAAAATTCGCTAAAGAAAAAGCAAAGAAAAACAAAATCCAAGCAGAATTTTTTGTTTCAGATTTAACAAAACTTCCATTCAAAGATAATTTTTTTGATTCTGCCATAGCTATCGCATCTCTCCATTGTATTGAAGGAAAAGAAAATCGCGAAAAAGCAATCAAAGAATTTTTTCGTGTATTAAAAAAAGGAGCAGAAGCAGACATTGCGGTATGGAATAAAGATTCCAAAAAATTCAAAAATTCCCCAAAAGAAAAATATGTAAGATGGAGAGACAAGGGAAAAAGATATTATTATTTATTTGATGAAAAAGAAATTCATGATTTGTTCAAAAAAGCGGGATTCAAAATTAAGCAAAAATTTGAGCCTAAAAAAAATATCAGGTTTATCGCTGAGAAATAATTATTTTTTCTCTTTTATCTTTTTCCCATACGGAATTCCTGCCTGCCTATAAGCATCTTTCAAAAGTTCTTCATCACTTAGAGATTCTATTTTTTCATCTTGGTTTATAAGTGAATAGCCTTTTCCTCTAAGTTCCCAGTTAATACAAGCCCTACTTCCATCTGGTTGTATAATGCCCATATCTTCAGGGAGTTCTTCTTCAGGAATATCCCTCTCATCTGCCAAAATTTTATCTATGTCTTCAATCATTTTTGTTTTTATTCTTCTTAGTAATCTTTATCATATCAAAAAAAGATTTCTT
>JAGLQB010000010.1 GCA_023137045.1 Candidatus Pacearchaeota archaeon
ATTTCAACATTTTCAGATTCATCTTTCCCAATAGGAACAGACTCATGAATAATATTTGGAATCTCAAGCATAATTTGTCTTATTTCTTCTCTAAGTTTTTTTGCTTCAATCTCAATTTTATCAATTTCGCCAGGAATTTTTTTCGCCTTTTTTATCAATGTGTCTTTTTGACTTTTTGACTTTTTGACTTTGTTAATTTCTTTAGAAATCTTATTTCTTTCACTTCTTAAACCATCAACCTGATATTTTAATTTTCGCCATTCATCATCTAATTTTTTCGCTTTATCCACCAAAGAAATTTTTTCCTCCTGAAATTTTTTCTTTAAATTTTTTTTAACTATCTCAGGATGTTCTCTAATTAGTTTAATATCAATCATATTTAGGCAAGAGAAACATTATATATAAATCTTACAATTTTTTTATTTAACTAAACTTTATGAAATATTTATAAATAACTATCTCCAATTTTATACATGGAAGAGGTGGTGAATAATGTTGGAAAAGGAATTTTGGAAATATACGATTCGTTTCTTTCTATGCTTCCCCCAAGAGCCCAGATATTCATTAATTTGTTTTTGTTAATTTTCTTAGTAGTTATATATTCTATTTTTGTTTGGAAGTTTTACAGATTCATTTCCAAAAAAAACATTCTTGGCTTAAATCTTAATAAATACAACAAGTCACAACATCCTCTTATTACGAAATTGTTTGCAGGGCTTCTTTATTTTTTAGAATATATTATAATTTTGCCATTTTTACTTTTCTTTTGGTTTTCAATATTCACAATTTTCTTAATTTTATTAACAACTGATTTAGATATTCAAACTCTTTTGATTATATCAGCCACAGTAATAGCAGCAATTAGAATTACTTCTTACATTCCAAAGTACGGAGAAAAGTTATCCAGAGAATTGGCAAAGCTTTTACCATTCACTTTGTTGGCGATTTCATTGCTTAATCCTGGCTTCTTTGATATCTCAAGAATTTTTGCTCACTTCTCATTGTTACCTGGATTTTTTGAGGAAATAATTTATTATCTAATATTTATAATTATTTTTGAAATAATTTTAAGATTCTTTGATTTTATTTTTTCTCTTTTTGAATTAGAAGAAGTTACAGTTGAGGGAGACGAAGAAGATAATTCAGAGGATAATTAATTATTTTGTTTGTGAAGTTTGTTCAGATTTCTTTTTTCTTACTTTTCTAAGGATAATCACAAGTATAATTGAAATCAAAACTATGAATATTAAACTAATTATATAAAAGACAAATCTTCCTTCAGGAGCTTCCTCCACAATGTCAAAATGTGCGCTGGAAGTCGCAATCCCATTTGGGTATATTAATTCAAGACCAACAATGTATGCTCCAAAAGGCAACATTCCTGTGTCAAAATTTCTTTTAAAATCCATTTTTTTCTCAACTAAAAGTGTTTCGCTTTTTGTCAAATAAACCTTTTCATTATAATCTTTTATTACATAATTTAATGTCACATCAAGTCTGTCTTCATCCCCCATAGGAATTAAAGTAACTTCTGTCAGTAATTTTTTGCCTTGTGCAACTTGGTAGTCTTTGTTTAAAACTACAATATTTGAATCAAATAAAAGTAACTTTGTTTGCACGTTTAATGAAACCAAAATCGTTTTGCCATTAATGACTATTTTTCCTGTAAAAATCCCTGGTGCAGATGGTGCAACAAATCTGGCTTTTACCTCTTTTGTTTCGCCTGCCCCCAAAGTTAAAGATGTTACATTAAGAATAACCAAATCACTCAATCCTATTTGAGAAACTGAAACAGTTATTGTACTTGTTCCGAGATTTTTAACTTTTATTATTTGGTCCTTCGCAGTATTAATAGCCAGCTTCAAACTAATTTCTGTTGGCTCAACACTAATCTGAACTGTGGGTGTTGTAGGCCCGCCACTAGGCGGAGTAACAGCAGTTGTTACACATGTTCCAGCGGGGCATGTTTCTCCAGAAGCACATGCTCCACAATATATTGTGCCTCCACAACCATCAGACCATGTCCCACAACTATAACCCAAACTTGTACAAGTATGAGGTGAGCATGAAAAAAATCCTTCTATATATGTGTCAGGACTAATCACAATATTTCCACTTCCGCCAGAGTTTAAAGAAATAACATCTGCATTTATCTGTGGGAGGAAACTTAATATTAATAAAAGAACAAATAATCTTTTAGAATAATTTAAAATTCTTTTTTCCATGTAAAGATTAGATAATGATTATTAATAAATTTAACTTGATGGAGCATTATCATATTTCTTAAAAATATATTCTAAACTAGCAAACTCTTTTCTGTTGCAATCCTCATAAAATTTATTTATGGCAGATAACCTGCGTATTATTTCAGATTCAGAATCTTTTTTAAGGACGTTCTTAAGATTTATAATCTTGTTTTTTTCAGTCTTTAAATCGTCTTCAGATGTAAAAAGAGATTTTTTATTATATTCAATTTGTTTGCTTATTAGTTCTTTGAGTAGTTTATCATGTTTCTGCCCAAAATATAATGTTTCAGGGACGATGTCTTTATAATCACTTACTGGAATAACAAGTTTCCCTTCATCCCAATATGCTTTATGTAAATCTGGGGCTATTGTGTGATAATTTTTTTCAGGAACAAACATCCTGTTCAAATCCATTAAAACTCTTTCAGTTTTTTTGTCTTCTCCTCCAATCACAACAGAACTCCCAGCACTATCTTTGCTAATGCCTCTGGTAGCAGGAGCCCCAGTAATCCCAAAATCATGATAAACTGGTAAATTCATCAGAACAGATAATGTGTTTAAGGATAATGCAAAACCTGCACTTGGTCCTCCTCCAGTATAATGAACAGATTCCATCTGGTGGTGGATAGACCTGTCTTTTAGAAAACTCCCAATAATTCTGGAAACATCCAAATACTTAAGATTTTCATCTCCATCAAACAAATTTTGCAAATAGTGGAGATTTAATGTAAGACCTTCTCTCGCTGATTGCGTTGTCATCTCAGCATAATTTACTTGTTGCATAGCAGAACCTTGTGTAACACCTGTAACAATAATATCTTGTCCCCCATCAACCTTAAAAGTAAGATTGGTATTTATTGGAACCAACAAACCAACATTATTGCCATAAGCTGCACCAATAATTTTTCCCACTTGCGGTTCTATTGAAAGTTCTCCAGATAAAAATTCATCCAAGTTTTTTAGAGCTTTTTTTGAAGGATTTTTCAACAAATCATCCCTCGCATTAGTTAAATGAGACTCTTTAAGTTTATAGTCTTCTGGATTACAAATACTTTTAATTATTTTATATATCTGATGCTTATTTTTAAATAAAACACTAATATCTTTTTTTGCCAGATTCCTTAAGTTTGATTCTGTTTCCAAGGCGTCCAATATTCTTATTAATGATTTTACATTAAATTTCATAAATTCTTCAAGTTTATTTGCCATTTTCTTCTTCATAAAGTTGTTTATATTTTTTGATGATATTGATATCTGTTGCCCTCAGGTTTTTTAATTTTCTTACAAAATCAGTATATCCTGCAGGAACATTGTTTACACTTTTAGCAACTGTGTATATTTTATCGTAGGTAACTTCTTCATCTCTTGGTTCATCACCAAGTTCTTTTTTTATTATTCCATAAACATCTTCTTTTGATAATTTACCCTCGACTGACAGAATTTTTAATCTGCCTGGTCTGGTAATCGCTTTATCCAGATTTTCAAATAAGTTTGTTGTAACAATAGTAAATGTGCCTTTGATACTTTCTTCTCCGTCCAATATGTCTAAGAATTTGTTAGTAATTTTATCATAAGGGTTTGATCCTTGTTCGCTTCTTTGTTTTAGAATGGCATCTCCTTCATTGATTATTATTAGACTTGGTGCAAGCATTTTTGCAATATTATACATGCCGTCAATATTTTCAATTATGCCTTCTAATCCTCCTCCATCTTGTTGTAAATCATCCATCTTAACACTTATATAACTTATTTGTTTTTGTGTGGCTGCGATTACCTTGGCTAAAAAAGTCTTACCAGAACCAGGGGGACCTGCCAAAACTACTCCCTTGTCTTCACCCCCATAAAATAATGTCGAGGTTACCATTTCAACAACGTCTTCTTTTATACGGCCAATATAATCTTCCCATGCAAACCCTTTTTCATCATTTGGTCTTTTGACTATTTTTTTATAGAGGTCTCCATAAGAATTTATTGCCACATTTTCAAATGCTTCTCTTATAATCAAATCATCTTCAAAATATTCTGGTTTAAGATCTCCTTTTTTTTCAATCACCGATGAAGTTAATTTCCTCACATAAGATGGCGTAAGCACCAAACTTTTTTTGTTAAAAATATCATAAATTTTATCAGTTACTTGTTTAGAGATTTGTGGTGTGAGTATAATATTTTTTTTCTTTACTTCCAACTTTACAAGTTTTTCAAGTTCTTTTTTTTGTCTCCAGTATTTAGATATGTCTACAATAACTCCTAATTCATCAAATCTTCTGTATGTATCAGTGGCAATACTTTCAGGACTATGGGTATCTGCTATTAAAATACAATCTCTCTCGTTGTCAATTATCTCGTCTATTATTTTATTTACAGTTGTTGATAATGTTATTGCTTGAACATCAGAAGACTGACCCTTTGAGTCTGGTTTTCTTAGAATTCCATGGGCTTCTATAAGATGTTTAATTGAAGGTGTTTTGGGATCGCCCATTTCCTTTTGAAACTTATTCCCAGTCTCTCCATACCACATAGTTTGTATCTGGTTTGGTGAAATAGTGCTGTAATCTATGCTTAGCGACTCAAATTCTTTTTCTGCCACATCCAATTCTTCTTCAATAGTTTTTAATTTTTTTTGGGAGTATTTTTTGAATAATTTATGCTTGATTAGTGTTCTGTATTTCTTTGCGTTTTTTGTCAACTCTGCTTCTCTCTCTATTTTTTCAAACTCAGATGAATTTTTAAACAAAGTCGCAAAAGGAATATTCATCCACGGGTGTTCTTCTATAATTCTTTGTTTTTCTTCTTTGTAATCTTTTTCAATTCTTAGTTCATTGGAGAAAATGGCCTGTTCAATTGCACCCTTGATTGTATGAGTTTTTCCAGAACCTGTTGGTCCAATAACAAGTATCAATGATTTTTTTGGAACACCTTGAGTAGAAGTCATTTCCTTTCTTAGGTGTGTCACATAAGTATTATAAAATAAATCTTGAATCTCTTTCGGAACAATTATGTCTGTTAAATCTTTCTCGAGGCTGTTTACCAGATAATGAGCATCATGATAAGTTAATTCTTTCTTAAGAATTTTTTTGAAAGCACAACGAGCATCTTTCTTCCCAGTAATTCGGAATCTCTCTTCCCAGCTTTTGAATAACTCAGGGTTTTTTAAAAATGTAAATTTTCCGTCTTTTTTTACAAATTTATCGCTTAATTTAAACAGATTAGACACATAATAATCAAGATGAGGTTTTAAGAAACCTTTAACAAATTCTTTTGCTTCAAAATCCCAGCATCCTAAGAGATTATCTAATTGCTCTTTTCTTTTTGAAGAAAGTTTTATTTTTACGGGCTTTTTTGTTTCTCTCATATTGGTCATTTTATAGATTAATATTTTGCCCCAAAAATATTTTTAGGGTTCAGTTATTTAGATGATGAATTAACTGGTATTGAATTTTGCCTGCCAGATGTAATTGGTTTTTCTTGAGAAACAATATCTACAGATGTGTTGGTTTTTGGTTGTTCTTCAACTTGAGTTGGTTGTGCTGGCAATGTCATATTTGGAACAGTTCCATACGGATGCAAGACAATTGTTCCTCCCTGTCTGTCCTTAAGCATTTCATATAATCTGAAAAGAGCGACAGTGTCCAATGCTTTTTCTCTTCCTCTTTCAGTTGAAACTCCAGAACCTTCTATTAATCTTTCTACAGTGTATTCATTTGCTTCTGCTCTTGTTCTAAAACCTTGTGCATAATCTTCTGAAGCCATTCTATAAGCTTCTGCTTCTATTTTCATCCCTTTTGCTTTTGCAGTTCTTTCATTCATTTCTGTCGGATACCTCGCCTTTGTGAGTTTAAAGGACATTATTTCTACCCCATATTTCTTTTCTATAAGATTTACATCATTACAATTATAAACAAGAGAATTTACCTCATTAATCTGGGTTACTATGTCTTCTATGTTACGAGATTGAATCACGGCTTTTGCCACACTTTCTAATTCTTTTTCAAGCATTTTTTTCGCATCAACTCCCATTTCAATGCCAAACTTTTCAAGATTTTGTATCCTGTATGTCCAAACCCATGACCCTGGAAATGTTATTTTGTCTGCTGCTTGTATAGTGTCTTCTAAAACATTGTTGCTTTGAAAATTATTTTCTTGGGGTGGATAAGAAATATATTCCATTCTCATAGAAAAATCTTTTGTGCTAAAAACCCAATCAAAAGGGTTAAATGATTTTAATCTTGAATGTATCCCTACTCTTTCCTCTACTTTTTTTTCTCCATCAACTTCTGTTATAACTGCTGCATATTGCTGTTTAATTCTATAAAATGGTGTGCCAATTCCCTTAAATGCCCCAACGCTTAGAAGTGTCCATGCTAAAATTCCTGCTCCGATTACTACTGTTTTTTTTCCTTTTTTTAGAAAATTTACTAATTTCATTTTCTAGTATTCAAAAACAGGAGATAATGCTTTTAAGGATTTGTTTTATTGAAAATAACCATAGCAATATCCTATTATAATTACTTTTTTGAATTATGTAGCCAGAATTATTTCGTGATAATCTCAAGCGCATCTCTGTGTTTTAATTCGTAATTTTTGCCTAAAATTCTTTTTGTTTTGGCATCTATTGCTTTAATGAAATTTTTCCCAAAATCAGTATGAAGAAAATATGCGAAATCCAGAGCAGTACTCCCTTTTGGTAATAAGAAACAATCTGGAAGAATGTTGCCTTTACTATCTGCCAGTTTTGTTGCACCTGCAGGAAATACAGCAATGTATTTTAACAAATCAAAAACAGCACAATTTAAAATTGCTTGAACTCCTGTGTTGTTAAATTTATCCAAAACATTTATTTTTATTTTCTCTAATGCTTGTTTTTGTTTGTTTGTCAATTCTCCAAGTTCCTTAAAATCTTTTTCACCTGGAATGTATTCAATTAAATCTGATTTTGCAGCTTCTTTTAAAGCTAATTCAGAATCTGCAGAGCATGGGATAATTGTCAAATCTGGAAAATTTTTTTTAAGTTTTTCATAATTTTCTTTGCCTTTTTCTGTGTCAATTTTATTTGCAGCTATAATCATGGGCTTACTTTTTTTCCGCAATGCTGAAACAAAATTAGTTAATTCTTCTTTATTCCACTTACTTGGTTTTTTGGGCAGATTTGATTTAATTAAAATTTCCTTGACTTGGTTTTCTGTAACTTTTAAACCTGAAAATTGTGCTGCAATAGCTTTTGAAAAATCTCTGTTTTCCATTTCTGTTTTTCTGGAAAATGATTTCCATACTTTCATAAAAATATTATAATACCATTTATCTAATTCTTCTTCCAAAAAATTAACATCTTTGCATGGGTCATAATTTTCTGTTGGTTTCCCTTCAACATCTGTTTTCCCAGAAGCATCAACTATATGGATAAATACATCTGCCTGTCTGAGTTCATCTAAAAATTGGTTTCCCAAGCCTTTCCCTTCGCTCGCTCCAGGGACTAATCCTGCGACATCCATCAAATTAATTGGAACAAATCTTTGATGATTTATGCAAAATCCATGACTTGGTGCACATTGTGTGTTAAATTCTTTATCTATACATTCAACTTTGACATACCCAATACCATGATTTGCTTTAATGGTCGTGAAAGGGTAAGAAGCAATTTCAACTTCTGCCAGAGTCGCTGCTTTAAAAAAGGTTGACTTTCCTACATTGGGGTGGCCGACGATTCCGATTAACATGATTTTATTTTTGCAACAGAGTTATTTAAAATTATCTTAGATGATTAATCTCTAAAAATTATAACCCTAAAGTGGGAAATTTTTTTCAAAACCTTTAAAAGACAATTCTTCTTAAACACAAAATGGAAGACGAAAATAAAACAGAGAATACTGAGTCAGAAACTGAAGAGACATCTCCTGAAGAGACTTCAGAAGTAGAGGAGTCAGAACCTGTGGAGACACCAGAAGAGAAGGTCGAAGCACCAACTCCAGAAGAATCTCCAACAGAAGAAGAACCTTCACAAGAAGAACCTTCAGAAGCAGAGGAGTCAGAACCTGAGGAAACATCAGCAGAAGAAGAGAAAGAAGAGAAGGTTGAAGAACCATCTCCAGAAGAACCTTCTGAAGAAGCTGAATCAAGTACTGAACCAGATTCCGAATAAACGTAATTTAATCATTTAACCTTTTTCTTTTTTTCTTTTTTTTATCAGCCAAAAATTTATATAACTTTAAAATAAAATATTTATATGAGGTGGAAAATAATTTTCAATTTGATTTTTGCATTATTCGCAATTTCATTATTTATTTTTTATTGGTTTGTGCCATTTAGAACAATAGAATTTGGGATGGAATCAGGACACTCTAATTTTACTCTTAATGATTCTGACAATGGCAATATGCAATTTTACTCCCGCATGAGATTTCCCAGCCCCCAGATTTCATATAGGATTGATAATTGCCCTTTACAAAAACAAGACAACATAGAAGAAGCATTTGAAATTATTTCAGATATTACTCTTTTAGATTTTTATCCTAAGAACTATGGTGAAGAAATTTATGTAACTTGTGACAGCAAAAACAGAATTGAGGGGGGTTTATTTATTGCTGGTGAGGGCGGACCTACAAATATAACTAAAACAGAAAATTTTAATGTTATTTTCTACGGAAGCATTTTATTAATAAAAGAGTCTAAATGTGAGAGACCAAACATTGCAATACATGAACTTTTGCATGTTTTAGGATTTGACCATTCTGATAACCCAAACAATATTATGTATTATCTCAGTAGTTGCAAACAAACTATTGGGGATGATATCCCAGAATTAATAAACCGACTTTATGCTACACCGACTTATGCTGACTTATCATTTGAAAATGTTTCTGCCACAATGCACAGAAGATATTTGGATATTAACATTAGCGTTAGGAATAATGGACTTAAAGCTTCTGAAGAAGCTAAGGTAATAATTTATGTGGATGGAAAAAATGTAGAGGAAGTTGAATTAGATCCAATTGAAATTGGATTTGGAAGAACAATTGGGCTACGCAATATATGGGTGTCACAAATAAATGTGGAACAATTAGAATTTTTTATTGACGCTGGTTTTGAAGAGCTCGAAAAAAATAACAATAGAATTATTTTGCAAATAAAAGAAGATTAGTCATCAAGATCTAAGTCATCAATAGCTTCATCCAAGAACTCTTCTTCTTCATCAGGCATTGAATTTTGATCCATCTTTTTTCTCAACCTCATTTTTATTGCTCTTGTATACAAAAATTAGTTTTTAAATATTTCTATAAATTAAAAGTTATTGTGGAAAAATATTTTTGTGTTTTTGTCGTCGGGGAATAGTAAAAAATTATTGAAAATTTTAGGTGAGAAAAATAAAATCTTTTCACCCAAATTCGAACTTGAAAACAACCTTGCGGTTTTTTTCGATTTTCCCTTCTGCTTAAACCGATTTGTCCAAATATGGGATAGATATATTCTTGTTTTATATCTGAATAACGAATACATCTATTAAATCCCTCCACCGCAACTCCCGACCTCGCACGAAGTTTATTATGGATTATGCTTCTACCACGAAGTCACTCGGAATCGAAAGTTCGATTATGGTAATTAAGTGGTTTTCAACCATTTTAAATCCCTCCACCCAGAATCGAACTGGGACACGTCGGGCTACAGCCAACTGCTCTACCACTAAGCTATAGAGGGTAATATAAAGAGAAGTAAGGGTTTTTTAAAGATTCTGATTGCTGTTTTTGTTTTAATTTTCAATAGCATCTTTTCTTTGGTCTGCTATGAAAAAAGTTCTATTTGATGTTGATTCCTTAATCTTACCATCTTTTTCATATACTGCAGTTGCTGATGGTAATGCGAATTTTCCAAGTATCCCAACCTTTGAATAAATAATATAAGAAAGCATTCTTGTTTCACCTGATTCTAATTTTTCAAAATTCCATTCAATTCTTTTATTTTTTTCATTTATTCTGGAAGGTTTTTCCCCGCCAAATCTTTCATAAATTTTTACTAATGCAGGGAGCCTATCTATAATATTTACTCTTTCCACATATTTTTGAGCTCGCACAAGAATAGAAACTTTAAGTGCGAATTCACCGCCCTTAGCTTTTACAAAAGAAACCCTTTTTCTTAGAATTAAATCTGTTTTTGAATATTGTTTTGACAAAACAACCGCCATCACAATGAAGAATATCACTATGAAAGGTAAAATCCAATTGGTTTTCACAACAATTTCTAATGTTTCTCCTGGTTTTATTTGCTGGTTCCATGTGTAATATATTGTGATACCTTCTCTTTCAACAATATCTGGCTCTGGACTAAAACTAGTAAACAATCTGGAAATAACATTCTTTTTTAATACTGTTTCAGAATCCACTAAAACATTTCCTTCATTTACTTTTTGTATTATTTTGGTGTTAATGATAAAACCATAATCTTTTTTTGATGTGGTTACAATATCTTTTTCAACAAATTTAATAATTCCTTCCACATCTACTTTAGTATCTTCAAGATGAATCTCTGCATTTAATGTATAAAATCCTGCCCTTAATTTTCTGAAATCTTCTTTGTTCAATTGTATATCAAATTCTTGTTTTTCATTTGGCCCAAGTTCAAAAGTTTCTTCTAATTTAAAAAATGCAGAACTAAATTTCACGTTAATTTCATCAAACTGAAAACTTTCTTTATTGTGGATATAAATTTTAATAGAGTTTGATTCTGGATCCACCTCGCCAGAGCCGATTTCAAAAGCATCTTTCAAATCTATTATTTCAAATGTCAATTTTTCTTCTTTTGCATCTAATTGGTCTTGACCCCTAATGAAATAACTTAATGTATAAAATCCCCGATGTTTAATGTTTTTTATTGGAAAGATTTTTACCTGAACTTCTTTTGTTTGTCCCTGACTTATAAAAATTTTCTCATTTGGCAACATGTCAAATCCAAGAATATTATAAAAACTAAAACTATCTGAAATTCCTAAATTAGTTATTTCCAGATTAAATATAGCAGGATTATTTAAATCAGCAATCATAATTGCTTCTGAATCCTGTTCTTCAATTGCTAAGTTTATAGCCAGAATTGATGGCAGAATCAACAAGAATGCTATTAATAAGAATATTTTTTTCATTATAAAAATGAATTTAAATTCTATTTAAGGATTTCGGTAGTTGAATTAAAGAAACAGAAATAATTACTTTTTCCCCTCTAAATCTAAATAAGCTTTAGCTTGTGATAAAAATTCATCGCAGTCTCCAACTATCTTGTCTTCCATTTCGTCAATTCTTGATGTTATTACCCATTTTTCATAAATGCCTCTTAAAAATTTGTTGAAAGCTGTGGCTTCAAATTTACCCCGATGATCTCTAATCAATATCCCTTTAATCCCAACTTCAATTCCACCTTTATTTGTTTTGATTTTTGCACCATCTTTAGTTAATTCTACTTTTGTTAAACCAATTACCTTGAATGTAACTTTGACTTCAAATTTAAAATAATCAGTAATTGTTCTAGAACCTAACCATACTACGCCGATACTTTTTGATTCACCATCTAATTTTTCTTCATATTTACTTTCTGAAATACTTAACCCTGTTTCCTCTGTAAGCCAGTCATAGCAAAATCTGTAAAAATCAGCAAATGAAAAAATTCCTCCGTACTTTATTTTACTTGAAAATATTGTGTCTTTTTCAGCCATATAAATTTTCCTCTTTAAGAATAAAACAAATTCTTTATTTAAATATTTACCTAATTAATTAAAAAACTACATTGAATTTTTACATGATTCACAAACAAACATGCCGTTTGTTTTAACCAAAATATCTTGGCTTCCACATTCTTCACAAATTCCTTCATGTGCAGATTTTCTATCTTTTGCTTTTTTTATCCTTTTCAATTTTTTTGTTGCTTCCCTAATTCTGGCAAATTCTTCTAATTCTGGATAAAATTCTGGTTGAAAGTTTAGAATATCTTTTGCAGTAATTATTCCTACAAGTTCTTTATTATGAATAACTGGAAGTCTGTTAAACTTTAACTTCTTCATTTTTACTAAAGCTTCTGGGATTGAAGTAAAAGGTTTTATTGTCGCAATTTTTTTTGGAGAAATATCCACTGCCTTGATTTCCACCAAATCTTTTTTTGATTTTTTTATTAATGCCCATAAAATATCTTTTTGATTGATAAAACCAACAAGTTTTTTCTTATCTACAATTAGCAAACTCTCAACTCTTTTTCTAACCATTTTTCTCGCACATTCTAACAGGTTTAGTTCGGGTTTGATAGTAATTACTTCTTGGGTCATTATGTCAGAAACTACAATATTTTCCATAAACTGACGATGTGATTTTGGCTTTTAAACTTTGCTTAGGACATTTAGTTTTTTTATTACAATAATATTTAAATATGAAATTAATAAAAATTAATCATGACAGACAAACCAGTTGTATTAATGCCAGAAGACATTCAAAGAATTATGGGCAAAGATGCACAGAGGAATAATATTCTGGCTGCTAAAATGGTGGCTGAGGTGGTTAAAACAACTCTTGGACCAAAAGGAATGGATAAAATGCTCGTTTCTCCGACAAATGAAATCATTGTTACTAACGATGGAGTTACTATTTTAGATGAAATGCAAATTGAGCATCCTGCGGCAAAAATGATGGTAGAAATCGCAAAAACTCAGGAAAGTGAAGTTGGTGATGGGACAACGACGGCAGTGATGATTGCAGGAAAGCTTTTAGAAAATGCTGAAAAACTTTTGGACAAAAAAATTCATCCAACTGTTATAACAAAAGGGTATAGAATTGCGGCTGAAAAAACACAGGAAATACTCCAGGAAATTTCCCTCAAAATAACTCCAGATAATGAAGAAGTTTTAAAACAAATTGCTATGACTGCGATGACAGGAAAGGGAGCAGAAGGTTCAAAAGAAAAGTTCGCCGAGATTATCTTAAAAGCTGTTAAACAAATTCAGACTAATGGAAAAGTTAACTTAAAAGATATTAAAATAGAAAAATCTCGGGGTGATGGTATTAATGATACAGAACTAATATCTGGAATTGTTTTGGACAAAGAAAAGGTTTCAGTTGACATGCCCATAGTTGTGCATGATGCAAAAATAGCCTTGGTTGATTTTGCTTTAGAATTAAAAAATCCTGAAATAGACACAAAAATTTCAGTTTCTTCACCAGATCAATTACAGAGTTTTATTTATCAAGAAGAAAAAGAAATAAAAGATTTAGTTGAAAAAATTAAGATGTCTGGAGCAAATGTGGTTTTTTGCCAAAAGGGAATTGATGATTTTGCACAGTATTTATTATCCAAAGAAGAAATTTATGCTTGCCGAAGGGTCGCAAAAAGTGACATGGAAAAAATATCTAAAGCAACAGGAGGAAAGATTGTCAGTAATTTAAGCGAGTTGACGCCTTTTGAATTAGGAGATGCAAGAATAGTTGATGAAGTTGAAAGTGGAGATGATAATTTAACTTATATAAGGGGCTGTCAAAATCCCAAAGCAGTCACAATTTTAATTCATGGAGGCACAGAACATGTTATTGACGAGGTTGAAAGAGCTTTGCAAGATGGTTTAGGAGATGTTATCTGTTCCTTGAAATCTGGTTTGGTTGTGCCTGGCGGGGGTGCAATTGAAATAGAACTTTCTAAAAGACTTCGGGAATTTGGGCAAACATTAAGCGGAAGAGAACAACTTGCTGTGGAAGAGTTTGCGTCTGCATTAGAATTTATTCCAATAACTCTTGCAGAAAATGCTGGAATGGACCCTATTGATACATTAACAGAATTAAAATCACGGCATGATTCAGGCGAAAGAAACGCTGGATTAAATTTGCTGGATAATAAAATAGAAAATGTTTTAGAAGCAAAAATTATTGAACCATATCAGATAAAAAGTCAGGCAATTCATTCTGCAAGCGAGGTTGCCACAATGATTTTAAGAATAGATGATGTGATTGCTAGTTCTGGAAATAACAAAGGGCAGATGAGAGGAATGCCTCCAATGGGCGGAGAATTTTAATAAATTTTATAGAAGAAGATAAATCTCAATACTTAAATTTTCTTTCATAATCCTTATGACACATCCATTCAAGAATAATAGATAAAATCTGAACTTCTCCATTTGCTACAGAATAAATCAATCTCCAACCATTAGGTAAATCATATTTCCAAAGATTATCAATTCCATATTTTTCTAAATAAACTTTTGGAATTAGTTTCTTTTGAATCTGAGTTCCACAAAATACATTTTCTTCTAAATCTTCAAATGCACGACAAATCCATTTTTATAATTTTTTATCTTCTGTACTAGAATTTTCTAATTCTCTAAAACTTCTTTCAACTTTTTCCTCGGCAAAATTAATCTCTGATTTTATTTTCTCCACCTTAAATGAGGTTTAGCTAAATATCTTTTTACCAATTCTGGATTCCAAATCCATGCAATATGACCTTCCTTGTCTTGTGCAATTTTTCCAGATTCTAAAAGATAATCAAAAATCACACAAAAAGTTTGATAAATCATTTTCTTGGGTAATTTTTGCCAAAGGGACTTTTTTTTATATTCTCCAGAGTTTTCTCTAATAAATTCCTCTACCCTTAGAATTGTGTCTAATTGAGGATAATGCAAAATATTTCTTTGTAACATTGCTTGTGGCATGGTTATACACACTTGTATAACTATATAAATTTAATGGAAACTTCTTTTTTAGAAAAAAAGTGCTCTTTCCCAACGACAATTTTAATAAGAATTATATTTTCTAATCTTGTATATGGTCTTTAAATGTTAATGACTGTTTCTTAATTCTATACTTAATACCTTTCATTGAAATGTTAATATTTTCATAATTAACCTTATTTCCCTTAACAGTTAAAATTCCTGTTTGACCACCTTCTAAATATCCAGAATTCCAAAACAACTCGTCAACGTTTGCTCCTTCTTGAACATGATTTCCCATTCTATCGTTTGCTCTGTGTCCGCTTTCATGAAAATGTCCACTTACTGCTTTTACAATCCCTAATTCTTCATAAATATTTTTTAAATCTTTATTTCCCCTGTTTTCTTGTTTTATTACAACAGGATAACCTGCTTGGAAAATTTGTTTAGCATTTGGAAGCGGGAAAACCGAACCTTCCTTAACTTCATCACCTTGCAAATTAAAATCTTCTAAAGCTTCTCCGAATTGTGCCATATCTACAGCAATTTCAAGATTATTGAATTTTCTTGGAACATGACAAACTACAATTGTTTTATCTGGTTGTGTAACTAATTTTTTTAAGTCTTCCATGTTTGAATATTGCATTGCTCCTAAAGCAATTCCTTTTTGAATTGTTGAAACATATTGGTTAAAATCTTCAAATTGTAACAGACCTTTTTTAGTGTGAATATATTTTCCACTAGGAACTTCATTATTTCCTATTTTATATTCCCCACCACAAAGAAAATCAGAACCAGGCAAGAATACTAAATGATGCCCTTCTTGTTCAACTTTTTGATTTTTTGTGGCATCTATAATGTTTGAGTATTGTTCTGTAAAATGTTCCATCACTGGACCATAAGCTAAAAGAATTTCATGGCTCCCAGGTTGAACAAAAGTTTCTAACCCACTTTTTCCAATAGAATCTAAAACAAATGCAATGCAATTTTGGCTATCTTGCAATGTGTTTTGCTGGTTTCCAATATCTCCATTTATCAAAAGTTTTTCTGCTCCTTTTTCTTTTAAGATATTAATAGCTATTGGGACAATTCTGGGGTCATTGTGAATATCAGATATAATTCCGTATTTTGTTTCTTTTACCATGAAAAGTCTTTTAAGAAGATATTTTTAAACTTTTCTTTTTGTATTTTCTAAGACAAAACCGCATATAGCACACAAGCAATTATTATTATAGATGCGACAATATTTCTCCATCTTATTTTTTCTTTTAAGAAAATACGCGCAAGTATATAAATGAAAATTGGACCAAGCATTATCATTAATGTTGTGGAGATGATTCCTAAGGTTGTGTAACCCCAGTAAATAACGATTCTGTAAATACTCCATATCGCTCCTGTAATAAAAATTAGTTTGATTGACTTTTTATCTAATGATTTAAATTTTGGTCTAAACATAGCAAAACTGATTAAGAAAATTCCAGCACATCTTAAAAAGTAAAATGTGATTGGGGAATAAAAATCTAATATTAATCTAGAAATAATTAATTCAAATGCAAAAAAGAAACTTCCAATAACTGCAGCAAGAAAATATTTGTTAAATTTTAAATGCCGTTTTTCTACATGGGAAAAAACTATCGCACATGCCGCGATTAATGCAGGGATAATAACTTTGAAGTTTCTTTCATAAAGTTCTCCAACAAAAAAGCTAAATAGAATCGCCAGTAAAATCACAAACAAAGGTTCCAAAATTCTTGCTGGTTCAAGCTTACTAACTTTTTCCCATTTTAATGAATAGAAAACAAATAAATTTGCGATTATTGATGTGGCAATAACTGCGCAAAAAATTAGAATATTTTTTAATTCAAAAGCTTGAGCATTCATTCTCCAGAAAAAATAAATAAACGGTATCATAACCAAAACTGCAGCTAGGAACATCGCTGTTTGATAAAGCTTGATATTCATTTGCTTTCGCTTTAAAACTATTTTTTCTAAAATAGTCCCACTTGCCAACGCTATAGCTCCTAAAATTGGTAAATACATTTTCCTCTTCTTGGTTGTTCAAGTAAAAAGCACTTTAAAAGAATTACTACATAAGGTTTATAATATTGGATTGCAATTTATTAAAATGGCAAAGAATAACAAAAAAATAAAAAATGGTGAAAAAGAAATAAAAGAGGCAAAGAGAGCAGTTAAAAAAGCAGAGAAGGAAATTAAAGAGGCAGAGGAAATGACAACAGACGCTCAAGAAGAAGTTGCCGAAGCTGCAAAGGCTACAAAAGGGAAACAAAAAAAGAATTTTATTGGTGCTACAAGAGATTTAGAAAAAGCAGTTTATTCTGTAGTAGAATCACGTGAGGCCACAGAAGAAGCAGAATTCAAAATCAAAAATTCAGAAAAATAAAATTAGAAATTATTTTTATTTTACAAATCTATCAATGAATTCATCATAATAGTTTTCTATACTAAGATTGTTCAGCATAAAATATGTGATGCCAATATTTCCATCTAAGAGTTTTTGATTAGAATTTCTAAATGCAATAAAATTTTGTAGCACATCAGATTTGTTTTGTGTATCTAATGCATTATATACTTTTGTCATACTTCCTAAAATTTCTTTTGAAATAAATCTATAATAATTTGCATCATGAGTTTTATCAGCATATAATTTAGCAACCTGCTCTTCCATTTTTAGTGCTTGCCCCTCTCTTAAAGCTCTAAATATCCCATGCTCATATTCCTTTTCTTCGTCGTTCATGTTAAAAACTAATTTGATAATATCTATAGCACTAATCGCTTGAGTATGATGAGTATATTCATGTCCATAAACTCCTACCATTTCATATTTTGATGCTTCTTCAAGAAGTATTTCAGGGACACCTTGTTGCATGTTCATATGATACAAAGATTCATTTTCAATTTTATTTTCACCTTCAAATAAAGTAATGATCGGGTCTTTAGAGAATATCTCCAAAATAAATTCATCATCTGGAAACTTTAAGTTAGGTTTATACTGGGAATACAACTCAAATCTATTATCAAGGTATTTTTTATATCCAGATTTTTCCTTAACAAAATTAGAAATAATTTCCAAATCTTCTGCGAGTATTTTGTCAGGAGAAGAAGTCTTAATTTCAGGAATAAATGCATCACTAATCGCTTCTCTAATAAGTACTATATTACTTTCCAGTTTATCTTTGTCGCTAGGTTTTATCAATTCCGGCAAAACAACATTTTCTAAAAATGAACTCATTGCATAATAGCATTATATTAACTTAAAAACTTTTGCATCTGCTATAAAATTAAATGCGCGAGCCAGAGGTTGAACCTAAAAGACACCCATGGTTTCTTTTAGAAGCTTCCTTTCCACTTAAACCTTTTTGTCCAACACCCCTAAAAGTATCCTCTTGTTTTATGTATGAATAACGAGCATACTTTGAAATGCGCGAGCCGGGGATTGAACCCGGGTCACTTCGTTGGCAACGAAATATACTAACCACTATACTACTCACGCTTGAAAATGATTAGAATGTTTAATTTAAAAATTGCTCGTCCATCAAACAATTGAAGGATTTATGCTTTCTAATATTATTTTTTGGATATCAATACCAAACACTTTTAAAACTAAAAATATAATTTGCTTTAAAAGTGCATAAATTAAAATAAAAATTGCTATAAGTATTAATTTTTTTATCCAAGGTTTTAGTTTAGAAAGAGAAGGAAATTTTTTGCTTAAACAATTATCTAATTTTTTGTAAAGTTTACCCTTCAAAAGAGTAAGCAATAATAGCACAATTCCAATTGAGATAATAAAATATAAAGAAAAACCCAAATTATAAAGGAGATATAACAATCCTGCAAAAAGCAAAATTCGAATATAATTTTTCCACTTCATTTTTTGATGTATTGTCCAACGAGGAGTCCTCTATGTCATTTGTTTTTCAAATGATACAGAACTTGTTCTGCGAGGTTCGATGATGGTCCCACGAGGAGTCGAACCTCGGTTCCTTCGGTGTAAACGAAGAGTCTTAACCGCTGGACTATGAGACCATACAAAAGTGTTATCTTTTCTGATTAAAAAAGTTTCTGTTTGTTAATCATAAGTTTTATAAGTATAATGAATATATTTTTTACTATGGAATCAGACAACAATCCAGACCAAAATATACCTGAGATGGATTTAGGGAAAGACCCTAAGCAACCAGCTATCCCAAAAAATCTTGAAGCAAGTCCAAAAGAAATAGAAAAAGCCAAAAAAGAAATAGAAAAAACAAAGAAAGAACTTGAAAAATTAAAATCTTTTATTGTGAAAAAATATCCGTTTACCCAATCAATAAGCATTTTGCCCCCAGTATCTATCAAATTATTTATAGAAGAAGAGGAAATTCCTAAAGAAACTGAAAAATATATGCAACTTTACATGATTATACCTGAAGATAAAATTAAAGAACTTCCAAAAATAAAACAAGAGATAATCAAACAAATAGATGCCAAAAATAATGGGGAACAAAAAATTTGGGTTCAGATTAAAACACCTCAGGATGTTTGGGAGAACTGCTTAGATGGTAAATTTGAGTTAAGTTCTGCGATTGCAATGTCTTTTCCTCTTTATGATAAAGGGATTCTTGGAGCATTAAGAGTTTCTGAAATCCATAAATCACTGGTTTTACAAAAGTTTGAAAAATATGTTGTAAGTTATGTTATTGGTGGAAGTTTGGTAAGGGGGGAAGCAATTAAAACTTCAGATATTGATGTATTTGTAATAATTAATGATACAGATGTTAA
>JAGLQB010000011.1 GCA_023137045.1 Candidatus Pacearchaeota archaeon
TAATTCTTTTAATGATTTTTCTTTTCCTAATTCATAAACCGAAATTCCAGAAACCTCTTCTATAATTTTTCTTCTTTCGTCTGTATGCATACTTACTAAACTTTGGATTTCTCCCTGCAAAATTATATTAAATCCGTAGGGGTCTATTCCTGCCTGAGCTAACAAAGTCAATACAGATTGTCGCGTTGTGGTTTCGTTATTTATTTTGTAAACACTCTGCTTGTTTTTCCTGACGATTCTTTTTATTGCAATTTCATCCTTGTCTATTGAAAATGTTTTATCAGAATTATCAAAAACTATTTCTACCATTGCTTCTTTTGCAGGAGCTATTACTTTAGTCCCCATAAAAATTAAATTTTTTGCTTTGCTCGCCCTCATGGATTTTACACTTAATCTGCCAAGAACAAAACATAACGCATCAGAAATATTACTTTTTCCAGAACCGTTTGGTCCTAAGATTACATTTATTCCAGGAGTAAAAGGGAGCTCTGTTTTTTTAACAAAACTCTTGAATCCATGCATTGTTAATTTTTTAATATAAGACATTGTAAGACACCTACGGTTTCTTGACAGTCAACTTCCCTTAAGTTAGACCCAAGATTGATTGAAAAAGTTCAAGAAGTTTTTAAAGATTGGGATAATAAAGATTTTCTTAAAAAATGTAATCTACTAAAAATCACCTAATTTTTTCTGGTCTGTTTTTGCAGAAGCGTTTTTCCATGTTTTCCATGTTTTTCTAAAAATCCCATTATTCTTGTATTTTTGTGCGTGGTTTCCAACGAATTTTTGAGTTAAAGGATCAGAAGTATAACCAGAACCAATCCCATTTCCATATTGTTTTTTGAGTCTTGCCATTTCTTTTTCTCTCACGCATTTTGCCAGAACAGATGCAGCAGAAACACAAACATGATTTTTGTCTGCCTTGTGTTCACACGAAATTTCCAAGTTTGATAGATTCTTTATTTTTGTTTTTAAGAAATCCTGCCAAGTGGTAATATTTACTGAAGGACAATCAACAATTACTTTTATCTTTTTGAAGCCCTTATTTATCCTGTTTATTATTTTTGCACAAGCAAGTGCCTCAAGTGCGTTTAGGTTTGTGCCTTTTGCGTTTTTTCCGTCAATTTCGTCTGGATGAATTATTACAATTTCAAAAGTTTCTGATTCTTCTTTAATTATTTTTTCTAAAACTTCTCTTCTTTTTTGTGTCAATTGCTTACTGTCTTTTACACCTAATTTTTTGAATTTTGCTTCTGTTTTTTCGTCTGTTAAACAACCTGCTAAAATCATCGGTCCAATAACCGGTCCTCTCCCAGCATCATCTATTCCTAGCTTAAACATAAGTTTTCAAAATTCATAACGTTTATAAATTTAATTTAAATGGGATATCTATAGCGGGATGGAGCAGTCTGGAGTGCTCGTCGGGCCCATAACCCGGAGGTCGCGTGGTTCAAATCCCGCTCCCGCTATTTTAAATATTTTCTATCTGAACTAGATAATTTTTTCAATAATTATAAAAGCAGTTAATTCTCTGTGAAAATATGTTGTATCGATTTAAATGTCATAAATGTAATAAACTAATTTTAGTAGAAATGTCTTTTTTGAAAAGATTAAAGGAATTAATTTTTGGTGGAGCAATTAAAGTATGTGAAAATTGCTATCATAAATTTTATAGTAAAAAGGAAGAAAAAAGGAAGAAAAGGATAAAACAGAAGGAAGTTCATAAGAAATCTAAATTTAAAGTACTACTTGATAATTTGGAAACCAATCGGGAAGCGATTATTGAAAAGAATAAAGAATTAAAACCACAATTTGAAGATGAAAATAGTGACGAAATAAAATGTAAATTTATGAAAATGACTTTTCTTTTTGACAGAGAAGGATTTAAGTTTTTTCGGGATATCTTTAACAATTATGGAAGATTAGCGGTTATTAATAGATATCTTGCAATAGATGAGGAAGCAAATGAATGGATACCTTATTTTCATCGTTCTTTTATGCAAAATGACATAGAGGGATTTTGTATGGAAAACAATTGCGAACATAATGAAGTCGAAGTTCATCATATTGACTTTTCAACTACAAATAACAAGAAAAAAAATTTACAAGTTATGTTTATAGCAGACCATAAGAAACTTCATATTAGGGAGAAATTTAATGGGACTGATAAACAATTTGAAGTTTGGTATGATAAGAATGTTGTATGAATAAATAACCATAACAAGAAAAGAATATCTCGCTATCTACTTATCCGGCTTACTTAAATAATCCTTATAAATCACATTTTTTTCTATAAATTTTGATTCGTAATTATCTATAGTGCTCCAATTTCCCCTAAGTTTTTGAGGATTGTCGGGTTCCCAAATTGACCAATCCAAATGAGGACCTCCAGAAAGACCAGTATTTCCTATCAAAGCGATAACCTCTCCTGCCTTTACTTTTTGACCTACTTTAATTTTATTATAAGGGATATCTGGATTATCGTCTAAATGTGAAAGCTTATACCGATATGGTCCTCCAGTAATGTCTTGCTCTAAAAGTTCATCTTCATCTATCTGATAATAAATAACTCTACCATAATTTCTCATGGGGTCTCCCTTTGGTCTTGTTTGATGATAATTTTCTACCCAAATAATTTTCCCATCATAGGGTGCAATAATTCTTGAGTCAACATAATTAACTAAATCGTAACTGGGAGTAAAAAAATTACCTAAAGATTCCCAGTCTCCATCAACTAATGAGAACCATTCTCTGTCTCCACGTTCAGAAGTCACGATTGCATTCTTCGTGTCCATGAGTGGCACTTTAAATCCATATCTTGGGATGTATCTTTCAATCCCTCTCTCTCGAATTAATTTCTCTCTTTCTGCGATATCTAATTGTCCAGGAGCATAAGACGCTATGAAAACCAATTCATCAAGTGTTGCACCAGATAGTGATGCAGAACCTTTATTATTTTTAAATATCTCAATTATTTCTGGCTCAAGCAAACCAGGTCTTTGCGAATTGATGTGGTCAAATTTTTCTTCAAGAACCAAAACTCCTTCATTATATGCTTTTTTCCATTTTTCAGACTCTTCTTTAATTTTTTGTTTTTCTTCTTGTTCTACAAATAATTTAGAATCATAATTTTCTTTAAGCGAAATAATTTTCATATCGTGAGTTTCTTCTAGTGAAATAATTTGTTTATCTTTTTCATTAAGAAGATATTTTGGAATTCCTAAAGAAGCCCCTAAAAAAACTGCTAATGCCATGGTGGTTAAAACCTTTTTTCCAGAAGGATGCTGTGCTTTTAATTTTTCTACACAATTATGCAAAACATTTGCCATTTAAACATGATAAAAACTCTATTTTTAG
Source organism: Candidatus Pacearchaeota archaeon (assembly GCA_023137045.1). Classification (GTDB taxonomy): domain Archaea; phylum Nanobdellota; class Nanobdellia; order Pacearchaeales; family GW2011-AR1; genus JAGLQB01. The sequence goes on from JAGLQB010000011.1 coordinate 3,358, forward strand.
AGTTTATGGGACTTTAACATAATAATTAATTTTCAAGCCTCTAATTAACTTTATAAATTCACCATTAGTAATATTTTTATGCCTTGGTCGCATAGTTCCCTTTGGTCTCGCTAACGCGAATGCGATCAGACAACAAGCCTTGATCGCATAGGTCACGATGTAAAATCGCTACTATGCTCCTAATATAAGCCTTGATCGCATAATGGTATTGCACCAGATTGCTAATCTGGACCCTTCGGGGTGCGCAGGTTCGATTCCTGCTCGAGGCGTTTATTATGCATTCGTTATTTAGTCACGAAACAAGAATGCATTTGGCAGTATATTGGACAAATCAGTTTAAACAAGAGGGAAGCTTATAAAAGAAACCGCGGGTGTCTTTTAGGTTTGACTTCTGCTCGAGGCGTTTTATTTAACTGTAATAAATCTATCTCTTCCTTGTTTCTTTGCTTGATAAAGTGCCTTGTCCACTCTTTCCTTTAGTTTCTTTTTTGTATCTCCTTTTTTATACTGGGTTATTCCCCCGCTTACTGTAAGATTATGTTTGTTGAGCATACTGTCAGATTTTATGGCTGTCTTTAATCTAGTTGTTAATTTCTTTGCCTTGCTTAAATCTGTTTCTGGAAGCAAAACAATAAATTCCTCTCCTCCAAATCTTGCGGCTATATCTGATTTTCTAATTTGTTTCATCAAAACTTTTGCAAGCCTCTCAAGCAATTCATCAGCTTTCATATGCCCATATTTATCATTTATTTTTTTGAAAAAATCTATATCAATCATAAATAAAGATAAATTTTCCTGAGCTCTTTTAGCTTTCTCAATTTCCATATCCAACATATTCTCAAGAAATTTGTTATTATACAAACCTGTTTTTTCATCATGAGTCGCAGCTTCATAAAGCAAGGAAACTGATTCGTCCATCATTGACATTAACTCTTTGAATCTTTTTCTAAATCTTGGGTCTAATGCATGAAGTTTCTTTTCAGTCTCTTTTTTCATAATAAATTGAAGAAAAAATGTTATATAAATTTATTTATCAATCTGACTTGTCCGCTTATACCTTACATAAAGTTTATCGAGAATTTCTAAAACTTGTTGTCTTTGCTCTACATTTCCCACGCCTTTCCAATCAATTAAAGCAAAATCCACTTCTTCGTCTGTTTTTTCTAAAGCTTGTTTTACCATCTCCTCGGTTAAAGGCAAAACATATTGAGGAATAACATGGGAAACAGCGACATTAGATTTTAACTGGATTTTATTGAAATTCGGACAATAATGTGGTCCACCAATTCCAATAGCAATTTCATTATATTTATTTTCTTTAAATTCTTGAATCATTTCAGAAATTGTTTTTGCAACTACAAACCCTGATTTCCTGTCTTTCCATTCTGTTTCTGTTGCACCAATTTCTATAAAAATACAAGGTTTGTTTATTAAAGGTCCGTGGTGGGTGCATTCTAAAGTTACCTTATAATCTTTGAGATGATATTTTTCTGCATTATACACCAATCTCTCAAAAATTTGTTTTTGAAATAAAGCAGAAGTTTTAGATATTTTTCCGACTTCTCCACCAAGTTCATTTTGCCTCCAATTCCCTGGAGCATGAACTGAAAGAGTTTTTTCCTTCTTTTCTGATTTGTGTTTTGAAGCAAAAATAATAAAATCATATTTATTAATTTTTTCTATATCCAAATTCTCTGTATAAATTATTTCTTTTTCACATAAATAAAAATCAAAATTTGTTTTTTCCTGCATTGACGAGAGTAGAGGATTTTTTCTAAATTGCGAAAGCTGTGTAGTAATATTTATTCCTGCGTCGTCCAATTTACTGGCAATTACGAGATATTTTTGATACATAAATTGATTATGGAAAAGATAGTTTTAAATATTTACTAGATGTTGTACAAAAAAGGAGGCATAAAAGTGATGATTAAAATTTTACTTGGGTCAATAATTTTACTAGTAGCTATTCCCATTGGAAATTATCTTGCAAAAAAAACTAAAGAAGAATTAAAAAAAGGACAACTTTGGTTTAAGATTATTACAATAATTAGTTTAATTGGAGGGGTTGTTTGTTTAGTTTTAGAAAACGAAGTTTTATTCTTTGCTTTTTTGTTTATAGCTCTTGTTACCAGCAGAAGTTTAAAATTCAAGAGCCATAGATAGTAACATTTATATATCGTCACTAAATAATAACAACATGATAAAACAAGACTATACTTGTGCAAAAAAAGAAGCAATTAAACTATTGCAAGGACTTGACGAAAGTTATCATTACCATGATCTTTTTCACACTGAAGATGTATTGCGTGGTGTTAAAGAATTAGCTGGCTTAGAAAAAATTAATGAACATGGAACTTTACTTTTGAAAACAGCTGCTATTTATCATGATATTGGGTATTTATCTCAATCTCAGGGACATGAAAAAATTGGGGCAGAAGCAATTAAGAAAATATTACCTAATTATGGATATAATCAAAAAGATATAGAATTAATTTCTGAAATCATTCTTGCAACCCAAATGCCTCAAAATCCTCAAACAAACTTACAAGAAATCATTTGTGATGCAGATTTAGATAATCTTGGGAGAGAAGATTTTTTTGTCAGAGGAGAATTGTTACGATCAGAATTAGCTAAACAGGGTATTCAAAAAACTGACAAAGAATGGTATGAATTTTCACTTAAGTTTTTACAAGGACACAATTATTTTACAGAATCAGCGAAAACTTTGAGACAAAAAAAGAAAGAGCAAAATATTCAAGAAATTAAAGACCTTTTAGGAATTAACTAAATTAATAAACTCAAAATTTCTTTTATTCTCATGTTATATTTAATAGGATTAGGGTTAGAGATTCAAGGAATCTCCCAAAAAGGATTGAACATCGTTAAAAGATGTAAACGGGTTTATGTAGAGAATTATACAGTTGATTTTCCATATTCAATAGGAGAATTAAAAGATTTTCTTGATAAAAAAATTATTCCTGCTGAAAGAGAATTCGTTGAGGGCCTTAGCATTGTTGATGAAGCGCAAAAAATGGAAGTTGCTTTACTTGTTTATGGGAATCCTTTAATTGCTACAACTCATGTATCTTTAATGCAAGAGGCGAAACGTTTGGGAATTAAGTGCAAGATAATTCATAATGCTTCAATTTTGGACGCTGTTGCTGAAACAGGTTTGCAAATTTATAAGTTTGGGAAAATTACGAGTATGCCTGCATGGGACGAAAAAAAGAATTTTGTTCCTGAAAGTTTTATGGAAACTGTGATTCAAAATAAATCTATAAATGCGCATAGTTTAATTTTAATTGATATTGGTCTTGATTTTCAAAAAGCATTAGAACAATTAAAAATTTCTATGAAAAATCACAATATGAATATAAAACAAATCGTTGTGTGCCAACGACTTGGGACCAAAAATCAAAAGTTTTTTTATGGACCAATTTCGAGATTTGAAGAATTTACTGGAGTTAAATCTCCATTCTGTATCATAATTCCTGGAAAATTGCATTTTGTGGAAAGAGAAATTTTAGAAGAACATTGATTGAAAAATTTTAAAAATATTGAAAACAAAAAAATAATATGTATGATTTCAAAACGATTGAAGAAGAAGCGAGAAAAATTTGGAAAAAAAAGCAAAAAGAAATAAAAGCAGCTGTGCAAAATAATCCGAAAAAACCATTATTTTCTTTTTTAGAAGGTCCACCGACAGCAAATGCTCCTCCAGCATTACATCATTTTGAAGTACGGACTTTTAAAGATATAATTTGCAAATTCAAATATATGAATGGGTTTTCTGTTCCTCGAAAAGGTGGGTGGGATTGCCACGGACTTCCAGTTGAAGTTCAAATTGAAAAAAAACTTAATCTAAAAAATAAAAAAGATACTGTCAATTATGGGATTGGGAAATTTAACAAGAAATGTAGAGAGAGTGTATTCTCAAACATTGGAGATTGGGAAAAATCCACAAAGGAATTGGCTTATTGGATAGATTTAGAAAACCCTTATATCACTCTGGATAATAATTATATTGAAAGTATTTGGTGGAGTTTAAAAGAATTATACAACAAAAAACTGCTTTATGAAGGACACAAAGTTGTTCCGTTTTGTCCAAGATGTGGGACTCCGCTTTCAAGCCACGAAGTTGCTCAAGGGTACAAAGATGTGAAAGAAGATTCTGTTTATATTTCATTCAAACTTAAAAATAAAAAAGGAGAATATATTTTAGCATGGACAACTACTCCATGGACATTGCCAGGAAATGTTGCTCTTGCAGTTGGGAAAAATATCAAATATGTTAAAGTTAAATTTCCAGACGGAGATTCTGCAATTCTTGGTAAAGATAGATTAGATATACTCAAAGGAGATTATGAAATTCTACAAGAGATGAATGGGAAAGATTTACTTGGTTTAGAATATGAACCTCTTTATGATATTAAAGAAACACAGAATGAAAATTCCCATAAGATTATTTCTGCAGATTTTGTGACAACCGAAGAAGGGACAGGTGTTGTTCATACTGCTGTTATGTATGGAGAAGATGATTATAATGTTGGAATGAAAGCAGGCTTACCAGCAGTACATACTGTTGGAGAAGATGGAAAATTTTTAGACATTGTTCCTAAGTTTAAAGGCATGTTTGTAAAAAAAGCAGAAAAAGAAATAATTGAAGATTTGAAACAAAGACATTTACTTTTTAAGAAAGAAAAAATTGAACATTCATATCCTTTTTGCTGGAGATGTGATTCTCCTTTATTGTATTATGCGATAACTTCTTGGTTTATCAATGTAACAAAAGTAAAAGATAGATTAATTGCACTTAATAAAAAAATTAATTGGGAACCAGAACATATTAAGAATGGGAGATTTGGAAAATGGTTAGAGAATGTCAAAGATTGGTCATTGTCTCGGTTTAAATTTTGGGGGACACCTCTTCCAATTTGGAGATGTGAATGTGGGAAGGAGAAAATTATTGGAAGCATAAAAGAGTTGAAAGAAAATTCAATTAAAAAAATCACTGGAGAAATTGATTTGCACAAACCAGTTATAGATAATATTAAACTAAAATGTGCGTGTGGAAAAGAAATGACCCGAATCCCAGATGTTATAGATTGCTGGTATGATTCAGGAAGTGCTATTTTTGCCCAGTTTCATTATCCATTTGAAAACAAAAAAGAATTTGAAAAAAGATTTCCTTATGATTTTATTGCAGAAGCTATTGATCAAACTCGTGGATGGTTCTATACACTTCATGCATTAGCAACGATGCTTTTTGACAAACCTGCTTACAAGAATGTAATCTGTGCAGGACACATTGTAGATGAGAAAGGTTTGAAAATGAGCAAGAGTAAAGGAAATGTAATCAAACCAAGAGAAATAATTGACCAAACAGGTATTGATGCAATACGTTTGCAGTTTTGTACTACAGATGCAGGAAATTTTAAACCATTTTCTTTTAATTTAATGAAAGAGTCTGTTCTTCCTTTCTTAACAGTATTATACAATTGCCATGAGTATTATAAACAATCAGAAAAAAAGAAATGCGGTATACAGATAGAAGACAAATGGATTTTAAGCAAATTAAATTCTTTAATCAAAAATGTAACTAATGATTTAAACAAATATTCCCTGCATGATTCCTTTCAGGCAATTTTAGATTTTGTTGTCAAAGATTTTTCCAGAACTTATATTAAAATGACCAGAGATAGAGAAGATACAAAAGAAATTTTAGGAGAAATTTTGCAAAAAATTTCACTTTTGTTAGCTCCTTTTGCACCATATATTTCAGAATATATTTATCATGAATTTGAAAAAGAATCTGTTCATTTCTCATCATGGCCAAAAGCAAATTTGAAAAAAATTGATAAAAAATTAGAAACAGAGTTTGATTATATTTTTGTAATCATTGAAAAAGGTTTGGCAGAAAGAGACAAAGAAAAAATCGGATTGAAATGGCCATTAGCGACGGCAAAAGTCCTTACTCCCCATCTTTTAAATAAAAAATTTCAGACAGTAATACAAAATCAATTGAATATTAAAAAGTTGGAAATAAAAAAAGCCAAAGAAATTTCCATAAAACTTGATACAAAATTGACTCCAGACCTTGAATCTGAAGGTTATGCTCGGGAGTTATCACGAAAAGTTCAATCGTTCAGAAAAAAATTAGGATTAGACAAAAAAGATAAAATTGAATTGTTTATTTTTATCGACGATGAATTTAAAAAAATATTAGAAAAACAGAATAATTTTATAATTGAGAGAACCAATGCAAAAAAATTAGAGATTGTTACAACTGGGAAGGAAAGATTTAAAAATAATATTAGTTTTAGAATAAAAGATAAAAAAGGGGACATTGCATTGATTATTTAACTACCAACGAGTAATCCATCTAATTTACTCTTTCATTATAGCAATCTTTAAAAATAAAGATTGTCAAATAAAAACATAAAATGATAGTTAAAGACGAATTTTTGAGTAGATTGAGAAAAATCTTCGATTTAAATCTTTATGAAGTAAAAGTATGGACAGCGTTATTGTCGAGGGGAACTTCTACTGCAGGGGAATTAAGCAATATTTCTGATGTTCCAAGATCAAGAACTTATGATATTTTAGAAAGTCTGGAAAAAAAAGGATTTATAATTATGAAACTAGGGAAACCAATTAAATTTGTTGCTTTAAAGCCAGAAGAAGTTATTGAAAGAGTAAAAAAGAACACACTTCGACATGCACAAGAAAGAACACAAAGATTAGAATCACTAAAAAGCGACGAAGTTCTTGAAGAACTTAGTTCATTATTCACAAAAGGGATAAAATTTGTTGAGCCATCTGATTTATCGGGAAGTTTGAAGGGCAGACAAAATCTTTATAATCATTTAGACATGATGGTGAGAGAAGCAGAAAAGACAATTACGATTATTACAACTGAAGAAGGACTTAATAGAAAACTTGAAGCCCTAATGCCAAGTTTAGAAAAATGTAAGAAAAGAGGAGTTAAAATACGAATTGCTGCTCCAATTGATAACAATAACATAAAAGTTGCAAGGGATTTAAAGAAAGTTGCAGAAGTTAGAAATGTGAATAATATAAGAGCGAGATTTGTAATTATTGATTCTAACCAATTAATGTTTATGCTTCTTGATGATGAAAAATTCCATCCAAACTATGATATTGGTGTTTGGATAAATACTGAATTTTTTGCTCAAGCTTTAGAACAAATGTTTGAACTTGCTTGGAAAACTATGAAGCCTGTTAAATAAAAATTGAAAGGAGGTGAAAAATGAGTAAATTTAAAAAATTGAACATTAAAAAATTTGGTGATATCCAGTTAACGAAGTTGTCTATAATTGCTTTTGTACTTTTAGTATTAAATCTCTGGGAAGATGCAATGAGTTGGGTTGGACAAGTTCACTGGGGATGGTTTTTAGGAGCAATGATACTTTTTGCACTAAGACCAATCAAAAAACTTTTACGAAAATAAACAAGTAAAAGTATATTGTTTTTTATTAATTTTTAAGGTTAAGAATTAGAAAATATAAAAAAATATAAAAAAAATAAATTAAAGTAATTTTACTTCTTTTTTGAGGATTTCTTTTTTGCAACAGGTTTTTTCTTAACAACCTTTTTCTTTACTGCTTTTTTAACAGGTTTCCTTTTTGGAGCTTTTCTTTTTTTAACTGGGTTCTTTCTCTTTTTACCAGAACCAATTACTCCTGAAAGTGTTGCTTTGAAGGGTTTTGGAGATTGTGCTGACACAAATCTCTTTGCCTGAATTGCAAGTTCTCCTGCTTTAGCTATTGTAGCTCTTATCTGAGCATCTAACTTTTGTACTTCACTGTTTACTTTTTTTACTGAAGAAGCAAGAGTTTTCTCAGAAATCTTACCGAAATAAAATCTTTTACTTTCGCTATCAAATGAATCCATTACTGCCTGTTTTTCATCTTGACGTTCTCGTATCAATTCACCAACAGCATTAAACTCTTTTACAATTTTTGCAAAAGCAGACTCGTCCATCTTTTTTGTTTTTGTTATCATCTTCACCTCCTTTCACCACCAAATATAATTATTTAATGAACATTTTATTTAAATATGTTTGGATTATTTTTTAAATTAAAAATTAAAACTTTCAATTACATTTGTTCTAAAGTTTTTATACCCAATAATTTTAAAGAATTTCTTAAAACCTGTCTAAACGATTCAACCAAAGCTAATCTAAATTCTATTTGTTTTGAACCAATAACAGGGCAAGCATGATAAAATTCATTGAAAATCTTCGCAAGTTGATAAGAATAATTTGCGATTACCGACGGGTTTAAATTTTGATAAGATTTCAAAACAATTTCTGGAAATTGGGAAAGTTTTTTTACAAGTTCTATTTCCTTTGGTTCTAATTCAAAAACTTCAAACTTTTTTTTAGTTGTTACTTTTTTTAAAATAGAACTTGCTCTTGCATAACTATACAAAATATATGGTCCTGTATCTCCGTCAAAAGAAATAAACCGCTTAATATCAAAAACAGCGTCATTTGAACGATTATTTTTTAAATCACCATAAAATATTGCAGCCATTGCTATTTTCAAAGCTCTGTCTTCTAACTCTTCTTTTGAAATTTTTGGGGTTCTGTCTTTAATCTCTTTTTTTATTAAAGAAGTAGTTTGGTCTATAATATCTGCCATAAAAATTGTTTTCCCTTTTCTCGTCGCAAATTTTTTCCCATCTTTATCCAAATAAAGTCCGTGTGCAACATGAACACAATTATCTGCCCAACCATAACCCATTAAATTCAAAACTTTGAATAGTTGTTTAAAATGTAATTTTTGTTCTTTTCCGACTTCATAAATCATTCTTACAAATTTATATTTTTTATAACGAGCAATTGCCGTCGCTAAGTCTCTTGTTGCATAAAGTGTTGCTCCATCACTTTTCTGAACCAAACAAGTTCCAAGATTGTAATTTTTAAGCTGTACGATTTGTGCACCTTCACTTTTTTTCAAGAGTTTTTTTTCTTTTAATTCTGCTATGACTTTGTCCATTCCTTTATTATGCTTTGATTCTGCATCATACTCATCAAAAGTAATTCCAAGAAGTTTGTATATTTTTTTAAGTTCGTTTAGACTTAACTCTTTGAATGCTCTCCATAATATTACTGCTTCCTTATCTCCATCTTCAAGTTTTTTAAACCATTTTCTTGATTCATTTTCATATCTTTTATTATTGCTAATTTTAACATAAAGTTCTAACAGATGCTTAACTGGATTTTCATGTAATTTTTTTTCATTTCCGAATTTTTTATAACCAAGAATAAGTTTTCCAAATTGGGTTCCCCAGTCTCCAAGATAATTCATTTTGATTACATTAAATCCTTCAAACTCGCAAATGTTTGCGATAGAATTTCCAATTATTGTTGATCTTAAATTTCCAATTCCAAATGGTTTTCCCATATTCGGAGAAGAGAATTCTACAACAATCTTTTTCTTATGCCCAAGATTGACTTTTCCAAAATCTTGTTTTTGATTTAAAACTTCCCAAACAACTTTTTTTGCAAGACTTTTCCTGTTTAAAACGAAATTTATGTAAGGTCCAGATGTTTGAATATCTTCAAAATCCATTACAGGGGGATTACCAATTTTTTCTCTAATCTCTAAAGCAATCTGATTAGGATTTTGTTTGAGTTTTTCAGAAAGAAAAAAACAGGGGAATGAGAAATCTCCCATATCTGGGGAAGGTGGTGTTTCTATAAATTTTCCAATTTCCTCATCTTTTAATTTAATTCCTTTTTCGTTCAAAGCTTTTTTTAATAATTTAACAATTTCTTTTTTCATAAGATTTATAATATATTTTTGTTTTTATATGTTATGAAAATAAGTGAAGAATTTAAATTAAAAGAAATAGAAAAATTAAAAAGAAATTCTGAAAGCTATGCTAAAAAAGTTGGGATAAAATTGAACCCAGATCAGAAAATAGTTGAAATCGTATTAAAAGGGCTTTTGAAAAATAAAACAGACCATGGAGATATTTATTGCCCATGCAGAATTGTTACTGGAAATAAAAAGAAAGATAAAGAAATCGTTTGCCCATGTGTATTTCATAGGGGAGAAATAGAACTTGAAGGACGATGTAAATGTCTCTTGTTTGTATCTTAACTTTAATAAAAAGTTGAATAATTTTTAAACCAATTAATCTAATTTTAATTATGCCTCAGTAGCTCAGTGGTAGAGCATTTCACTCGTAATGAAAAGGTCGCAAGTTCAACTCTTGTCTGAGGCTTTTTACAGGTGCATTTGTTATTCAGTCACGAAACAAGAATGCATCTATCCAAGATATTGGACAAAATAGTTTAAGCGAAAGGGAAGCTTCTAAAAGAAACCGCTAGGTGTCTTTTAAGTTCAACTCTTGTCTGAGGCTTTTTACAGGTGCATTCGTTATTCAGTCACGAAACAAGAATGCATCTATCTTAGGCTTAATTGCTAAAACTTTATAAGGTAATTTTGTAAAGCAATAAGATGGTAGAAATAGACAAGAAAAATCTTGAAGAAGCATTGAACAAGAAAGAACCAGAAGTTCCAAAGATGCCAAAAGAAACAGAGATTGGTTTTCACCAAGGTGCACTAACTACTTTGGTTAATGAGAGGAATGAGTTGTTTAAAATGATTCAGAATATTGAAGCTATTATGCAAGCTCATCTTAAGCGTCTTGAAGGACTTGGGGTTAAAATTGAAAGAAAAGATGCTAAACCTTAGTTGAAAAATAAGGGAAAATTTCTTCTGAAAAGTTCTCAAATTAGTGCTAAACCACACTCCGTAATAATTAAAAACTCACTTTTTCTTTAAGAACTATGCGGGGGTGCTGGAGTGGCCAAACAGGCAGGACTTAAGATCCTGTAGCTTAGTGCTTACGCAGGTTCGAATCCTGTCCCTCGCATGTATGATATTGAACAAAGTGAAATATTATTTTATTCTGGAGAAGATTTTAATCTGCAATTCGGTTAAATTCAAAAATATTTCAAGTGCTTGCGTTTGGTTCGAATCCTGTCCCTCGCATCATGGAATTTTAATTCCATAAATTCTAGAGAAGGTTATAATCTGCAATTCGCTTATTTTCAAAAAAGTAAACAGTGCTTGCGTTTGGTTCGACGAGCAATTACAACATTGACAAACTTTATTCATAAATAACAGATGTTGTGATTGGGAGCTTTCCTGTCCCTCGCATATATCCAAATTATATAATTTAGAACCAGCACATTAATTTTTTCTGTTATGACTTTTTCTTTTAAGATACCGCTCGCATTGATTCATTCTATCGTAACCCAGCATCGTGCCAAGAATAAAATCCTCCTCATCTGTCAAATCTGACAATGAATCAAAATTCATTTGCTTGATAATATCAACACACATAGAATTGCCGAAAAAAAAGGTTTATTTTCGTTTTGTTTACATTTTGGACATAATAATCTATTCTGTTCTTTTCCAATGTTTTTTCAACCATATCCCTGTTTGATGCTTTTGTTGTGTGAAGGACAAGAGTTCTCAATCCTTTTTTATATTCATAAATATGATGATTAAATACTTCCATACCTCTTATGAAAAAAAGATCTATATAAATTTTTTTATTTGCACCCTTGCATATAAACCCCACATCCAAACAAAAAACACAAACCAGTTTTATCGCAAAAAAGAAAAAATTCTAATTTATTAAAAGGAGGTGAAAAATGGAAAGATTGTGATTGAAAAGGACATTAAGAATGATGCTGCATATACTCTGTTACAATTTTGATTATCTTTTGTATAGTAATATTACAATTTTTGAAATAAACTTTGTCTAACACACCTACTCCTTTCTTTCTTATAACATCACTTATTAAAGCATGAATAAAAGACTGGGTTGCTGATTCTATTCCTTCGAAATTTAAAATAACTTCCTCTCCTTTCTCTAAAGAAGGAATAATTTTATTAACCCTTATGTCTCTTGCTAAATCTTTATTCCCTGCGAAATCTCCTATTGTTTCATATAGTTTTATTTCCATTCTAGATAAATTTTGGTCTTTTGTATCTTTTTTTAGTTTGGTCTTTTCTACCTTTACGATAAACTTTATTTATTAAATCTAAAAATGCATCAAAATCAAGAGTTCTTTCTAAACACAGATCTATTGCTACAACAGTACCATGCCAAAAAGGAAGTTTATCTTTAGAAGAAAAATGGTCTTCCAAAGGGTTTGCAATTAATTTGAGTGGTTTATGTTTAGGATTTTTTAATAATTTATACATCCCCTTTCCGCTATATAACATAAAAAAATCCCTACTTATTTTAGCAAGAGATTTGATAAAAAATAATCCTGCTCCAGCATTTGCTTCTGTACCTCCAATTTTTCTTGTAGTTCCAGTTATCCCTGGAGTTAATGCTAAAGAAATTGCTTCAACATCATCTTTAGTTGGGTAAGCACCACTCATTGACTCTCTTATTCCAATACCAATATCTACTACCCCGATTCTTATTGTTTTGCTTTGTTGATAATATTGGGCGCATACTATTGCTCCTTCTTCAGAATATGCATGTTCAAAAACATTTCTAACTAACTCTTCAAGAATGTATCTTATTGGTTCAAATTTATCTGGTTCCATATGTAATAATGGAATAATTTCTTTGATAAAATCATCTAATTCCTTAGAATTAGTTATTCTTGTAATTTGTATAAAACGACCAGCAGATTCGTGAGAAGTAATTTTCATTTCAGAATCTAAATCCAATAGGTCAAATAATCCAATTCTTTTAAAGTAGTGTTTTGATCTTGCTTCCATTTTTTTGAAACTTATTTTTTTCCCTTGCTTTTTCATAAATAAAACAAGTCCTGCAATCATACATGAAACTACTGGGTGGACAGAAATCCATTTTTTATGAGAGGTTATTTCTAATATGCTCTCATCGCTTGTATCAAATGAACTAATAAAACGATCTATATTCCCTATCCATGCACTATTTGGCAAATGAATTTTCATCTATCCTGAATGAAACTTTTCTTAATAAAACTTTCTAAAATGCCTAAAGTTTAGGCATTTTTTGAGATAATTGTACTTTCGAATAAAAGCTACACAAAAAGAAGAAAGTTATTTCTTCCCTCTAAACAACAACCTCAAAGCAAAATTAACAACCTGTGCTCTAGAACGTAAATCTAATTCTGGATGTTCTTTAATATAATTATCAATAGTCTTGGCTAATTTATCTGGGACTGAAACATTAACATATTTAGCTTTCATTTTATCCACCAATATTAAGCGATGGTTTTTTAAATAGACTTTCACTCAATATTGAATGATTGAAAAAGATAAGAGAAATAGCAAAATTGTGTTGACAATCTTATTAGCCTTGCTTGTTGTTTCTGTTATTGGAAATTTTTATTTGTATAATTCCTCTTTTAAAACTGGAGCAATTTTGCTTGAAGAAAAAGCATTGTTGGATGCTGAAATATATGATTGGGCTGTAAATGAAGATAATCCAACTGAGTTATTCTTTACTTATTTTGTTTATAATTATGGGAATGTTGAAGCAAAAAATGTTAAGATAAAATGCACATTATATGATGAAGATGGGACAGGAGTTATGACTAGTGTTGTAGATAATTTTGGAAATTTGGCTTCAAAATCTTATAAACTTGGAGAAGCGGTTACTAAAGATGTGACCAACTCTTTTGATTATTACACTTCTTTATGCCATGTTGAAAGTTGTGATAATTGCGAAATCTTATACAAAAGAATTCCAGAGTTAGTTGAAGTTTATGAATAAGAATTGAAAATAACATGTCTTTTAGCATCAAGTGAAAATGGCGAAACAAAACATCATTAACAAACTGAAAGAAAGATATGACTGGCGAGGTTATTGGATATCTTCGGTGATAGCAAGCATAGGAGCATTTTTTCTACACCTTATGGAATTTTCCAAAGTAAAGATTGAAATTCTTTTACTTACCTTTTTATTTGTGTGGGTAGCAGTATTCATATTGATGATATTGATATCTGAATTATTAAAAGATAGAAAGTAATCAATAAAAGATTTCTTTTAATTATCTGCAATTATTTGATTTATTTGACCTGCGGATTTGGTTATTTTGTATCCCAACAATTAATTTAAAGAAAAAAATTCTGCCCAAATTATGAATTTTGATCAATACAATGCTTCATTAATCATAGGAATTTTTGCAGGATTAACTGTTAGCATTATTACTAAAGCTATTGATTCTGTGATTCCCCAATATGGACTTTTAGTTGGAGCATTCATATCTCTTGGATATTTTTTATTTTTTTATGTACTTTGTCTTATGGCTGGATCGATATTAAATCATCTTGGAATGTTAAAATAAGATTTAAGGTTAAGTTTTTTATAAGGTGGTTTCTTATTTGAATCATGGGTTTAGCAGATATACTTCAAGCAATGTATGATTCTTTAGGTTCTTTTTTTGCAACGATAATACTTATAGCATTGGGAGGATTTACAATTTTTGTACTTTACAAAATTATCAAAGCCATTATATCTTGGATAAGATCACTAATTGCAAGGAAATAATTACTAATAATGCTAAGTCTTATTTTGCTATCACTTTAAAATAATTACTTATATTTATATACCTCTAAATTATCTTTATCTCGCAGAAGACGAGAACTTCGGTTCTTGATTAAATACTTCGGTATTTAGTGGAATATTTTCGGATATTTTTCTTCTGCACTAATATTCTAATTTTATTTTTGATATTTTTGTGATGTCAATTTTTCGTGCAACATTTTTATCTGCTATCACTTTAAAATAATAAGCCATATTTATATACTCCAAAATTATAAGAATTAAGTAGAAGGTTGTGTACTTCGGTATGCAATTGAGTGTTTTCGGATACTCTTCTTCTACACTTATATTCTCAAAATTTTAATAATAATTTTTATATTGCTCTTATAACAAAACAAATTATTCGTGCAGTTTGTTTATTCAAATAATTTAGAAATAGAAAATCCTTCTTGTGCTCTGTAAATAGCTTCTGCAAATGTTGGGCTAACATCAATGATGTCTATCCCCTTGGTTTCTTGTTGATAAGTATTACTTATCATTACTTTGTCGAAATGCTTAAAAAGCTTTTTTGTGCCCATTGTAAAAATTCCATGGGTTCCATAACAAAATAATTTATTTGCATTATTCTTTTTTAAAAGTTCTGCTGCCTTGCATAAACTTTCTCCAGAATCAATTATATCATCAACAATTAAAACATCTTTATTTGAGACGTCCCCGACCAATCTTGTTTCAGAAATTTCTCCTGTACTTGACCTTCTTTTATGAATGATTGCGATTGGATATTTTGAACTCAATCTTTGAGCAAAAGTTCCAGCCCTATCCACCCCCCCATTATCTGGAGATACAATTACTAAATTCTCTAAATTTTCTACTGGTTTGTTTTCCTTTAAATAACGCACAACATCTGGAAAACAATATAAATTATCTAAAGGGATATTTTCAGGATAAAATCCCTGAATTTGTGCTGCATGCAAATCCATTGTGATTATTCTTTTCAAACCAAAAGAAATTGACCTTGCTAAAGCTCTCGCTGAGATTGGGACATGAGGTTTTTCTTTTCTATCTTTTCTACTATAAAGCATATTTGGTAAAACAAAACTAACACTTTCAGCAGAAGCATTAAGTAATAAATCTTTTACCAAAAGAAGTTCAACCCACCATTCTTGAGGGTCTTTTGTAGAATCTTGCACAAAAAAAATGTCCTTTTTTCTGACATTTTTTGGAACATGCATATCAATTTCATTATTTCTAAAATGTTGTATAGAAATATCTTCCAAAGGAATAAGAATGTCTTTTTTATCCTGAATATGTTTTTGTATTTTTTCAGAAAAATTCCATGCCTTTGAATCTTTATCTGATAACAAAATAACCTCTTTCATAGCATAAATTATATGAATCTATTTAAATTAATTTTGGTTTTAAAGTATATGAATAAAAAGAAAAAACAGAGACAGATTATTCTTTTAATCTCCCTAATAATAGTTTTGTTTATCCTAAATTATTCATTTATTGACGAGGCACTCAAAGATTTTTTGTCAGAGCATGAATCTGTAATCGTTGGAAGAATCATTGATGGAGACACTCTGGTTGTTAATAAAACAAGTGTAAGACTTCTTGGGATTAATTGTCCTGAGAGAGGAGAAATTTATTATTCTGAAGCAAAAGATTTCTTGGA
>JAGLQB010000012.1 GCA_023137045.1 Candidatus Pacearchaeota archaeon
TGTAGCAGGAACTTGAGTTGATTGTGCTGTAGGTTGTGGTTGAGCAACTGCAACTGGTTGTTTTGCAGGAACTTTTAATTTGGGTTTAACTTCTTTTGTTGGTTCAGAAATAGCAGGTTCAGAATTTTGCTCAGGAGTCAAAGGTTCTTGACCCATTGGCTGTTGTGCTGCCTGCTTTACTACTTTTTCTATTTTTTTCTGCTCTGGTTGAACTGGTGCTTGAGTTGTATCTTCCACTTTTTTTAAACCTCTTACCAATATAGAAAATACACATTATAAATCTTATCCCTCAATAAATTTTTAAGCTAATACAACTTAAATCTTATATGCCAATTAATGCACATCCAGATTATATTGCAGCAGAAAAAGAATATCATCTAAATCAAACTTTAGAAGGAAAATTCAAAGCTTTGGAAAAAATGATTTCTCTTGCCCCTTCACACAAAGGAGCTGAAAATTTAAGAGTGCAATTAAGAACTCGTTACAAAAAATTAAAGGAAAAAATAGGGAAAGAAAAAAAGAAAGGAAAATCTGCAAAAAAAGGTATAAAAAAAGAAGATATGCAGGCAGTAATTGTAGGCATGACAAATACCGGAAAGTCTTCTTTACTCTCGGCTTTAACAAATGCGAATCCTAAAATCTCTGAACACAATTTTACTACAAAAGAACCAATAATAGGCATGATGGGTTATGCCAAAACAAGTATACAACTTATTGAAATCCCTGCATTTGAATCAGAATATTATGACAGAGGACTTGTTCATACCGCCGACACAATTTTAATTTTAGTCACAGACTTGAAACAAATAAAAAACATTGACAAAGAATTAAAAAAAGCACATGGGAAAAAAATTATTGTATTTAATAAAATAGATTCGTTCAACGAACAAGAGAAAAGAAAACTTTCTGCGACATTATCTTCAAAAAAGCATAATTTCATTTTAGTTTCTGCAAAAACAAAAGAAAATTTCAATGAACTAAAAAATAAAATTTTCCAAAGTTTTGACAAAATGAGAATTTACACCAAAGAACCAGGAAAAGAAAAATCCAAAACACCAATCATAATGAAACCAGATTCAACAATAAAAGATGCAGCTGAAAAAATCTTAAAAGGATTTTCGGAAAAAGTTAAAGAGACAAAAATCTGGGGGCCTTCATCAAAATTTCCTGGACAAAAAGTTGGACTCCAGCATAAATTAAAAAATCTTGATGTTGTTGAATTTAAAACAAAATAATTAATTTTCAAACAACCAATTAATTATTCCAAAAGAACATAGACTTTTTATCCATAATTTCCTCAGAGGTTGCTATTTCTAAATTAAAATTTAAAACTCTTAATAATTGGTTGGAATCAATTAGATAGTGCAAGATGAAAAACGATATATTTATAATAACTATTATACTAATTAAAGTATCTAAAAAGTATAATAAAATGGGGAAGAAAGAAATAATTTTCCAAAGAAAGATAAAAATACAGACATTAAACAGAGTAGCACTTTCTCCAGAACTATTGGAAAATATGGGATTACAAATTGGAGATGATGTTTCAGTATTTTTTAATATAGATAAAAAGGAGATAATTGTTAAAAAAGAAAAATGAAGCCGTTAATTAAATGGGCTGGTGGAAAAAGTAGCGAGGTTAAATATGTTAAAAACATAATTCCCAAATTTGATAGATACATAGAACCCTTTTTTGGGGGGGGAGCTTTATTCTTCAAGCTAGAACCAAAAAAAGCAATCATTAACGATGTTTCTAATGAACTTATAACTTTTTATAAATTGTTAAAGAATGGGAAATCTGGACAGAGATTTAAGACGGAATTATATAATTATGTTCATCACTGGGAAAGAATAGATGTTTATATGAAAGAATTTGGAAATGACTTTTTGGAATTGTATAAAAAATATAGAGAAAATAAAATTGATTATGAACGATTAAAAAAAGAAATTGAAGTATTATTTAAGAAAAAAGTTGTCCCATTTAATGGTTTATTCAAAAAAGAATTTTGTGTTAATAGACAAGGTTTACTAAAAGAGATAGAAAACAAACTTCTTGCAAAATTAAAAAGAACGAAGGAAAAAATTGACATAAAAAAGAGATTTAATGATGTAGAAATAAAAATGAATATCGAAACAGGGTTTAGAAGTGGTTTTTATATTCATTTTAGAAATATTATGAATGAAACAAACATGAGACTGACAAAAATTTCTAAAGAAAAGAAAATAGCAAACTGGTATTTTATAAGAGAATTTTGTTATGGAGGAATGTTTAGATTTAATAGAGAAGGAGACTTTAATGTTCCTTATGGTGGAATTGCCTACAATACAAAAGATTTCAGAAAAAAAGTTGATTATATTTTTTCTGATAAAGTAAGGTCAATTCTAACAAGAACAAAAACAAAAAATAAAGATTTTGAAAAACTTTTGAAATCTCTTGAATTAACAAAAAAAGATTTTGTGTTTTTAGACCCTCCTTATGATACTGAATTTAGCGAGTATGAAGAAAACCCATTTACAAAAGAAGACCAAAAAAGATTAGCAAAAACCTTAATTAATCTTAAAGCAAAATGGATTTTAATAATTAAGGAAACAGATTTCATTAAAGGGTTGTATGAAAATAAACAAAATATAAAAATGGGAATATTTGATAAGTCTTATACTTTTAATATAAAGGATAGAATGAATACCGAAGTTAAACATTTAATTATTCATAATTTAGATATTTCTGAAGAAAAACAAATTAAACTTTTTGCTCTTCTATAATTCTTTTAAGTTCTTCTGGCGATAAAAGTTGTTCTTTTTTCCTATGAATCATTCTATGACAATTAGCACATAATGGGACAACTTTCCTTAAAGCATCTTTAATATCTTGTGAAACTGAACCAACACTAACAGGTTCTAAATGATGTATTTCTATATATCCTTCTCCATGTCCATCATAGATTTTAGAAAAATCAAACCCACAAACTACACAAGATACTTTTTCATTATTTTGTTGTTTGATTTCTTTTATTTTCTCTTGCCTTAATTTTTGAGAACGCTTACGCTGTCTTATGCTTTTTAGTTCAATGTTTCCCTCTTCAATCACTAATTCCTTAAAACCTCTCTCTACCTGGTTGCTTATGTCTTCTTCTTTAAAACCCTGACTTTTCAGGGAATTATAGAGGTCTTCATTTTCATCAAGATATTTCCGCCCAGTAGATGTTATAGCCCAGTATCCATCTATATAAACTGCAAGTTTTTTATTTGCCAGAGTATTATGAGATTTCAAATTTCTTACTTTCTGTGAGAAATAATCATCATTTCTGCCTTTTATTATTTCTATATCATGTCCTATTGGCTGTAATCTATCCCTTAACTGCTCTATAAGCTGGGTAGTTGAAAGTCCCCTACGAAATGCCTGATTAAGCAATTGCAGAGCAGGAAAAATTAAGTCATTTTCACTATAAACCATAAAACCAAGAAGAAAACTTAATTTTTAACTATTTCTATAGCTAAAAAGTTCCTTTAATTAACAAAGAACTATCTTAAATTTTACTCATTCTCGTAAACAACTTTCTTATCATCTAAAATTTTCTCAAGAACATAAGAAACAGTACAAACATTTTCCCATCTATCTTTATCTCCAATAAAATCTGGCATCCCGCTCACCCTGAAAATTCCCGAATATTTTTTTCCAGGACAGAATAAATCAAATTTTTCCTTTTCAACTTCTAAAGGATATTCTCCAAACTTAGATTCAAAAATAACTTTCAAAGAGTTTTCCAAACCTTCTTCCAATCTTTTCACTTTAATTTTAATTTTTTCAGTTTTTTCCATTTTAATAAGCTTTTTTGGCTAATTTCTCTAGCTCTTTTCTTTTTTTCTGAATTGGTTTAAGCATTTCAATAAGTTCTTTTACCACAGCATTCTTCAAATCCAACGGATGCAATTTCTTTGCAATAAAATCTTTCTCAACTTTTTCATAATTTTCATACTCCAAATTTCCCCCATACTTCTCTGGCCTTTCAATAACAAACTTTTCCTTTTTATCTTTTTTAATAGTCATAATAACATATTTCAAAAAAGCCATAACCCCATTGTCAGGATTTCCAGACACACATTCAGCATTATTCAATTTTCTCCCAATAGTTTTTTCATCATCTAACAAATCTATTTTTGTCTTCTCATCAGAGGCTGACATTTTTTTCCCAACTAAACCAGGAATCATAGGATTCATAATTTCAACTCTTGGCTTATATCCTAACTTAGGCAAACTTTCTCTAGCCAAAACCATAATCTTTCTCTGGTCAACTCCTCCGAGCTGAGCATCAACTTCCAAATATTGCTCGTCCATTACCTGCATTAAAGGGTATAATAATCCTGAAAGTTTTGGGTTATCTCCTAATTTTACAACATCTGAAGCAGCTTTTGTCGCGCCCTTCACAGAAGTAAGGCTAGAAATTCGTAAAACATCAAACATATATTCTGACTTTAATTGAAAATCACTTCCCTTGATAAATTCCAAATTTTTAGTATCTGCTCCAATAGATTGTATCATTAATGGAATTATTTTAGCATAATAATCATATCTCTTTTCTAGCACTGTCCAAGGTGTATTATCCAATGCAGCATGTAAATCTGCCAAAAGTATTTTTACATGAAATCCTGCTTTTATCAAATCCGCGAGTTTCAATGCAGGCAAAAAATAACCAACATGAGGTTTTCCAGTCGGTGCAGTTCCCCAATAAACAACTGGCTTTTTCTTCCCGTCTAAAATTTTTTTCAATTCTGCTTCCCCAATTATTTCGTCTGTATTCCTTTTTACTAACGCAAATTTTTCGTTAATGCCTGTCATAATACCACAATAGATATATATTTTATAAAATTATCTCTCAAATGTTAATCCAGATAATCATTACTTTAATTCTTGGAGTATTTGCTGGGACGATTACAGGCTTAATTCCAGGGATTCATATTAATTTGATTGGCATTTTTCTTATTTCTTTATCTGCTTCATTATCAAGCTTAAATCCAATTTATTTTGTAGTTTTTATCGCATCAATGGCAATTACCCACACCTTTGTTGATTTCATCCCTTCAATATTTTTGGGATGCCCAGATACAGACACAGAACTTTCTATTTTACCAGGTCATGAATTATTAAAAAAAGGATTAGGTTATGAAGCAGTAATTCTAACTTGCTATGGAAGCTTAATCGCAATTTTTATTTTGATTTTAATTTCGTTTCCATCTATCAAACTAATTCCAAAATTTTACAATATCATTCCCATATTAATTCCTGGCTTACTTATCTTAACATCTTTTTTCTTAATATCAACAGAAAAAAAGAAATTTTCTGCCTTGTCTATTTTTCTACTTTCAGGTCTTTTAGGTTGGAGTGTTTTGAATATGTCTATCAAAGAACCTTTTTTACCATTACTTACAGGACTCTTTGGAAGTTCTATGTTAATCATGAGCATCAAAAATAAAACAGAAATTCCTGAACAGAAAATTACCAAACCAAAAATCAAATTCTTAAAACCAATTTTTGGAGCATTAATCGCTTCTCCGTTATGCAGTTTTCTTCCAGGTTTAGGAAGTGGACAAGCAGCAATAATTGGCAATACAATTTCTAAACCAAGCAAAGAAGGATTTCTTGTTTTACTTGGAGCAACAAATACTTTAGTTATGGGATTCTCATTTATCTCACTCTATGTCATCTCCAAAACACGAACAGGTGCAGCTATTGCAATCCAAGAAATAATTGGCAACCTATCTGGAAACATGCTGATTTTAATTTTAATAACAGTTGGTCTCAGTGGTATAATTTCCTTTTTCCTAACAATCTCTTTAACCAAATACTTTTCCAAAAAAATCACCAAAGTAAATTACTCTCTTCTTTCAATTATAACATTAATAATTTTAGTAATTATGGTTTTACTCATCTCAAATTTTTGGGGATTAATTATATTAATAGTTTCCACATTAACAGGAATGTATTGTATTTCTCTTGGAGTTAAAAAAACAAACATGATGGGATGTTTATTAATCCCGACGATTTTATTTTATCTATTCTAACCAAAAAGCCCTGCTAAATCTTCATCAAGAACATACAAACAAATTTGTTTTGCCCCTTCTTCAGAATAATTGAATTTTGTTTGCAAATTTTTTATTAATAATTCCACATCTTGTTTTATTTTTCTGTCATATTTCTTGAAAGTTTCTTGATTGTATTCTTGAATAGCACTTCTAAAATTATCATTTTCTATAAATGGCAACAATACATTCTCTTTGATGTTCTGGGAATACTTATTAAACAAAAATTGATATTGCTCTGTTTCAGATAATGATTTTTTTTCAACATTTATTTCAGTTGTCAAAGTTTGAGAAACATAAACTTTTTGCATATCTTCTCTGAAATCTTTTCTCATTACTGCAGAAGAGTCGCTGATTAAAATTCTTTCAATATTTTCAAAATAATCATTTGTAATTTCCAAGAAATCTCCAGTATAAGGACATTTTTCTTTTGTGCCTGGTTTGAAATTAATACCATACAAATAATTTTGAACATCTTTTGAAATTTTTTCTTCGTTATAAAAATAAAGTGATTCTTTAACTTCCTGAAGAACATTGTAATCATAAAAATCAACGATTGATTCTAAAAATCCTGCAGGAATTTTGTTCTCCAATTCACCATTTTTAGCCTGAAAAAAAGAACTCACCATTTCCATTGTTAGAAGATTATCTGATTTAAGATGTTTTAACAAGAAGTCACCAAAAATCTTAAGAGATTCTCTTCCAGAAAAACCTGCAACACCTTCGGATTCAGATTCAGAAATGATTGTTTTTCTTATCTTAGAATCAAATTTTTTTCGGTCTTCTTCTGAAAGCCAAACTGGGATATGCCCAGCATAAACATCCATTTTCAAAAGTAACTGGTCTTCATCCAAAAAATATTCATATTTGCTAGGATCTTCTATCCAATTTTCAAATACTTTTGAATCTGAATTTAATCTTGATGAAATAATAACTTTTGCAAAATTTTCAAGCACATGCGGCAAAAAATTAGAAGTAATATTTTTAGAAAATTTACTCTTATAAATATTAACTTCAGTATTATAATCTAATACATAATGAACTAATACCTTATGAATTCTGTCTTTCAGAGAAGGCTGATTAAGATAAATTTTTGAATCTTCTGGATTTATCAAACCAATAAATAATGAATCAATATTCTCTTCGACATTTTGAATTTTATGCACACCATCACTAATAATTCCATGCAAATCTTTAAATCTCTGACAATTATTTTCTTTTATATCCATTAATGCAAAAATCCCATTATTTGTTTTAGCAAAATTTGAAAAAATATATTTAACAGCATTGCTATCTTTCAGTAAATTATCAAGCATACTTTGTAAAACAGGATTTGTGTTTGGTTTATTATTCGACAAATCTCCTGGATTAAAAATAGTAATCCCTTCCCCGCGACGCTTAGAAAATTGATACTTTCTAGGATAAAGCATCTCCAAAACTTCATGAGCATTTCCTAATTTTTCTAGTAACTTATGATAAATTGAAGAACAAACAGTACAAGCTTCATTCTTGAAAACCCATTCATATTCTTTTTCTCCAAAAAGTTTCTCTTTAAATTCACCATCAACAATTAATTCCTCAAGAAATTTTCTACGAGAACTTTTGGGTATTTGAAGAATCGGATGATCATGACTGGGGCAGGGGATATCCAAATATTTTTCTGGGAAAGGCATATTAGGCATACCTTTTCTTTCCATTTGATTTTGAGGCAAATGCAAAAAACCACCGAATTTTTCAATGTCTAATCTCCAAAGTGTTTCATATACCATCCCTTCTGGAAGTTTGGTAAATTCTTCAAACTTATCAAGTAAATTAGTCAAAAAACAACTTTTACCACTCCCTGTTGAACCTTCAAATAAAAGTATAGTATTATTCTGTAATCCGTTTTTAAATCCGTCTACAAGATTTATTAATTTATTTGAAAATAATCTATCTGCAAAAAAAGGTTCATCAGAATCATTCACAAATAACTTGGAAAAATCATAATTAAGAAATCCTATACTCTCGGAATCATTTGGATATTCCTCAACACCTTTAGGAATATAATGATGCATCATATCAAAGAATAGTTGAGAAATATTTCTGAAAATCACTTGTGGTTCTTTTATAGTATTATCAAGGAACTTTGAAAATTTAATTGGTGCACACGCTTCATATTTTAAATCATTTAAAGTTGCAAGAGCTTTATTTAATGTCATATAACCTCCTTAGATATTTTTCTATTTTCCATTGTATAAAGTACACGTTGATGCTTTGGTTCCTTTTCTTCAAAAAGAATATCTTCTTCATTACCAACAAATTCTGTTGTTTCCAATTGTACCTTTCCACCCCACAAGTATTCAACCCCCAGCATTGTATTTGGAATAAAGTCTTTCACCAATTGCTTTCCTTCAAAATGATGTACAAGATAAAAATTAGATTCGTTAGTTTTTTTCTTATCTATAGTGATATGAGGAGGATGGTATAAACTATTCAAAAGCATTTGTTTGTAATCTTTTGCTTTTTTACTTTTCACATAAAATTCAATTGTTCCCCTATTAAAATTTGGTCTTTGACCAACAACAAAAAGATGATTTTTATCAACAAAATCCTGGTCAACAAAAGTGTTAATCAAAGTAAAATCAGAAAAATTTTCCCTGAGTTTAAAAATAGCTTCCTTACCTCGATTAGTATGCTTATCATAAAACTCTCTTGTTTCAATATTAGAAATCTTTTGGAAATTATATTCAAATTTTCCTTTATCTGCTAATTCCTTTACATACTCTATTAATAATTTACCAATCGCATAAGGATTCAATCCTACACGATTAACAGAAGTTACATGTGCATTAATTGCTGCATAAGCTACCTCATGATTTTTAATTAATTCACTTTTTCTAAATAATTCATCATGCCAATAACTTGCCCATCCTTCATTTATTATTTTTGTTCTTATTTGCGGGGAAGCAAGTAAGAGGCCAGTATCCTTTACTATGCTCATCACAGGAATCATCCATTTATTTTCTTCATCTTTTAATTTTGGTGAATTGTTAATAATAAATTCCAAGATATCTGCTGGCTCTTTTTTCTTCTCTTCTTTATATTTTTTAAATAAATCAGGAAATTCCTTGTATCTTGTTTTAACTTCTGAGAAAAAGATTGATTCACCAAGCATTTCAGATTTATCTTTTGTTTTATTATATCTTTCCAACTCTTTTAAAAATTCATGATGAGGCACTTTTAAATTATCCTGTAAAA
Organism: Candidatus Pacearchaeota archaeon; assembly: GCA_023137045.1. Lineage (GTDB taxonomy): Archaea > Nanobdellota > Nanobdellia > Pacearchaeales > GW2011-AR1 > JAGLQB01. Next base: position 9,316 of record JAGLQB010000012.1, read on the forward strand.
AATTATTAAAATAAAATTCAAGTTCTTTAGACATCTGATTGTCTTTGGAAAAATTCTCCTTAGACAACTCTTTAAAAAAACCAACGATATTATTTAAACCTCGACTAAATTCAATTACATAATCAACTGTTCTTCCTTTTTCTTTTCTTAATCTTGAAATAATTCTTTTATCTGCAAGAGATTTACCTACAAAATCATCATTCCATGTTTTCTCAAATAGTTTATTATTCTGAAAAAAATCAATATGCCCGAGAACATGATAAAATATCATGGCATTTAACCAATCAGAATTATTATCATTATAAAAAGAAATTGGAGGACGAGAATTAATAACTGTTTCATAAGGATTATTAGGATAAAGCTTATACTTTCCCTCTCCTTGCAATATTTCCACATCATTGACCCAATAATCATACATTGTGGGAATAAAATTTTTAGGCATAAGTCTTAACATATCTCTATTTGTTACAACATACTCAAGTGTTTCGTTTCCAAAATTAAGACCTGCGTCACGTGCTTTAATTTTGCAGTCTTCCATAATTTTTTTTGCCTTTTGACTAATTAATTCCATTTTATGATATCAACCTCCTTATTCCTCTGATTAGCCTTTCTTCTGATGCTTGACTTTGCATCATAACATCCATCTTAATAAGTGAAGATTTTTTCTTTAGTAATCCTGATTTTCTAATATAACCTTCAAATTCAGATTTGCTTGAAGAATATCTAATTACAGTTATTCCAAAACGATTTGAGTAAGATAAAATTTTGTTTACTTCACTTATTGCCTCTTTTTCATCTCCCCCCCAGTCATCTCCATCAGTTCCATGAAATACATAAATATTATAATCTCTCGCAAGATTTTCTTTTTCTACAATGTCATTAACCAATTTATATGCTGATGAAATCTTTGTTCCTCCAGCAACATGAGAATTATAATAAGTATAAAAATCAGGCACTTCTTTTGCATTAGTGTCATGCAGAATAAATCTTGATGTTACATTATTTTCATATTGATACATAAGCCAACTATAAATAAAAAGATGCTGTTTAACTACAGCCTCGGTTGGTAGTCCATACATTGATCCTGAATAATCTCTAAGAAAAAATACAACTGCTTCTGCTTCATAATCTCTCTCCCTTGAAAGTATTCTATAAATTAAATCATCTGGATTCACGATAAGTTTTGATGGATTAATTTGTTCATTTTGTGAAACTCTCCCAAGAATAATATTTGTTTCAACGATCTTCTTTAATGTAGCTTTTTTATCTAAAATTTGTCCTGTTCTTATATTTTTATCTGTAAGGTCATAAACAAATTTTGTCAATGAACGTTTTTTTCCTTTGTCCTGTAAATTTGGAAGCTTAAATCTGTCAGTTAATATCTTTCCAAGTTCATAGGCATCAATTCCCATTCCATGCTCTCCCCCAGAACCTTCACCAGCACCAGTTCCTTCACCTTCTTGAGGAGGAATAGGAGCTTCCCCGATAACTTCGCCCTCTTTTTCATCGCCTTTTCCCCCAGTTCCAAATTTCTGACTTGCTCTTCTTGAATCATGATAAAATTTCTCTTCAGTTGTTACAGGGACAATTACTACTTTATTTTTCTTCCCCTTACCTGGTTTAACTATTTGCCCTATTCTAATTTTTTTGGGAAAACCATCTTTCTCTCTCTGTTTATCTCTTTCCAATAATTCATCTAAAGTTCTTAAAGTGCAAACTGGCTTGTTCATAGGCATGCCAAGAAGAGATTCAGTATCATTCATAGAATAAATAGAATAAAAATTAAGAAATCTGCTATAAATATTTGGATTTAGTTTGTTTTCTCTTTGACAAAGTCTGTTCTGAGGGCATTTATTTCCCATGATATTATTTTGCAATTTAAATTAATTTTCGTCGTCATGTGTACAAAAATATTCAATAGTTTTTTCAGCGCAAGTATTACAATAATTTAGTTTATTTTTCATTGTTTTAAGCATTCTATTATAAAGCATCTGATTTTCTTCATTTGTTCTATTTGACAAAGCCCCAACAAGACTTCCTGCATTACCCACATCTGAAAATAATCTAACATCTGTAACAGCTTTCACCAAATCATTATTATCCATAAAATTATAATTTCTATCTTGTGTAATTTTTTGTCCATAAATTTTGGTAATAGTGTTTCTTGCATTTTCTCTTGCTTCTTCAGTTTTTAATCCTAATCTTTCTTCCACACTATTAATGAAATTTTCATCAATTTTTATAGATTTTAATTTATGCGTTTGAGGGTCTTCATATGTCCACATTTTATTTAATCCGAGATTTTTTGCACCCATTCCAACAATCATATTTACATAATTCATAACTTCTCTTTCAATTGCTTTTGGTTCATCCATGTATGCATCAAATACTGTCTTCATTACTTGCTCCCTGTATAATCCTTTTGCAGTTTCTATTGCACGCAAATATTTCACCCGTTCATCTAATTCAGGAACATATCTGAGTATTATCTTATTAATTGACTTAAAAATATCTCCAGCATACATGCATGCTCCTTCATGAGTTTCAGATTTAGACAACAATGACCTTATTGCTCTTCCAACATCCCTATGCCCAAGACCTTTTTGACCAAAATGTTTTGTCACATCAGGATTTTGATTAAATTCCTCAACTACTTCTGCCAAAGTTTTAAGACTTTTCTCACCAGCAACATCTCCTGCTGCAAGCTTCATCATTTCAACAGAATCTAATTTATCTGAATCCAACATTCTTGTTAAAGTTATTGCTACAGATAAAGCATAATTAAGATTTGGGTCTTGATGTAATTTCTTTCCAGTAAAAGTAGTCTTTATCTCACTTCCCAATGCATATGAAGTCAAATCTTTTTGCAGTTTATAATTTGTATTATGAGGCATAAAACATAATTCACATCTATCAACTATTGGAGCTTGTTCTTTTCCCTCTTTAAACTTGTTAAATTCTTCGTTATTACTAGTAGCTATAATTAAAGTATCAATAGGCCATTTGTATCCTTTTAATTTAATCATTCTATTTTGAATTACTCCAAGATAAATATTAATCAAATCTGGTTTATTCTTAAAAATTTCATCTGCAAAATGAATTCCTCCTCCGGCAACTCTCGCAAGAGCTCCTTCACGAAGGTCATATCTAAAAGGATTCCGAACATCTGTTAAATTAAGAATTCTTGTCAGAGATTGTTCCCCGCAAAGATCAACTGCAGAAGAAGTTATTTTATCCCCTGCCTGATATTCTCCAGTAAATACTCCACTAGTTGGACTTGCATCTACCTTGACCAATTCAACAAATTTTTCAAACTTCACTGGATCCTCGTCGCCAATATATTCTTTAATTTGATTTACAACATAACTAGTACAAGCACCAAGTGGACGATAATTCTTAAAAAAAGTTTCAACCTGTTTTTCCTTAAAACCTTGTTTAAGTAAATATTCTATATTTTTTTCTCTTTCTTCAAAAAAGTTCATGGCAAGAATCATTGGGTCCTCAAAAGTTTGAGATTCAATCTCAGTAATTCCCCCATAAGAACCAATTGCATCAAGATTTTTAAAATTAAATGTGAACCTTCTATTTTTAGGTAATGCCATAAAATCTCTGTATGCTTGACAAAGATAATCAACTAAAAATGTTTTTCCATTTCCTGGCTCCCCTATCAACACAAATGCTGTTTCAACTGGTGAACCTCTCTCTGCACCATCCTTAACATAAGAAACTAATTCTTCAAGCTCTTCATACATTCCAATAAGATGTTTTTTCCCTTGCCTAAAAATTTTAAAATCATAAACAGTTCGTCCATAAGCAGTAGTTTTTTCAAATCCTTTCTCTTGAATCATCCTAGATACTGATTGAAAAGCATTCTCAAAATATCTTTGACCATCTCTGACTTCAATTAAATGATTTTTCAAAGTTTTTTTGCCAGTTTCTAATCCCATATTCCAATTTCTCCTCCTTTAGATAAATTAAAAACTATTTAAGGATTTATATGTTTTCTTTTCCACTTTCTCATAACCTTATTTATAGAATTTTTAGAAAAAATTTAAAAATTTAAAGAATACTTGCCTTAATTATTTTAATTTCAGCAAGGGGTTTATCTTGGGCATCTGTTGGAGCTTTTCCTATTTTATCAACAATATCCATTCCTTCTATTACTTTTCCAAAAACAGGATGTCTTCCATCAAGAAAATTATTATTAACTAAATTTATGAAAAACTGACTTCCACCAGTGTTTGGTCCTGCATTTGCCATTGATATTGTGCCACGATTGTTTTCGTCTAATTCAGTTTTAGTAAATTCGTCTTTAATTGTATATCCAGGACCCCCTGTTCCTGTTCCAGTTGGGTCTCCACCCTGAAGCATAAATCCGTCAATTACCCTATGAAAAATTACTCCATCATAAAAACCTTCTCCTACTAATTTTTTAAAATTTCCTGCAGTAATAGGCATCTTGCCGTATAATTCTATAACAATATCTCCATGATTTGTTTCAAGTTTGATTTTTGTTTTATTAATTTCACTCATTGTGTATGCTCCTACAATCATTACCAAAAAAAGACCTATTATAAAAATTGCTATTTTTGATTTTTTCATTTCAAAACCACCTCTCCAACATTTCTTGCTTTTCAAGCTCTCTTCCAAAAATACTATCAATGTATCTTTTTATAAGTTCGAGATTTTGTTTGAGGTATGATGAAAGATTATACTTTTCAGCCAAATTTAATGCAGCTTCGAGATATTTTTTTATCCCCCCTTCATGAATTGTAAAAATTATTTTTCCTCCACATTTCGAACATACTCCTGTTAACGGAGGTCTTCGCATAATTTCGTTGCATGCGACACATCTAAATTGTTGCATAGAAAACTTCCTCAAATTACCCTTAATATCTTTAATAAAATGTCTTTCAATAATTAACCTCGCAGTATCAGAAGTATCTACTGCCCTTATTTTTTCCACAAGTTCCATTTGATGCTGAACCTTCTCCTGCATTGTAGGAAGAATTTTGTATGAAGAACAAACAACGCCATTATTAAAATCAGAAGTATCATGAGTAAATCCGATATTAACAAATGGATTTTTACCTTTCTTCAAAACAGACTTGATTGTTTCTATCGACGAAATCTCTGATGAGTGCAATCTCTTTTCAGCTTTTTGATACAATTCAAGAGGATATCCATAAGTAAGTTCTAAATCTAAAATTTGGTCATCAACTTCTCCTGCATCAATCTTTGAATTCAAAACTAAAGGAGCATCTTGAGTTCCACCTCTATGACTTGGTAAAAACTTTCTGGAAAAATTTAACAAAACATCTCCTAAAAGCATCACCGCAGCCTCGTCCCCATCACAATCACGCCTAATAGCAGCATGCATATAAGGTGAAGCAAATAATCCCTGAGAATTAGAAAAACCAATTACCCTGCAAATAACACCTGCACAATTATGAGGAGCCATGCATACTCCCAACTGGCCAATTAAATCTTCTCTTTTTTTCACATTATAAAATGGCTCCAACCCATAAAATCTTGTAAGCAAACTATCTACGAAATTGCAAATTTTAATGAATACATCGTCGGCTCTTTCATCTGGAGAATTTGGAGAACTAGGCAGAAGAATATCATGAGGCATTAATTCCAAAATTTGATTCTCATTTACAAGGTCTTTTCCAAATACATCTTTATCATATCCGAGTTCTATAAGTTTCTCTACATTTACTGAAACTTCTTTTGGCTTAAAAGAAACAAGAGGCAATTCTGTCATATCAAACCTAATGGTTCCGTCTTTGTTAACTTGCAATTCAAACAACGCTCTCAAAATACCTTTTGCAAGATTTTCCATTGTATGGCCTTCTGAAGATGTTCCCCTAATTCCTTTAATTAATAAGGGAATTTCTGCCTTTTCCAACCCAAGCTTTTTAACAGCATTTTGAAAATAATGGTTAATATCCAAAGACTGATGTGAATAAGATTGTACCTTTTCATGTTCTTTGCAAGCTTCAAAAGAACGCTCATCACATTCACGACAATAAAACATTTTCTTAGATTTAATTCCGCAAACTTCGCAACTTGGATAAATTGTTTCTTTTTTACATTTTTCACAATAATAAATTGGAAAAGAACTTTTTACCTTACCTTGCTCGCATGCTGCTTGTACACTTCGCAATCTTCCACCCTCTTTTCCAACAGGAAATAAAACATTTGGGCTACCAGTTAATTTCCTGACCTTTGCTTTTTCTGGACGACCCATTCTTGTTCCAATAAAATCTCCTGCCTTATCTTTAATCTCAAAATCAGAAAGAATATTCACAATTTCCAAAATATTTTTACCTAAATCATTCTCTATTTTCTTCTCAAATTCATTTCCTATTTTTAATATACCTTTACCATTTCCGAATACATTCAAATCTATTCCTAAATTAGCAAACAAAGATTTACTATCTTCTTCGTTCAAAACAACATTTTCTATTGTAACTTCATGCCCAATTCCTAACAATTCCAGAGCTCTTTTGCCTAACTTAAATTTTTCCTGTTCTGATTTATTATAGGGAAAAATAATCTTTTTGGTTATTTGCGAATTTTTAATCCATTCAATTAAACCAAAAAATTCTTGTTTAGAAATTTCAGTCCAATAAAAAATAAATTTAGGATTAAGAGGTATATTATATTTTTTACTCAAAGCCGTAGCTTTTTCAAAAGAAATATCAAAAGGATTTATTTTTTCTTCATCACTAGAAAAATTATCTGGATTTTGTGCTTCTTGTAAATCAAGTTTCCACCACTCTTCAACATATCCTGGTTTAATCAAATCGTAATTTCTATTCGCCAAATCACTAAATGGAAATAAAATATCTCCTAAATAAATTATCTCATCTACTTCTTTATACAATTCTCTTGCTTCTTTCTCGCTTTTTAATTTTCTCACACTTCCATTTGTTAATTTAACTATTGGACCATCAATAGAATCACAAACTGTAACAGCGCAACCTTTAGTTGGCTTCTCTATTTTTAATTGAGTTCCTATCGCAATAAAATCGTCAGAAATACCCATTGTCGCAGGATGCAAAGACGCAGCACTAAACCCAGACACCCTCCCTCTTCCATACCTAAATCTAAAAGCTCCTGATCTTGAAGGATGCCCAAATACAGGTCTACCTGCAACTAAATCTTTGATATAAGTAGGTGAATCATCAGTCTTTCCTGTATCTCGTTTTTTATGTAATTCAATATACCCTTCCAAAAAATCCCAATCAGTTAACTTAAAACCTTTTTTTCTTAATGCTTTAATATACCTTAAAATTTTTGCTGCTTTCTGAGCCAATCCTTCTCCAAGTGTCAAACAAAAACCACTTCGAATAAAATTAGTTTCTATTCTATCAAGATTTTTGTGATTACTAACTTCTAATTTTTCAGAAGGTTCCCCAGAAATTTGCAAAGGCATACTTGACGCTAAAAAAGAAATTTCTTCGTCAGTTGGCATATACTGCAAATTAGTAATTCTTTCATGATAATCATTTAATTCTGTAATCGTTCTCTTAACCTCTTCTTCTGTTGGGTCATATTTTTCAAAGCCAAAGATTTCCCTTAAATGATCAGCTATAACAAGTGAAAAAGCAGCTCCTGTTCCCCCAGCACTCCTAACAGGCCCAGAAAAATAAAGTGCAAAATATTCTTTATCTTCTTTTGTTTTCATTAATTTTATTTCAGTTAAACCTTCTATTGGACTTGAAACAACACTCAAAGTTATATACGCAAAACCAACTCTTACGCCTGCAGTAATAGCCTCTAACAAACTAGAAAATTTACAAAATTTCTGTTTTGCAACATCTTCAGCAATCTGCAAACAAACAGCTGGATCTAATTTTCCATGTTCCTTTTCCAACTCAATAATTCTTTCTGCAATACCAGAATTAACCATTTGAGGATAAATCGTGGATATCAAACCTACCACTTTCTCAGCCAAACTTCTTGCCAAAGGAATCTCAACTTTATCCACAGGATCTAATCCAATCTTTCTGGCTTTTTCTGCCACAGAATAAATTTCATTCACATCTATTTCAAGTTTTTTAAAATATTTTTCTACTTCCATTATTCAAAATCCAAAATTTTAATTGCACGCGTTTTTAAATTAAACATAGGAATTTTACAATGGTCAGGTTTATTGCCCATCTTTTCCTGATAAGCTGTCTTGGATTCCCAAGAAGAAACCGAAATAGTTAGTATATTATTATAATAAGAAACTGCACTTTTGTGTGTATGACCTGCAATAAAAATATCTGGAATTTTGTCTATCATCAAAAAATCTTTTTCAGAAGGAAAATACTGTGTAGATGCGTGGGTTGGAGCAAGATGTCTATTTTTTAATAAATAATCCATAATTTTGTTGGGAGTATTAAGTGCTTTTTCTGACATAAGACTTGAAACAGTATTTGCATAAAAAGGGAATGAAAATCCATGATAAGTTAAAACATTAAAACCCTTAAAATTTTCTGTTGCTCCAATATTAATGCGTGCGGGATTTCCAGTAATCAAAACATTCTCCAAATCATAAAGTGGCCACGCATATTTCTCATCAAAAAGTGGCTGAGGTTCCATAATCCTCACTCCATCATGATTCCCCGGAGAAATAATTATCTTAATATCTTTTCTAATTTTATTTAATAATTCCGCGAGCCTGATAAATTGTTCTTCAATATCCATTATACTCAAATCTCTTTCCTGATTTGGATAATTTCCCACTCCTGTAACTAAATCTCCTACAATAAATAAATATTTTATTTTTTCAA
>JAGLQB010000013.1 GCA_023137045.1 Candidatus Pacearchaeota archaeon
TTGAAAGAACAATTGTATGTGCTCTTATGGGTTTTCCTTTAGAATCATATTCTATAGATACCTGGGACTTTCCATCTGGCCTAAGATAAGAAATAGTTCCATCTTTCCTTACATCTGAAAGTTTTTTTGAAAGTTTATGTGCAAGAGAAATTGGCAAGGGCATTAATTCTTTTGTCTCATTGCAAGCAAAACCAAACATCATCCCTTGGTCTCCTGCTCCTTGTTCATCATGCAAACCATTTCCCTCTAATACCCCTTGAGATATATCTGGACTCTGCTCAGTGATTTGAGTCCATACAGAACAAGTTTCCCATTCAATTCCATAATCAGATTTCGTGTAACCAATATCCTTTATTGTTTGGCGCACAATTTTAGGCACATCAATATAGCCATTTGTCGTCATCTCTCCAAAAACCATAATGCTCCCATTTTTAGCTCCAGTTTCAATTGCAACTTTTGAATATTTATCTTGCCTTAAAGCTTCATCTAAAATAGCGTCGCTAATCTGGTCGCACATCTTATCAGGATGTCCTTCTGTTACACTTTCTGATGTTATTAAATAATTTTTCATTTTATTCTTCGTCAACGACTCCGGCATTTGTAACCCAAAAAATAGTTTCATCATCAGGCAGACTTGGGCTATCAACTAATTTAGCTACCCTTGAACCTTTTTTACCTCGCCTCAAATAAAGTCTATAAGTTGAAGCATGCCCGACGATGTGCCCACCTATTGGAGTTGTTGGGTCGCCAAACATTTGAGCAGGATTCGCCATTACCTGGTTTGTAACATAAATTGCCACACCATAAGTTTCTGCCAGTTTCATTAAATTATGTAAATACTTATTAATTTTATGCTGTCTATCGGCCAAAGTTCCTCTTCCAGCATATTCTGCTCTAAAATGTGCAGTTAAAGAATCAATAATCACTAATTTAATTGGTTCTCCATCTTTAATCATTTCTCCAATTTTTTCCACCAATAAAATTTGATGGTCAGAATTAAAAGCTCTTGCAACAAAAATGTTTTTTAAAACTTTTTCAGGATTGGCTCCTAAATTTTCAGCTATCTGTTTTATTCTTGCTGGTCTAAAAGTTCCTTCTGTATCAATAAAAACACATTTCCCATTGGCTCCACCTTTTTCTATAGGTAACTGCACATTAACTGCCAATGTCAAACCAAGCTGTGTTTTACCAGAACCAAAAGCGCCAAATGCTTCTGTTATCGCTTTGGCTTCAATCCCCTTTCCTCCCAGAAGTTCATCAAAATTTTTTGCACCAGTTGTAATATAAAGAATGCTCTCTCTTTTTTTAGCATATTCTAATCCATCTGTGAATCCCAAATCCATCATTTTTCTCGCTGCTTGAATTGCTTTTCTTGCAACAGCCGGACTAACACCTGCAGCATCACCAAGTTGTCCCGGGCTCATCACAGCTAAAGACATCATATCATAAATTCCTGCTGATTCAAGTTTAGCAGATACAGCTGGTCCTATCCCCGGCAAATCAGTTAATTGAGGTGCTTTTTTTTCAGAAGAATTTTCAGAATCATCAGATTTTTTAACCATAAATCTTCAAAAAAAATATTGTTTATAAGCATTTATAGGTTAGGATATAATCATCACATCTTTTTTGGGAACTTAATTATTCTTCTCCAATTTCCCAATTAATTCTCCCATATTCACCCCATCAACTCCGTTAACCACAAATTCAGGATTATTGAAAAATTTATTCGTCCTAACATTCCCAGAAAAAATCATTTCTTTTCCAATAATTTCTTGTTTTTGTTTTGATAATTCTTCCACATTTTCTAATTGCGTTAATCCCAAACTAGAAAGAGAATCATGAAACAATACTGCACGGATAGTTTCAGTTCCATCGTCTAAAACGAGATTTATCAAAGCTCTTTTTTCAGGAATTACTTTATTATGCTCATTACAAATAAAATTTTCTTCTTCTTGAATTACTTTTTTCTTGCATTCTGGACATACATTAAAAAATCTTGGTTCAAAAGCTTGAACAATAAATGCTCTCACACTTATGTTATCTGATAACTTAAAATCAGCTATACTTTTTTCTTTCACAACTTTTGCAGTTTGGACATTTTCTAAAATATCTGAACTTAATTTGAACTCAGAAAAACTTCCTAAATGAATTTCATTGTCTCTCATTGTTGCATTCAAAATTTCAATTACCTTGCCCTCAACAACTTCCCCCTTCTCTATTAATTCTATATGATTTACATCCCACAAAACCACCTTGATATTTGAAGTCTCATCGGCAACAACTAAATTCGCAACTTTTGATTCCTTCTCGTTTCGGGTAAATGTCCTAACTGGAAATAAATTAATAACCTTCCCAACAAGATTCACTTTCCTCATTCCAGGAACCAGTTCATCTATCTTAAATTTTTCATTATCAAAAGAAACTCCTAGCTCAGCAGCAATAATTTGTATCGCCCCCTCTCTACTGATTAATCCAGAAAGTTTTGCCCGCTTGGCTTCAACTCTTCTTTCTAATTCCTCTTGTTCTAACCCTGCAGAACTCGCAATCTTCCCAAGAAGTTTATCATAATTATCTCGCACCATCAAGGAAAAAAAAGTATATTCTTTATAAGTATTTCTGGGATTTCGTGACATTTAGAACAGCAAATTTATAAACCTCCCAAACTCTAAAAATTTAATTAAATGCGATTTTCCCGGAGGCAATTAAAAATCGCTTCACAGGGACAAGAAGGGAAAATCGAAAAAAACCGCTTAGGTTGTTTTCAATGGGAATAGCACTAATAAAAATAAAAATAATGCCATCTTCACCAGAATCTAATCTTGAGGAAATAAAGCAAAAAGCAAAATTAATGGTTGAAGAAAAAAAAGGAAAAAACCCGAAGTTTGAAGAAGAGGAAATAGCATTTGGATTAAAAGCAGTAATAATAAGTTTTCAACTTGATGAAAATTATGAACTAGACCCGATTGAAGAAGGATTGAAAACAATTGAAGAAGTTAATTCTGTGCAAGTTGTAGACATGAGAAGAGCGATAGGATAATTCTTAACAAAAAAATATTTAAATACTCTCTTTCTTATTTATTATAGTGAAAAGAGATGGTAAAAAAGATATTGGTGGTTGATGACATTAAAGAAGATCTTGATACTATAAAAAGTATTTTGGAAAAAGAAGGTTACGAAGTTGTGGCTGTTGATAATGGGGCAGATGCCTTAGATAATCTAACAAGTAATGGGATTGGTTTGCTTTTAATTGACATTAAAATGCCAACTTTGTCTGGTTATGATTTATTAAGATTAGCTAGGGAAAAAGTAAATAACAATGTTCCAATGATCTATATTACGATTGTTCCACAAAAAGAAGTTGATATGGACAATATAGATGGGTTTATACAAAAACCATTTACACTAAATACTTTAATATCTGAAGTTAAAAAACATATTTAAAAAAATAAAAGGAGGTAAAAAAATGGTTAAAACAATAATGATTGTGGACGATGAACCAGATATTAGGCAGACTGCTAAGACTATTTTGGAAAAAAGTGGTTATGCGGTTGTGACAGCTATAAATGGGGATGATTGTTTAAAGAAAGTTCAAGCAGGAGAAAAACCAGATTTAATTTTAATGGATATCATGATGCCTGGAACTCCTGTTAAAGAAATTATCCCTAAATTAAAAGGAATTAAAATTGCTTATTTATCTGTTGTCAGAACAAGTGAAGCAGAAAAAAAAGATTTGATGAAGGGCGAAAACATAATTGACTATATACAAAAACCTTTTGATATAAAAAAACTTGTAGCAAAAGTTAAAAAAATAGTTGGTTAATTTAGAAGATGGTAAACATAAAATCAGAACTTCTTACACATCAGATAATTTTATTGGCAATCCCAAGTTTAATTTATGGGGAACAAAGTATGAAATTATTGGAAACCCTATCTGGAGAGAGAGTAGTTTATGTTACATTAAATAAAACTTTTCAGGCAGTAGAAGAAAAGCTAAAGAAGCAAGGAATTGATACAACTAACATAACTTATATAGATACTATTTCAAAAACAATTAAAGATGTTAAAGAAAAGCAAACCAAGAAATGCTATTATCTTGAATCAATATCAGGATTAGAAGAACTATCTAATGTCATAAAAGAATTTTTAAAACAAGGAGAATTTTACCTCATCTTTGATTCAGTTACAGATCTTTTAATTCACAATAATCCTGGAAGAGCTACAAAATTTATAAGAGAAACTAATGCGGACATTAGAAAAACTAATTCACGAGGCATATATTATGCTTTAAGCGGAGCAATAACAGATAGTCTTATTCAGCACATTAGCAAAAATGTTGATAAAACAATCAGAATTAAATCAAATATAGGATTATAGGCATGGATATAAAATCAGAACTGGACGCAAATCAGACAATACTTTTACTTATGCCTGATATAGAATATAATGATGTGATTGTAAATGTTGTAAATCAACTATCTGCAAAAAGAGTAATTTATGTGACACTTAATAAAACTCACGATTCTTTAAAAGAATTATTTCAAAAAAATAAAATTGATGTGAAAAATCTCGTTTTTATTGATGGTGTTTCGAAAACAATTAAAAAAACCCCTGACACAGGCGAAGGAGTTTATTTTTGCAGTTCTCCTGGAGCTTTAACTGAAATCTCTCTTGCTGTTAATAAATTTCTTAAATATAATTTTGATTATCTTATTTTTGATTCTTTAACAAGCTTGTTAGTTTATCAGAAAAAAGCACCTGTTTCAAAATTTGTTTCTTCATTAGTTAATAAAATAAAAAAAGGTCAGACAAAAACTATTTTTTATGCTTTAAATGTTAAGGAACAAGATACTTTGATTAAAGAATCTAGTATGTTTGTTGATAAAGTTATTGAGATTGAACCTAAAGCAAAATCTACAAGTGGTCAAAGTAAAAAAGAACCTGTTAAAGAAAAAGAAACTATAAAAAAAGTTGGGAATGTTATTGGAAAAGTTAAAAAACAAATTAAATAATTCTAAAAGATTAATATCTCGCAGGAGTATTATGGTATTAAATAATACTAAATAGGTAAATTTATATAATACTTTTTCTTGATTTTCTGTATGCCTAGGAAGACTACCAGTCTAAAAATTGATGAATATCTTTGGAAAAAAGTAAAAATTAAATGTATTACTAAAGGCATAGAGATTTCTGAATATATTGAAGAATTAATTAAAAAAAGCTTGAAGGAGAAAAAGAAATAAAATGGGATTAAAACAATTTTTATTTGGAAAGTTAAACAGGAAAATTATATCTGGATTTTTAGTGATTGGTTTGTTATTCATTGCTCTTGGAGGTTTTAGCCTTTACCAGTGTGCAAAAATACAAGATATCTCTGAAGAAGAAATCTACAAAGGTATGACACATCTTAATAATACTTGGACTTTAATGGAAATACAAAGGCATAAAGAGATTGCATCAAATAACTACCTTTTTTTAAATACAGAATCAGAAGGATGGAAAGCTGATTATTTTTATGAAAAAGAACATTTAAAAAATACTTATCAAGAATATTATTCAGAATCTTGTGAGCATGTAAAACTATGGTTAAAAAAATATCACAAAAATATACAATTATTTGATGTAAAAATAGAAGAAGCTTTTGAACTTCATGAACAAAAAGCAGATTTAGAAATTATAAAAACAAAAGCAGTAGAAGCAAATGAATACTCAAGGATTGCATATGAAGATTATCTAAAAAAAATTATTGCACATATACAAGAAGACCATATAGAACCAGCAAAACAACAGGTTACAACGAAACTTGACAATAGCAAAATAGTTATTTTAATAACAAGTATTGTTGCTTTATTATTATCAGTATTTGTTGGCTATTTTATTTCTCGTGGAATAGTAAAACCAATCAAACAGTTAAGTTCTTCTGCTTATAAAATGGAAGGAGGAGATTTCGATGCCAAAGTTAATATTAAAACAGGTGATGAATTAGAACGATTAGGAAATACTTTTAACAAGGTATTAAAGGTATTATCAATAAGGAATAAAGAGCATAAACAGCTTGAAAGAGCTAAAACAGAGTTTCTTTCTATTACTTCACATGAACTAAGAAGCCCGATGACTCCGATGAAGGCTCAGTTACAAATGTTAATAGAAAATTATTTTGGGAAAGTAAATTTAGAACAAAAAGAATCTTTAAATATTGTTTTAAAAAATACAGAAAGACTTGATGATATTATTCGGGACTTTTTAGAAATCTCAAGAATTGAAGTAGCAAGATTGAAATTTAAATTTGTCAGGGCAGACATTAGAAAATATGCTCAGAGACTTATTAAAGAGATGGTAGGATTTATGCCTAAAAAGAGAATTACGATTGCTACCCGTATTGGTAAAATTCCCATAATTGAATCTGACCCTAACAGAATTATGCAAGTATTGAGAAATTTAATAAGTAATGCTATTAAATTTACACCTAAAAATGGAAAAATAATTATTAGTATTGGGTTGGGAGAGGGGGTAATTAAATTTTCTGTTCAAGATAATGGGGTTGGTATTAAGCCAGAGGACCAAAGAAGATTATTTGAACCATTTTTCCAGGCAGAACAAATTATAGACGTTGGAAAAAGTGGGACAGGATTAGGATTGGCAATCTCCAAGGGAATTGTTGAAACCCAAGGTGGTAAAATATGGTTCAAATCAGAATTTGGGAAAGGAACAACTTTCTTTTTTACTGTTCCATTGCGACCTGTAAAAAAAATAATGCCAATTAGATTGTTGTTTTCATCAAAAACAGAGATAGATGAAAAAATTAAAAAAATTTTGATTGACGTCTTAGGACCAATGGGAGAAAAAGAATTTGAAAGATTAGAAAAGAGCGGAGGAATTTCAGAAGAATCTGTAATTAGATATATAAAACTATTAGAAGAAAAAGGAATTTTAAAAAAAGAAGTGATAGAACAATTTAAAAATAAAATTTTATTTATATCTGGTAAGACACAGAAAATAAAATCCGAAGAATTAGCAAAAGAAGGTCTGATTAAAAAAAATAAAAGAGGTAAAAATGAAAATTAACACAAGAATCTTATTTGGATTTTTATTAATTATATTTTTAATTTCCATTATGATTAATGTTAATTATTTTTCTATCAAAAATATAGCATCAGATATTACAAGCTTCAAAGAAGTTGGATCTAATTTAAAGGTTATGGCTGAACAAGTAATTGGGTATGATAGTCTTCTAACTGAAAACACATATAGTGCATTGCTTTATGCACAAAAGGGGGATATGAGCATGCTCAAAGTACATGAGGATAGGCATAAGGAAATTACTATTAAAATGAATGACTTGCTAAAAATTGAGGCTCCTGCACTTTTAGAAAAAAGTATTCGTTCTCAGGAATCTAAAGAAAAAGTTTTGAGTTATTTTGAAAGATTAGATGAGATTAATTTTGCTTTAGTAGAATTAGAATCAGAAGCCTTTGAAAAAATGAAACAAGGAGATACTGAAACTGCATGTTCTTTGATAACTAATGAACAACATCAGGGATATAAAAAAGAATTATTTCAATTATACAGAAATTGGGTGGATGAAGAAGAAAAAATAGCAATTTCAAACGTGGTAGAGATTATGGAAAATGTAAACAAATTAAAGAAGATTAATTTTTATTCCCCAATTATCCTGATTATCATAATAATAATTATTTCATTTTTTATTTCTCGTGCTGTTTCAAAACCAATTAAAAAATTAACTTCTTCTGTTGAAGAAATTACAAAAGGGAGTCTTGAAATTCAATTGGAGAAAAGTAAAATTTTTGAGGTGCAGAAATTGACTGATGCTTTAAACAGAATTTTAGCTTCGCTGAAACTGGCTATTTTGAGAACTAGCGAAGCTGTGAAATCTAAAGAAGAAACAGAAAATAAGTATAAAATTTTATATGAAACCTCAAATGATGCAATTATGACTTTAGAACCCCCTACTTGGAAGTTTACAGATGCTAACCCTGCTACAATCAAAATGTTTGGTGCTGAAAGTAAAGAAGAATTTTTATCAAAAACACCTGGGGATGTTTCTCCCAAAAGGCAACCAAATGGAGAGTTGTCTAGTACTAAATCCAAGTTAAATATAATGAATGCCCTAAAAACAGGGAAGAATTTTTTTAATTGGGCTCATAAAAGATTCAACGGCGAAGAATTTCCTGCAACAGTATTGTTGACAAAAGTAAGAATTAAAGATAAGGATTTTCTGCAAGCAACTGTAAGAGATATTTCAGGTAAGAAAATTGAAGCTTTGAAAGCTAAAGAAAAAGCTGAGAAGAGATTTGGAGATATTGCTAAAAGTTCTGTGGATTGGATTTGGGAAGTAGATAAAGATGGAAAGTATACTTTTATTTCAGGCAAGTTTAAGGAAATTTTGGGTTATGATTCTAAAGAAATTTTGGGAAAAACTCCTTTTGATTTTATGCCAAAAGAAGAGGCTAAAAAGATTGGAGAAATTTTTAAGAAAATAGCTTTAAATAAAGAGCCGATAAAAGATTTAGAAAATTGGAATTTGACTAAGAGTGGAAAAAAGATTCTTTTGCTAACAAATGGCGTACCTATTTTAAGTGATAAAGGCAATCTTATGGGTTACAGAGGTATTGATAAGGATATTACAAATCTTAAGGAAATGCGGGTGCCAGCCAACATTATGAAAAAACCTTCTCCTGAGAAAAAACCAGTTGTAAAAACAGAAAAAAAATATTTCTTAAAAAAGTAAGTTAGTTTTTGATAATTGATTAGATTTTTTCTATATAAAAATAATGATAGATGTTTATCATAGTTGCATAAAATATATGTTTAAGATAAACAATTATCATAGATGTCTTTGATAGACGTTTAATAACATTTATAAATATGAAAGGGTTAAATGCCCTATGGAAGAAAAAGAAGTGAAAGATAAGACTAAAATTAAAATCCAAGATATTCTAAGAGCCAATCCTGATGGACTTACTATTAAAGAAATTATGGATAAAACTGGATTAGCTCGACATACTGTTCTTGCTCGGCTTCATAGATTAACTGGGGAGGATAAAGTTGGGGTTAGGCAAATAAACATGGCTAAGCTTCATAGATGGAAACATGAAAATGAACCTTTGAAAGAAGAAAAACCAGATGATGTTAAAGTTGCGCCAATTAAGGAAGAACATATTAAACCAATTGTAAAAGAGGTAGAACCTGTTGTGAAAAAGAAAATAGAAGTTGAAAATCGGAAAAAAATTGATATAGCCACTATTAAAAAAGAAATTGATGAAGAATTAAAGGGCGGGAAAATTAATAAGAAACAAGCTCAATTAAAAACCCAAAGAGAACCAATTAAACAAAGTGTTAGTGGAACTGAAACAGAGAAAAAAATTGTAAAAAAACCTGGAAAAGAATATGTTGTAACAGGGATTACTGGATTGGATGAATTATTGGAAGAGGGTATACCAAAAGGAGCAACAGTATTAGTCGCAGGTGGTGCTGGTAGTGGAAAAACTATTTTTGGTCTCCAAACATTTGCTCATCATTGTGCTAAAGGAAAAAAATGTCTTTATATGAGTTTTGAAGAAAGTGAAAAAAGATTAATTGAGCACATGGATGATTTTGGATGGGATGCTTCAAAATTTATTGCTGAGGGTAATTTAAAGATTCAGAGATTTAATCCATTTGATATAACAAGAAATGTTGATGCCCTTCTTGCAAAACAAAAAGGCGAATTATTAATTGAAATTGACCCAGTTATTTTTCCAAAAGATTTTGACCCTGATTTTATTGTTGTTGATTCACTAACTGCAATAGCGTCAGCATTTATAGGAAAAGAAGAAAGTTATAGAATCTATGTTGAACAATTATTTAGATTTTTTGAAAAAATAGGATCTACTGCGTTTTTAGTTACAGAAACAGAACAAATTCCAAAAATATTTAGTCGAACCGGTGTTGAGGAGTTTTTAGCAGATGGAGTTATTGTTTTGTACAACATCAAACATGGAAATATCAGAGAAAATGCGATTGAGATTTTAAAATTACGTGGAGCTGGTCATCAGAAAAAAATAGTTGCCATGCAAATTACTAGAAAGGGGATAGTTGTTTATCCTGAACAGGAAGTTTTTAGTGAAATTGAGAGTGAAGAGTAGATTGTATTTCTAATTTTATGCTTTTTTGGATTTAAAAATTATAAACATTTAAATACGTATAAGTACTTTTTTCTACGTACATAAAGGAGTGATTGCATGAAAAAAGGGAATGATAAATTAACAATATCTGTAAATAAAAAAGTTAAAGATAGTTATAAAAAATTCTGTGAAAATGAAGGTTTGAAAATTGGTAAACAAATAGAAAAATTTATGCTGAGAGAATTAGAAAATCAGAAGAAAGGAGGGAGAAAATGAAAAAGTTGTTGCTGATAGTATTAGTCGGGGTGTTTTTAATGGCGGGGGTTATAGCAACAGTCATTACCTCAACATTTAATTCTCCTGCTGACGGACATATCACAGAAGATAATTTCAAACTTTTGAATATAACTGTCTATAATAATGATACTTCTCAATCAATGGATTTAAAGATATATGGAAGTAATAATTCTGTTGTTGGGAATAATTCTGTTATTTATAGAAGAAGTAATGTTACAAATGGAACAGAGATAACATTTAATTGGACTTCTCCTAAGCTGAAGACAAGTGATGATCCTTCCATAGTTTTATTGATGTATTTTGATAATCAAACAGCTGAAGGAAACTGGAGCGAGATTCCAGTGGATAATAACATGGTTCTTTACTTCAAATTTAATAATGATAGTTCTGTTGAAGAAAACTATGCTAATTTAGAAGATGACGTAGTTTATGATTATTCAAATGCCAAAAAGAATGGCACAAATGAAGGAGATACAGCTACATGGAATTCTACTGGAGGAAGATTTGGAGGAGCATTTGATTTTGGAGGAGAAGACAATGAGTATATAGCCGTTGCAGATAATTCTGCCAATGATCCTTTAGACATCACAGATGAAATAACAATAGAATTCTGGCTTAATCCAGATAGTTTTGGGGCGGGGGAAGATATTTTGTTTAAGGATTCTAGTTATCATGTACAATTAGGAACAACCTCTCCTTTTGATAGCATTAGGTGGGGAGTAAATGTAAATGGTTCTTTTAGATATCTTACGACTTCAACAGGAACTTTAGAATCAGGAGCTTTTCAACATGTTGCAGTTACTTATAATGCCTCAAACAAAGTTCAAAGAATATATGTTCAAGGTAGAGAAATAACTAGCACTACATTGAGTGGCTTAAGTGATTATAACATAAGTACAAATAATAATGATTTATTTATAGGTAGCGATAATTCTGTTCCACATAGTGATACTTTTGATGGAAGAATGGACCAGGTAATAATCTACAACAGAACATTAAATGCAGATGACATACGAGAGCATGCAAACACAAAAGTTACTGATGAGACTGGTGTTAATAGTGGTGCAAGATTTAAGTATGATGAAAACCCATTTAATTATTCTGGTAAGCTAGGGCCAGCTTTAGAGTTTGATGGTGTGGATGACACAGTAACAATCCCAGATAATGACAGCTTGGATTTAAATCAAAGTTTTTCCATAAGTTTTTGGGCTTATCCAACTGATTTAACAAAAAACCAAACATTTTTAGCAAAAGGATCTGGTACAACAACAAATTATTTTATAGACTATAAAACAACTTCTGAAATTGAATTTGGATTTTACAATGGTGCTTGGAGAAGTGTTGCTGTTGATGCTTCTACTTTTACTGCAAATCAGTGGAATTTAATTACAGCGACAAGAAACTCAAGTTCAAATATTTCAACAGTGTACATTAATGGTATTGAAAAAGGAAATTTACAGTTAGACTATGCCCCTTTAGCAAATTCTCATGCTCTTAAATTAGGATCTTTTGCAGGTTATAATCAAAATTACACTGGGCTAATTGATGAATTAATTATTTATAATAAATCACTAAATGGCACAGAGGTTACAAATATTTACCAATTGAAAATAGATACATGGTATTGGAAATTTTCTGTAGAAGATAATGATAATTTAAATATGTCTTCAACAAGAAATTTTGAAATAGGCACTGTTTGGGATGTTTCACCAACTGATTTAGGAAGTGTCGGAGCGGCTTTAAACGTTAATGTTTCTGTTGGAACTTTAACAATAAATAATACACATGCTTCAAGAAATATAACAATAAACATAACTTCTGATTATTCAGGGAATGTTTATTTTAATGAAACTCTTCCATTAAATTTGTCAGGGATTGGGGGAAATTACACTAGAATTCAAATAAATGTAACTTCTCCCACAACAGAAGGTTCAACGATAATAAACTTTAATATTACGGCTACAAATTACTCTGGAGAAAATTCTGTTCCTTATTCACGAATAGTTCCTGTTACCTTGGTTACAACCTCGGCTAATCCATTTTTAATAACAAATTTTGAAACTTATCCGACAATAATTTCACAAAATAATTCTGGAATCAGCTTAAAAGCTTCTGCCATAAACAGGGGGCAAGGAATTGCAGGCAGTGTGAGTATGACTTTTGAATTACCAACTGGCTGGACAAATGCATCTGGAGCCTTAACACAAAATCTTGGAGTAATACAAGTAGATGAACAAAAAAATGCTTCCATAACAGTAGATATAGCAAGTAATGCGACTTCAGGAGTTGTTACTTTATATGCAAATATATCTGGACAAAATTCAACTGGCCAAGAATTAAATTTAAGTTATTTGACAATTGGAGATATTAATGTTACTGTTAATGCAATTTCTGTGGGAGTTGGACCAAGTGTAATTGTAGAAGAAGTTGTGGTAAGCAGAGGCGGTGGCGGAACTGCATCAGGAGGAGCAGAATCAGCAGTCTTTGACAAGGGAATTGAAATTGTGCGAGGAGCAGATGATGTTAGTTTTGATATAGACATTACGAACATACATAAAAATAAAATACTCCAAGATCTTACACTAAAATTGACTGGATTTTTAGAACAATACATTTCAATTTCTCCATCTAAAATTAGCTCTATTAATTACAATGAAACAAAAAGTTTTACTGTAACCTTGAAAGCACCTTCCTATAAAAGTTATGAAGAGCACACACTTAAAGCAGTCATTGACGGTTATTTAGTAACTGGAACAATAAAAAGGTCATATAAAGAAACACAAAATATTAAACTTATTATTCAAGAAGTTAGCAGAGAAGAAAGCAATTTGAGTTTATTAGAAGCAGAAAAAGCCGTTGAGGAAATGCAAAATGCAAAATTTAATATTGATGAAGCCAGCAAACTCTTAGAACAAGCAAAATCCAAACTTTCTGAAAACAAAAATAAAGAAGCTCAGATTTTATCTAAAAAAATTATTAGTTTAAGAGATAAAGCATTTAATACAGATGATTTAATAAGCAAGATTTTGAAAGCTTTAAAAAATCCAAGAAAAATGGGTCTGCTTACGGGTAATGTTGCAAAAGAAATTGTTGATGAAAGTGGGGAGATAGTTTCTGTAAATTCAATCATAACTGGGAAAGCTATTTTTAATGGTAAATCTGCTAAAGAAATTTTACAGATGGCGATAGCTGCATTTAAAAGAGGAGATTATGACACAGCTCAAGAAAGAGCAAGATCAGCCCAAATCCTGCTAATATTAGAAAGAAAAGGTAACTTTGGTTTGTTTTTATTTTTATACTGGCCTTTTATTATTCTTGGATTTATTATTTTCTCTTTTACAGGAATCATAGGTTATAGAAGATATCAAAAATTATCTATTTCAAAAAAAATAGAAAACATGAATAAACAAGAAGAAAATATAAGAAAATTAATGCGAGATTCTCAAGAAAGTTATTTTAAAGGAAAAATATCTAAAAAAGAACATCAGAGAGTTATGGACCAGCATCAGGACAAACTTGCTAAACTAAAAAAAACAAGATTAAGTTTAAGAAATAAAAGAATTAGGGTGTTAAAGCAACAGCAAATTTTTCAAGACTTGGGAATGGAAAAAATGCAAGTTGAATCTGTGATAAAAAAATTACAAGAAAATTTTTATAGAGACAGAAAAATCCCTGAAAATGATTATAAAACCCAGTTCCAGATTTTAAATAAAAGATTAGCTGAAATAGAAGGAGAAAGAATAACCTTAGAATTATTAAAAGAGGATGGGCCTGAAAAAGTTAATGTTAAAGAAACAAAACAACAAGCTAAAAAAGAAATTGTAAAAAAAGAAAAAGAAGGTAAAAGAAAAGAGATTATAATTAAAATAAAAGAAAAGATTTTAGAGATGTTTAACAAATTAAAAGAAAAAATATCTTTAGTTAAAAATTATAAAAAAGAAAAACAAAATATAAAGACAAAAAAAATTTCCGAAATTAAAGAGATGCCAAAACCAGTAAAAAAGAGTGAAAATTTAAGCCCAAGAGATTTCAAGGATTGGTTTAACTCATCAATTAGTAAGATTAAAGAAAAAAGTAGAGATAATTTTTTCTTTAGAAATATATCTGGGTTGCCAAAAAAGATAATCAAAAAAGTTAGGAAAGACGACAAAAGAGGAGTAATACTAATAGATAACAAAATTCTTAATGTATTGAAAAAAGAGGCTTCTAAAATGGATTGCAAGGGCAAATGGATAAAATTAAATTTTAAACCAAAAGAGGAGAAAAATGAAGACTGAAATTGGAATAATAGTTGTTAGTATTTTCTTAATCTTAGGTTTATCTTTTTTTATTTTTAATTCTCAAGAATCTAATTTAACTGGTTTTGCAGTTTATAATGAATCTTCTGAAAATACTGAAAATGAAAATGTAATGACAAAAGAACACGCCTCTTTAGCTATTGAAGAAGCAGAATTAATAATAAGTGAAATGCAAGAAAATAATTTTTCCACTCTTTATATGAATGACACTCTTATTACAGCTAAAAAAATATTCAAACAGGCCAAATATGCTGAAATTTTGAGAGATGGTAATGCTTCAGAAACAGCTAAACAAGAGGCAAGAAGAGCTTTAATATTAGTAAATTGGAAAGAAATCACTTATGAAAATGTTTTCATTTATACTAATGAAATTAAAAATAGACGAGAGAAAGCATTTTTGCTAATAGATAAAATAGCTGTTGAAGAAAGCAAGATAAATCCAGAAGGAGCAGGATTGTACATCAAAGATTTATTTTCTCCTAAGGTGGAGGAAATTTCAGAAGAAACAAAACAAATTTTAGAAGATGCTAAAATTGCTTTTCAAGAAGATAGATATCAAGATGTTGAAGATTTGCTTGAGGAATTTAGAATAGCTCTTGAAGAAGAAGAAATAGAAACTTCAATCTTACTGGGAATAAAAAAAGGAGCCAAAAACTTTTTCCAAAGATATTACATCCACATGATAATAATTTTAATTTTATTATCTATAGCAGGATATTTTATTTATAAAAAATTTGAGAAAAAAATAATAAGGAAAAAAATAAGGAAAATGAAAATAGAAAAAGGAGTTTTAATGAAATTGATTAAAAAAGTACAAGAAGATAGATTTAAAAAAAATATAATTTCAGAACTTGTTTATAATATAAGGACAAAAGAATATCAAGAGAAATTGCAAGAAATCAAACAGGAATTGCCTATTTTAGAAAGGAGATTAGAGGAATTGAAAAAGAAAATTAAGAATAAACAATAAAACTTTCTTTCTAAACATTTATTAATTCTCATGGTAATTTAAAATTATGATATCGCAAGAACAAATTCCCGGAATAAAGAAACAACTCCTCCAACAAATAAAAACAACCTTGCCAGAGGACCAACAAGAATCTGCAAAACAATATGTTGAATCTCTTGATTCAAAACAATTAGAAGAGTTCTTAGACAAAAATAGACTAATAAAAACTGACCAAGATGGCTCACAGACACAAAAATGTGCTTTTTGTTCAATTGTGTCAGGAGAAATTAAGTCTTATAACATAGATGAGAATGAACTTGCGATTGCGATATTGGAAATCAATCCTATTTCTGAGGGCCATATTTTAGTAATTCCAAAAAAGCATATTTCCTCCAGTAAAGAAATTCCAAAAGACATTTTTTCATTTGCAGACAAAATCGCAAAAAGATTAAAAACAATTTTCAAACCAAAAGAAGTCATAACTTCCTCTGCAAATCTTTTTGGTCACGAGATAATTAATGTGGTTCCAGTGTATAAAAATGAGACCATTGACTCAGAAAGACATCAAGCAAAACCAGAGGAACTGAAAAATTTACAAGAATCTTTAAAAGAAAAACCAAAACCAAAAATAATAAAAAAACCTAAAATCAAAAAACTAAAAGCAGAAAAACTTTGGCTGCCAAGAAGAGTTCCTTAAGAAAATTAAAAACCAAATATCTCAAAAAGATTCCACAATTCTATTTTTAAAAAATAAAGCAAAACCAAAATTGCGAAGCTAATTAAAAAAACTGGAACAAATGGAATCCCTTGTTTTATTTTTGTTTCTTTATACTTCTTTTTAATGATTCTAATTTCCTCCTTGCTTACCCCATTCCAAGTTGGCTTAATGAATTTTCTTCCAATTTTCAAACCATGACAAAGCCAATCTCCCTCTGCCAATTGGATAGTTTTAATTTTTTTAACCATGCAAGACTCCTCCACAGATTTTGCGTATATATAAAAATAAGGTAAAATAAAAATAAAAATTCCTACAATAAACAAAATGCATTCAATAAATCCAAGAACCATAAAAATTATTCCGACCACCATCAAAAGACAAACTATCTTTTTGTTTTTGGTTATTTGTTTGGAAAACTCTTTTCTAAATTTCTTAAAATTCTTTAAGCTCAAAATTATGCTAATAATAAATCCATAAAATGCCCCCACAAAGAAAAAAATGACAAAGAATAAAATGAAAATTTTGAGATTAGTGTAAAAACTTTCAGAGAAAGGCAAAATTGCTCCCATAGCCATCATTAATTTAGCATCTCCTCCAGCAAATATTCTTCCATAATAAAATAAATTTCCCAGAATAATAAAAATTCCCAATCCAATTAATCCTTGATAAAAAAAAGCAAATCCATAATTAGCTCCAAAAAATAAAGAATAAAAAAATCTAAAAGCCAATGCAAATATTATCAAAGAGAAGCTTATCCAATTTGCCACCTCTCTTTTTTTCAAATCTTGTATACTTGCAAAAATAATCCATATCAATGCAAGCACTACCAAAAACATCACCTGTAACATAATTAAAAATAAGAATAATTGTTTATAAAATAATCGCACTATACTTTTTTCTTAATTTTTCTTGACCTTTCCCGACCACCTTTTTTGTAAGGATGTTTCTTTTTTTCCTTTCTTTTTCCCTTTCTCTTATTTCGTTGTTCAAGATTTCCACTAACCATAATTAAGTTAATTAAAAATTATTTAAATAATTTTA
>JAGLQB010000014.1 GCA_023137045.1 Candidatus Pacearchaeota archaeon
GTTTAAACAAGAGGGAAGCTTCTAAAAGAAATCGCTGGGTGTATTTTTGTGTCGAGCATAATATTTTTGTGCCCAAACTTTATAAATAAGAAAAAGCCTAATAAATCATGGCAAATAAAAAAAGATTAAGACCTCATGTTCAAAGAGCTATGGAAAGAAGACTAAAAGGAAATAAAAAAAGTAAGAAAGATTCAGTTAATAATTCTAAGAAAAAATAACTTTTTGCTACCCATATCAGCATGAACCTTTTTTCTAAGATAATTTTATATATTATATTAATCTCTATTTCATATTAGAGGTAAGATGTTTAACAAATTCAAAATAAGCGAAGATAATAAAAAATTATTCACGGCAGTTTCTATAATAACTGGGACATGCATCGGTGCTGGTTTTTTGGGAATTCCATATGTTACAGCAAAAGCAGGATTTCCAATTACTGTTGGTTATATTATACTTTTTTCTATAATCCTTCTTTTAGTAAATCTTTATTTGGGAGAAATAATATTAAGAACAAAAAAGAATCACCAATTAACAGGTTATGCTGAAAAGTATCTTGGAAAAAAAGGAAAACGAGTTATGGTTTCTGCGACAAAATTCGTGATTTTTTCTGCAATTGTTGCTTACACAATTGGTGTCGGGGAAAGTTTAAGTCTCTTGATTTTTGGGCACACCCAATATTTTATTTTAATTGGATTATTTTTCGGCCTTTTCATGTCTTTTCTTATTTGGAAAGGGATGTCATTATTAAAACTGTTTGAAAAATCAGGGGTTATAATTTCTTTAATTTTACTTTTCTCAATTTGTTTTAGTTTTTTGAATAAAATAAATTTATCAAATTTAAGTTATATACATATTAATCATATTTTTCTCCCTTTTGGGATTATTTTATTTTCTATGATGTCCTTTTTTTCTATTCCTGCAGCAAAATTAGTTTTAGACGGGAAAAAGAAATTAATGAAAAAAGCAATAATTCTTGGAACTCTTATTCCTGCATTTTTTTATTTAATTTTTACTTTTATAGTTGTAGGATTTATGGGCGATCAAACACCAGAAATAGCTACATTTGCTTTGGGAGGCATTTTTATTTTTATGGGAATAACCGCTATGTTTACTTCTTATCTTTCTCTTGGAAATGCTCTGCAACAAAATTACATTTTTGATTTTAAAAATTCAAAGAAAAAAGCCTGGTTTAAAGCTTCAATTATCCCAATAATTATCTTTCTTCTGACCCAGATATTCAAAGATTTTTTTTCTTTTATAAGAGTGCTTTCTTTAGGAGGAGTGGTTTCTGGAGGACTTATTGCCATATTGATTTTAATAATTCACAAAAGGGCTGTAAAATTAGGGGACAGAAAACCAGAATTTTTGCTTCCAGTAAACAGAGTTATCATAGCAGTTCTCACATTAATTTTTGCCTCTGGAATTTTTTTAGAATTATTTAAAATATATTAAATTAAATCCTAAAAATCATAACAATATTTAAAAACCTCTAAAATTAAAATTGATAATGGAAAAAGATATCGGAAAAATAAAGAAGAATGATACTGCAGATATTATTTTAAGAATTGATGATTTTAGTGAAAGAAGAGGATTAACAATAAGAGAATTTATTACAAGTGATAGATATACTGGTTTTACTAAGTCTGGTGTTAAAATTATGGCAGCTGATTTTCCAAAATTTAAAGAAATGATAAATTCAATACCTGAAGAAGATATGAAAGAACAAAGTTCAGGTGAAGGACAACCAGAGACACAAGCTGAACCTGGGCAAGAAACTTTAGAAACTCCAAAAGAAACAAGTGAAGATAAAAAAGATTTGCCAGATTACTAATTTCTTAATTTAATTTCTATAAAAACATTTAAAAGAATATTTGTATAATGTTATTTTATGAAAAAGAGAAACTTAATAACGATTTTTATTATCCTTGCAATAATAACTTTTTCAGTTGTAACAATAATAAGCCAAAGCAATGGTGTATCCAAGGAAACAACAATGTGTATCGCAAATAATGCGACATTATATACTCAATTAGGATGTCATGCCTGTGAAATTCAAAAAGAGATGTTTGGAAAAAATTATCAGTATCTCAGTGTAATTGATTGTTGGTTTGAAAGAGACAAATGCTCAGTAATTACGCATACTCCCACGTGGATTATAGATGGAGAAAAATATATTGGTAAACAGAGTATTGAAAAATTAAAAGAATTAACAGGATGTAATTAAAATGATTGATAATTTAAATTTTTGGCGAATAACTGCACTTGCATTAGCAGATTCTGTTAACCCTTGTGCTATTGCAATTTTAACAATGGTTCTTATGACAATTTTAATTCAAAACCCAGAGAAAAGAAAAAGAGTGCTTTTTGGGGGTTTGGCATTTATTAGTTCTGTTTTTATTGGATATTTATTTTATGGAACAGTTATTATTCATTTCTTTAAAGCATTTGCAGAAGTTTTAAGAGAGAACTCTGTAATAATCTATAGGGGATTAGCTATGTTCGCGATGATTATCGGTGCATTAAACATAAAAGATTTTTTTATTTATAAGAAGGGAGGAATTGCAACAGAGATGCCAATTTCTATGAGACCAAAAGTAAAAAAAATAATTAAAAGAATAACCTCTCCTTTGGGGGCATTTATTACTGGGTTTTTAGTGACCATATTTTTATTACCCTGTACAATTGGTCCTTATATTATTGCCTCTGGTTTATTATCTACATTAGGGTTTCTAAAAGCACTTCCTTGGCTTTTGTATTACAACTTCTTGTTTGTCTTGCCGATGTTAATTATTGTGGGAGCAATTTATCATGGCTTTGCTAAAGTTGATGAAGTTTCAGGATGGAAAGAAAGGAATATTAGAAGGCTTCACTTAATTGCGGGAATTTTATTATTTGGCGTGGGAGTTGCTTTATTGATGGGCTGGTTGTAAATTAATTTAATGATTTTTATCAAAATAACTTGGATTTTTAGGAGCTAAAGCTATTTCAGAATATTCTTCTTGGGAGGGCAATTTGTTTGCAATCATTTTACAAGATGCGATGTAACTGATTTTTTGTTTATTCTCAAGAACTAACCAACAATCAAAACCAGAAATTTTATAACCTAATTGTTTAATTTTAATAGCGTGCTCTTTTTCATGTTGTACGTTTGATTTAATTTTTTCTACCTCAAACCATTTTGTTTGAATAAGAAATCTTTCCAAGCCTTTAATGTTTTCAAAAAAATATAAATCTCCCCAATCTAAACATTTAGAATATTCTTCTTTAATTTTTGAAGTCCTTATTTTTAATAAACTAAACATCTCTTCTTCTTTAAATCCTGCTAAAATTCTAGCATAACAAACATTTATTTCCCCACTAATAGAATTAAAATAGTTCCATACATCTCTAAATTTTGTTGTGGGATACTTCGCTTTCATTTTTATATTAATAATGCAAACTTTTTATTATTTCTTGTTTAATTCCCAAACATAGAGTTCTTCAAAAAATATTTTCTTTTTTCCCAAAATATTTTTTTTATAGTTTAACCAATTTATGCCTTTTGTTAAACTACTGGTTAGTAAAATTATCTTTGCGTTTTGGTTAAGATAATTTTTTGCATCTTTTAAAAACCGATTGATTACTTCACTTCCGGTTTTCCCCCCTGTCGTTGAAATCTGCGAAGATTCTGGTTCGTTTTTATCTTCGGGTAAATAGGGAGGATTGAAAATTATAAAATCAAAGCGAGGAAATTCCTTGATTTTTTCAAATAAATCAGAGAGAATTACTTTGGTATCAGGAAATTTTTTCTTTAAATGAGAAATCGCTTTTTCATTTATATCTACAAGTGTGAGATTTTTTTGAGGAATTCTCAAGTCAATTAATGTTTGTGCCTGAATTCCAGAACCAGCCCCAATTTCAAGGATTTTTGCTTTTTTATTTTTGATGACTTTTTTTAAAATTTCTGATAAGAAATATGAATCTTCTGCAGGTTCATAAATTGATGACATTTTATTTGTATGATGATAATTATTAAAAATCTTCCGAAAACTATTTAATCAATTTTTTCGTTAAATAATAATGCCTAAAAGACTTGATAAATTAAAATTTCCTTTGAAAGGGAAATATGTTGCATTAGTGGCTCCAGGTTTTGTTGGAGATTTTTCTTATCAAGGGATTCTTTACAAATTAAAGAAATTGGGTTTTGATAAAATAGTTGAATTGACTTTTGGAGCAAAAATGGTTAATCGGGAATACCAAAAAAAATTAAAAAATGTTAAGAAAATGATGATTGCTTCAACTTGTCCAGGGATCGTTTCTGTGGTTAAAGATAAATTTCCAGAATTAAAAGATAACTTGTTGAAAATAGATAGCCCAATGATTGCTATGGGCAAGATTTGTAAAAAACATTTCCCAGAACATAAAACTGTTTTTGTATCTCCGTGTGATTTTAAGAAAATTGAAGCAGAGAACTCCAAATATGTTGATTATGTAATTGATTACCAAGAATTAAAAAAATTGTGCAGAATTCATAAAATTAAGAATCCATTGTTTAAGAAAAAATTAAAGTTTGATAAGTTTTATAATGATTACACGAAAATTTATCCTTTAGCTGGAGGTTTGGCAAAAACTGCGAATATAAAAAAGATTATCGGCAAGGATGAATTTGTTTCAATAGATGGAATTCAGAAGGTGACTAAGTTTTTAGAACATCCTCCAGAAAAGATTAAGTTTCTTGATTGTTTGTTTTGCGAAGGAGGATGTATTGGCGGTTCACATACAACAAAGAAGTTGTCTATTGCCCAGAAGAAAAAGAAAGTTCTGAATTATTTAAAGAGGGCAAAAAGAGAAGACATACCAGAGAGTAGGAAAGGATTGATTGGAAAAGCAAAGGGGTTGATATTTAGTGTGGGAAAATAAAAAAAAGAAAAAATAAAAAAAAAGAAAATTAAATCAGATTAAACAATACTAAAATTCCCCAAACCATTAAAGCTATCCAAAGTAATGTATAGAGCCAATTGTCTTTCCAAAGTTTGCCTTTTTTGATTTGTGCTTTATATTTAGCTATAAGTGGTTTTATTTGTGATGCAAGTCCGAATACCATAAGCATTGCTACAAATGCTGTTACTGCTAAAATCTCAACAACGCTGATTCCAGCTGTTATCAGATAATAGAAAATAACACCTCCCAAAACTAAGCTAACTGTACGAGCTACAATTGGTTTCTTATAAAAACATTGTGCGAAATTCATCCAAGCTTGCGGTTTTATTAAAAGCACAAGTATTTTTATCGTCGCAATAATAATCAAAATTAAAGCAATTATTTCCACAGGTGTGAATACCATTTATTTACCTCCTTTTAGTAATGGTATTAATGAAATAATATTTATAAAGATATCTTTTCAAATTTTAATCTTTCCAAATTGCCAGTCCTTAATAATTAGTCTTGCTGTTCTGTCTTCATCAACTTGGTCGCCTTTTTTTAAAAAACCTTTTTGTCTCCCGAGTTTTTCAATTAGTATTTCTGAATTTCCTTTGGCTTGTATCTTGTAAAAATCTTCAAAGACTGACGGAAATTCTTTCATTAAATCAGACACAACCATCTCGGGATTTTTAACTTGGCTGTATGACCTTGCACTCAATTTTGTGTGTTTTGATATTGCTTCTTTTTTTGAACCAGAATATTCTTTGTGGGGGATAATTCCTGGGCTGTCTAACAAATTTATTCTTTTAGTGAGTTTGATTTTTTGAATTCCTTTGGTGAATCCTGCTTCTGCTGCTGTGCCAGCGGTTTTTTTCCCAATGAGTAAATTAATGACTGAACTTTTTCCAGAGTTTGGATATCCTACAACTCCAACTATTATTTTATCAAACGAATCCTCTACTGGTGTTTCTATTTTATTTGCGATGATTTTTATTTTGTTTCTTAATTCCTTTATGCCTTTTCTATTTTTGCATGAAACAAAAACTTTTGGACTCGGCACGATTCCTTCTTTGTTAATTTTTTTAATGTCAATTAAATCTGTTTTGTTACAAACATAAATTATTTTCTTATTTTCTTTTTTGATTTGTGTTTCTATCTCTGGATTTCTCGTTTCTGTGATAAATCGTGAATCTAAAATTTCTAGAATAATGTCTGACATCTTAACTATTCTTTCTGCAAGTAAAGGATATTTTCCCCGCTGTTTTTTGATGTTCTCAAGTTTTTTTATCCTTTGTGGAGAAGTGTGTCTTAGTTTCATGATGAGAAGAAGGAAGAGGAGTTTTTAAAATTATGATGTTGAGGGATTGAGAGAAATTGCCGAGATTGGGTGGAGTTTATTTTTTAACAGTTATCAAAATTGCCGAATCCTTGCTTAAAGAGGGTTTCGAAATAACAGTTTTTAATAAAAAATCCAAATTTTTTTCATCCTTTTCTCCAAAATATAACATTAGTTCCTTCTTACTTGAGAGACCTTTAAATTGTTTCAGGAGTTTCATATATTTTGGATCCTCAGCTTCATTGAATAATTTTTGAATAATTTTAATCTTGTTTTTGTTTAGCACAATTATTTCATCTATTTTTTCGATCGATCTAATCCAATGAACTCTCAAAGTCTTTTCTCCTACTAAAAGTGTCGTTCCTTCATCGCCTTGATTAAATTTGAGAACCTTAGAATTTTCATAAAGAAATTTATGAACCAACTTAAAGAAAGGTTCTATCGGGAAAAATATGTCTGTAGGATTTTTTAATTTCTTGACTGCTTTAGAGAGTTCAGAATAATCAAACTTAGGAATTTCCTCTGAAATTACATCCTTTTTAGAATCAACTATAGATTTTAAGACGAACATCTCTTCACCATTAACTACGGATTCACCAAAATCTTTAGCAATAATATTATTATCCTTATAAACACCTTGCTCTCTTGTGAAGAATTCATGTAGAAGATTAGTTCTCTGGCCTATTTGGAAGAATTCTCCCTTTTTCAAATTTGAAATTTCTACTGTACAAAACTGCTTTATACCCTTTGCTTCTTGGTAAGTTTTAAACATCTCATCAGTAAACTTTTTTAGTTCATCAAATTCATAGTTACTATATTTTATCTTTTTTTGTTTGAGTAGCTCAATTAATTCTTTTGTATTACAAATTTCAGTATTGAATTCCTTTGATAGTGTTTTCCTATTCGCTAATAACTGATTATCTTGGGTTACAAAATAATCACATTTATGCACTCCTGCTTGATATAAAAGAATCAAATCCATTAAAGAGAAGCCCTTCTTATTCCACTCTTCTATTCTAACCATATTCATTTCAGTATCTGTATTAGCATTCGAATTTTTCCAAATACTTTCTACTAAATCATTAATTGCTTGTAAATCTTTTTTATTCAATTCAATCTTCTCTAATTTGGCATCTCTAAATTCATCTACCGTAAAGCCACTTAATATATATTTCCCAGAAAGTTTTAATTTCATTAGAACATCTCTCAATTCAAGTTTGTTCCATCTTGACATAATATTTGAAAATACTGAAGTTTCAAATTTTTTTAGAATTTCATTAAAGCTACGTAAACTTTTTGGCAAGGCTACTTTTTCGTCTAACTTATAATGGATAAATGCAAATTTTACTAATATATTTGTATCAAGCATTACATCTAACATTTTATTTGAAATATCTCTTTAAGGCTTTTTTACTTACAACTCTTTTTCTTACAACTCTTTTTCTTACAGTTGGCTTTCTTACAGTTGTTCTTACAGAAATAGTCCGACCAAGGGGTGTAGCTTTTATTGTAGTTGGTCTCCTTACAATCTTTTTAGTTACAACTCTTTTTCTTGTAGCTGGTCTTCTCGCTCTAACTCCCTTTAAGGAGGAATTAGATCTTTTTTTTATAGTATCCATTTAATATACCAAGATAATCTTATTTAAATTCCTTTTGCATGAATAAATATTAAACGAAAATCTTACGCCCACGCTCGGATTAAACCGAAAAGACATACTCTCTTATTTTTTCTTTAAGAAAATACCAAAAAAATAAATCCTATAAATAATAATGTAAAAATAATTAACCATAAAAAGAGATATTTATACAATTCCCAGTTTAATTTTTTCTGTTTTTGAATCTGTTTTTTAATGGGCAAGTTTTTATTCTTTATCCTATCATTTATAGATTTCCAACCCCAAAATCCAATAATTAAACCAACGGGGATAGAAATAATATAAAAAATAAAAGGAGAATCAATTTTTTCTTCAAAAATTAACTTGTTAAATAATATCAGAAAGGTAGGAAAGACAAAACCCCAAAGAAGAAGACCATATGTAAGAACATAATTTGTTTTTCCTTTTTTAATTATTTTTTTCAATTTCTGTTCGTCTTTCTCTGTCATATTCATTTTTTTACCAAAAATCCCAGTATTCATAAAATAAAGAAGTAGAAACGCTTTTTAAAACGTCCTACACCATCTCTCGCCGAAACTCGAACTTAAAAGACACCTACGGTTTCTTTTAGAAGCTTCCCTTTCCGCTTAAACTTTTTTGTCCGAAGTATCGGATAAATGTGTTCTTGTTTCATGGCTATCTAACGAACACATTTATAATATACGCCCCCGCCGAAACTCGAACTTGAAAACAACCTTGCGGTTTTTTTCGATTTTCCCTTTCCGCTTAAACTTTTTTGTCCGAAGTATCGGATAGATACATTCTCTCTTCGTGACTAACTAACGAATGTATCTATAGTATAATATACGCCCCCGCCGAGATTCGAACTCGGGTCACCACCGTTCTCCAAAATCCAAACGGTTTTTGAATTTCTGATTTTGTAATCAGAAAAGATTGGTTGCATTGAGATGCTTAGACTCTTTCTCTCATCGAGATTAAATCACCTCCCTTTATTCTAATAATTTTGAAAACCGTTTATTTGAGAGGGTGGAATCCTTGGCCTCTAGACTACAGGGGCATAACTAGATTTGTTTCTAAGTATATAAAAACTTATCCTACATTATTTTAAAAGAAAAATTTTGTCGCCTGGTCGCACTTTTTCAGAAACCTTTATTCCGACATGGTCACCTTTCTTTGCTTTAGATACAGCTTTGTTTTCAATTTGAATGCTGTCTATTTCTTGCTCAAAATCTGTGGTATGTCCTTTTATATGCACCTTCTTACCAATTTTTAATTTGCCAGAAAGTTTTACCGCGGCCACATTTACATGGCCAAAATAGCTCGAAACTTTTCCAATTTCTTTCTCTGCCATATGTTTATTAACAAGGGGAAATATTTAAATTTAGTGGTTTATGCTTAATTTTACAGCCCCATAGTACAGTGGTCAAGTATGACTGGTTCTGAGCCAGTTGACCCAGGTTCGAATCCTGGTGGGGCTATTATTCGACTTCGGATATAAAATCCTCGTTCGTCCGCTATTGAATATTTGAAGCGAACGAAACCATAAGGTCCGAGAGCAATATTTCTTCAAAATATTTCACTGATTCGTCAAATCAAAGATTTGCCAAACCAATCCTGGTGGGGCTATAATGCTATTGAGCGAAGCGAACCAATCCCAGTTGGCTATTTCTTTTCATTTTATCAATGTTATCGGAATATTTTTATACTCTTGTCCATTCTTGTATTTATGGAGGTTGGTATCAAATTATTTATCGTTGCTATAGCAGTCATAGCGATATGGGTAATTTTCGAAATGAAAAGATTTAAGCATAAGTTATTTGCTATAGTTCTTATAGCCCTAATACTTTTTACATATATTGGTTTTAACACTAGTTTGAAAGGCGAAGAAATAGATTTTAAGACTGTCGCTGGTTTAACAAAAGGATTTAAGCTTTATTTTTCTTGGCTTACTTCTGTTGTAGGGAATTTAAAATTATTAACAACTAATGCCATTAAAATGGATTGGGTTAACCCACAAAATGGAACTATTTTAGATTCATAAAAATTAATCCGAAATACTTAAAAAGAATGTTTACTATTAATTTATAGAATGGTGAAAAAAAAGAGTGTAAAAAAAGCTAAAAGTTCTCCAGTAAAAAAAAGTTTGGCTAAAAAAGTTAAAGTTACGAAAACTAAATCTAAAAAATTAGTTCGTTCAAGTAAGAAAAAGATTAATTTGATTTTGAAAAATTTAGTTTTATTTATAATTATTTCTCTTGTTTCATTTATGTTGTATCTTGTTGCAAACAAAGAAATGTACAAAACTTTATTTTCTCTTTTGGCAATGATTTTTGGATTTGTCAGTGTAGCATTTTTGATTGTGCTCTTGATTTTTCTTTTTATGAAGTTTTTTAAGAAATAAATTTTTATACTCTTTTTTTAGTATTTCTATTATGCCACTTTAGCTCAGCTGGTTAGAGCGTTACCTTGGTAAGCGAGAACATAGTTCTCTCATTTTAGATTGTTGACAATCCAAAAAGGTAGAGGTCCTGAGTTCAATTCTCAGAAGTGGCTTTTTACAGGTGTATTCGTTATTCAGTCACGAAACAAGAATGCATCTGTCAGAGATATTGGACAAATCAGTTTAAACAAGAGGGAAGCTTCTAAAAGAAACCGCTAGGTGTCTTTTAAGTTCAATTCTCAGAAGTGGCTTTTTACAGGTGTATTCGTTATTCAGTCACGAAACAAGAATGCATCTGTCTGAGATATTGGACAAAACAGCTAAGGCTTACATTAACTTTATAAGACTGTTTTCTTAAACTGAAACATGACAAATGAATCAACTCTGGAAGATTTAAAAAAAGATTATAAAGAAATTCAGGAGCAATATAGCTTGCCTAGTTTTGACGAACTTAATGAAGATTTTCAGATTGAAAAGCTCGTAGAAGTTGAAACTGATTTTTTGATAAGAGAAATCCGGAAAATTGTGGCAGACCGAGTTTTCAATTACATGAGGTTTGTTGAATCTATTTTAAATCCTGTTAATGTTCCTATGTTTATTTTTTCTATTACGAAAAAAATAACTTCTGAAGAAAAAGAAAAATTAACTGATATATACAAAAAATTAGCAGAAAAAGAATTAGAATTAATTGAGGTAGATATTAAATTTTCTGAAGAAAAAGAAGCCCAGTTTATCAAAACTTCTTATGATATGTGGCAAGAAGTTAAAGAAAAAATGTTACAAATTGTTAAAGTAATAAAAAAGAGTTGGGATGATAAAGCTGGTAAAAATAATAGAGGTTATTTTGGATAGTAAGATTTAAAAAGATACGCCATACGATTTGGTTATGGTAAAGATAAAAGCTGACTTACATAATCACTTAAAAACTCTTAGTGGAATGAACGGCCTATTCAATAAGACTATAGATAAAATTAGTTTTTCATTGGATGTCGGTGGATTAATGGGACTTGTTAATTATGAAGACAAAAGATATGAATCTTTTATAGGCTTGAAAGGATATAATAGAGAAAATCTTGGGAATGCTATCTATATTCCTGAAAAAGATATTTTGATTATAAAAGGACAAGAAATACCAACTAAACAAGGAGATTTACTTGTGTTGGGTTTAGATGAAAATCAATATTTACAATCAGGAAGATCTCTTGAGGATACTTTTAAAGAAGCGAAAGATAATAATGGAATAATTATCACAGACCACCCATTTTATTTTGCAGGTGTAGGTTATTATCTAAAAAGAAATCCACGCCTTTTAGAATATTTAGATGGGATGGAAATTCATAATGGGGAAGCAAATATATGGATTCCTAAAATTGCTCCAGCAAATGCAAATAAAATTTCTCAAGAATTTTATGAAGAAATAAAGAATAATTATGATATGGGGGCAATTTCTTGTTCTGATGGGCATTCATTATATGAAATTGGTTCAAGTTATATTTTTCTTGAAAAACCAAATATTGAAAATTCTGAAAAGTTAAATGAATCTCTTCGAAAATCAATAAGAGGACATAAGGATTTTTATCAAGATAAACAAACTAACTCTAATATTGGAGCAATAGATCATATTTCTAAACTAGTTGGATTAAAAGTATTACAAAAATTGGGAATTAAATTTTGAATGTCCAAATTAAATTAATAATAATCCAATCCCAATTACTAAGAATATATCAAGTAAGACTTCAAACTTATTTATTTTTTCTGTAATTCCAAATTCTTTAATTGTTATTTTCTCTTTTATTTTAAGAACATTTAAATGAGCATAATCTAAAAACATGTGAGTATAATACCCAAGCCCGATAATCCAAAACCAAGTTTGATTAAAGAAGTATAACAAAACAATTATAGCAGTGATTAAAACAAATCCTACTGTGTGATGAATGAAACTTCTTCCAGCATAAAGTCCTTTAACAGCTTTGTTCCACGCATCTTTAAAATCCATTTCTTTATATTTGAAAATAAAAGTTATGTAATGGTCTAAATCCATCAAAACAGCAAAAATTGCTATAAATAATGCGATTTTATAATCAAAAACTCCAAATTTTACAAATATTAGTGCAATTAAGAGTGAAAATAAGAAATGACTTTGAGGATACATTACTTCAATCCCTTGAAAATTTCTTTTAATCTTATTTCAAAAATCGTAACAGGCATTTTAATTCTCCAGTTTTTTAAAATCTTGGGATGAATTTCTCCGATAAATCCAATCTCTTTATTATCTATTTTTATGCTTGTGGTTCTTCCCCCGATAAAATGCTGAGGGAATTCTTCTTTTTCTTCAACTTCTATTTTTAATCCAATCATCTTAGACAAATATCCAAGAATCTGTTTCACCTCTGTGAAATTGCCTGGGCTAATGGCTACTGCTAAATTTTCTTCTTCGGTGATTTCTTTATTTTTGCCAAAAACTTTTCCAGTCTCAAAAATTCTTTGAGGATATTCTGAATCAATATTTTCTGAAAGAATTTTCAATAAATAATGTGTAAGATTTTTTCTTAAAATTGTAAAATCGGTTTTTGACCCTTCAATTTCAACAAAATTTTCATGTTTTTCTTGAAGACCCATTTTTGCAAATTGGTCTCTTTTATTTGTGAGATGATAATTTGAAACTTCTAATATATTAAGCCCTGTAAGAATTTCAGAAATTTTTCTTTTAATTATTTCTCTTAAATCTTCTTGACCGATTGTAGAGATTTCTGGAATCTCTGGCACAAAATTTTCATAACCATAAGCAATTGCAACATCTTCAATCAAATCAACTTCATGCAAAATATCCATTCTCCAAGAAGGAATCTCCACAGTCCCCTTGTTATACCCATAGCCCATTTTTTCTAGTAATTGTTTTAATTGTTTTTCATTAAGATTTAGTCCAAGAAGTTTATTTGTATTTTCTAAAGATATTTTTATTTTTTCAGACATCAAATTTGGAGTAATTTTTTTGTTTTTATATTTAATTTCCATCTGATAAATTCTCCCTCCCATGTCGGCTAAATTTGTTACAATTATATTAAGACATTTGTTTAATAATTCAAAATCAAAACCAGAGCATTCCACAAAAATATCTTTTGTTTTTTCTGTAACTCTCCCAGTTAATTGGGAATTAATAATCGGTGGCATACTTAGTATATTTTTGTCTGCATCCATAAAAATTGGGAATTTGGCTTTGCCAGCTAGGAGATGAGCATATTCTTTTCCAGTTGAATGGCGTTGAAGAATCTGAAGTCCAGACATTTCTTTATTTGATTCTAGGGGAATAAATTTTATTTTATCTGGTTCTACAGCTTTGTAAATTATTGGAAGTTTAATTTTTTCTAAAGGATACAGGCCTATGGCGATACGCTTCCTTTTTCTTCCAATAGTAATATGAAGTTTTTCTTGTATTTCAACCAATTCTTTTATTTTTGTGCTGTCAAGTCTGAGATTTTTAACAATTGCACAAGCAGTATATGGGCGAACATTTTTTAGCGAAGAATCCACAATAATTTTATAATTTTTTTCTGGCTTATTTATTTTGTAGTTTTTTAATCCAGTAACTCGACCTAAAAAAGGAAGAAATGCTCTTTTAAATCCTTGATAAGAAAGTAAATCTGGTCTATTTGGGAATACTTCAATTTGAATTTCGTTCGCATCAATTTTTTCAATAGGAGTTCCAAGCATGGCAATTCTATCTTTCATTTTTTCGTCTAATTTTCCTATTTCTTTTTCAAATTGTTTTTTGTTCAAGTTTATGTTTGCCATTGAAAACAACCTCCAGGTTTTTTTCTATTTTCCACTCGACACGGAAGGGCGATTTTTTTAATTGCCTCCGACGAAAATCGCATATTTATTTTATTTTTCATTTCATCCAGTGTTTCATTTTTCTTAATTTAGTTAAATCATTTTTGTAAAGTTCTCTTAAATCTTTTATTTTGTAATAGTCCATAATTATCCTGTCAAATCCCTGCCCCCAAGCTAATATCGGAACTTTTTTCCCTAACAAGGGAATTGATATTTCTGGACGGAAAATCCCTGCCCCGCCTAATTCAAGCCAGACTTTTTTTTCAGGGTGCCAGACATGAATTTCTACTGAAGGTTCTGTGTAGGGAAAATATGCTGGAGCAAATCTTATTTTTTCAAAACCCATTTTAGTATAGAATTGTTTTAAGTATCCCAGTAAATGTCTGAAGTTTGCATTTTCATCAACTACGATTCCTTCTGTTTGATAAAATTCAAATCCATGGCTCCAATCTACTGTTTCATTTCTTAGAACTTTTCCTAAGGCAAAAAACTTTGCAGGTAAATCTTCTTTTTTTAATTTTGCTAAAGTTTTTGCAGAAAGATTTGTTGTGTGCGATCTTAAAACCATTTTTTTTGCAACTTCTTCATCCCATTTATATTGCCATCCTTTACTCCCTCCCACACCTTTTTCATGTGCATCTCTTACAGCATTTACTAATTTTTTGTCTGGGAGTTCTGCTTTTTTATTAATAAAAAAAGTATCTTGCATTTCTCTTCCAGGATGGTCTTGGGGTGTGAAGAGTGCATCAAATACCCAAAAACCAGTGTCTATTATATTGCCAGTCATTTCTTGAAATCCCATTTCTGTCCATATTTTTCTTGCATAGTCTAAAGATTGATTTACAAAATGTTGTTTCCCCCCGTTAATTAATGGAACAGGGGAAGTAACGTCGTATCTTCTGAATTTTTTTCCTTTCCAGAGAGATTCTTTTTTTAGAATTTTTGGAGTTATTTGTTCTATTGAGTTTTCATTTTTTATTTTTGAATTTGATATTTCTTTTCCTAATTCAGTTATTTTTATTGTTGCTTGTTTTTCTTCTTTTATTTGAATAATGTCTTTTCTATTTTGAAGAGATTTTATTGCATAGAGTTGTTCTGGAGATAGTGATTCATATTCTGTGGGTAATATTTCAATAAATTGTTCTTCAAGTGTTTTTTTTGCAATTTCCTCTTTGTTTGTATTTAGCATTATTTTTTGATTTTTTAATTCAATTATTGCTTTTTTCTTTAATGCTCCAAGAGAAGCTTTAAATTCTTCATTAGAAAGAGAACTTTGTTTTTGAGCTTCTTCCATGTTTAATATCTTTTTGTTGTCTAGGAGATTCATAAGTCTTCTTTCAGGCAGACCTTTTTTTTTGTATAATGCCCCATTAACACCCAGTTCAATTATTTTCTTTTTTTCAAAAGAAAGTTCTACTATTCCTTTGTTTTTTAGATATTCTAAGGCTCTTAGAACAGAAGTTTTGTCTAATTCAGATTTTTCACAAATTTCACTGATGTTTTTTTCTTTAAGATAAGGAAGAATTTTTCTTTCGTGTGGGCTAAGAGATTCTATTATTTTTTGAATATTCATCTTATTTAGAATAAATCTTTATTAAAAAATGTTTCCTATAGATTTTTTGTCATCCATGTTGGCATACCCAAAATCAGCCCTAGTGATTTTAAGTCATAAGGATTTCTTTTATATTTTGAAGAAATAAATTTCATGTTTATTTTATTTTTGTTGCAAAGCATTATGTTTTGTTTTATTCTTTCTAAAATTTCTGATTTTTGTTTTTCTTTTGAATCTATAATTTCATCGAAATTTATCCCACTCCCAATTTTATTTTTTTTAGCTATTTTTGCAAGAACATGGTTAAGTCCAGAATTTCTTTGTTTTTGAAAATCTTTTCTTTTTGACTGATTTAATAAAAGAATCTTTATTGGAAGTTTTTCTAGAACTTTTCTATTTAATTCATCATTTTCGCTTGAAAAAATAATTGTTTTATCTGGATTTTCTTTTATTATTTTTCTTGCTTTATCAAAATTATTTTCTTTAATTAGAATTTGTTTTTCCATAGTTTATCAAGGA
This sequence comes from Candidatus Pacearchaeota archaeon, assembly GCA_023137045.1. Classification (GTDB taxonomy): domain Archaea; phylum Nanobdellota; class Nanobdellia; order Pacearchaeales; family GW2011-AR1; genus JAGLQB01. The sequence goes on from JAGLQB010000014.1 coordinate 16,197, forward strand.
AGTTAATATTTATAAACCTCTCCCCTCTTTTCTTTCTATGAAGACAAAAAAGATCTCTACGAGATTTTTAGCTTGTCAATTTTAATATGGTTGAATTAAAAATTAACAAAAGAGGTTTATCAACAATAGTTACTTCTTTACTTTTAATCTTGTTAGTTATCATCGCTATTGGAATTGTCTGGGTTGTTGTGAGGAATGTT
>JAGLQB010000015.1 GCA_023137045.1 Candidatus Pacearchaeota archaeon
GGTTTGGAGTGGGATTGGAGTATTTCACGAGAGAGACATTTTGGGATTCCGATTCCTGTTTGGGAATGCAAAGAATGCGGGGAGATAATTTTAGCGAATGAAAAAGAATTGCCTGTTGACCCTTTGCAAACTAAAAAGAAATGCCCAAAGTGCAAAAAAGATGCAATTCCCGAAGAAAAGGTTTTAGATACTTGGGCAACTTCTTCTTTAACTCCGCAAATCGCAGATTCATTGGTTAAGAACAAAATTGGTTTGCCTTTTTCTTTAAGACCACAGGCACATGATATTATCAGGACTTGGGCATTTTATACAATTGTTAAAGGATTTTTGCATGAAAATAAAACTCCTTGGAAGGACATTGTAATTTCTGGGAATGTTTCCTTAAAGGGGGAAAAAATGTCAAAATCAAAAGGTAATGTAATCAACCCCAAAGAGGTTGTAGAAAAATATGGTGCAGATGCTTTGAGATATTGGGCAGCAGGTTCAAAATTAGGCAATGATTTAGATTATCAGGAAAAAGATTTAGTTACAGGAAAAAAATTCGTGACAAAATTGATTAATGCTTCTAAATTTGTTTTTATGAATTTAGAAGATTACAACGGAAAGAAAATAAAAATTGTTAGAGATGATGAAGAATTTTTAGGAAAATTAAATGAACTGATTCAGTCTTGTACAAAAAATTTTGAGAAGTATGAATATTCCAAAGTTAAAGCAGATGTTGAGCAATTTTTTTGGAGCGATTTTTGCGATTATTATTTGGAAACTGTAAAACATTCTATTTATAATAATAAGAAAGATAAATCATCTGCTCAATATACCTTGTATAAATCACTTTTAACAATCCTAAAATTAATTGCCCCAATTATGCCTTTTATTACAGAAGAAATTTATCAAAACCATTTCAAAAAAATTGAAAAAGACAAAAGCATACACATTTCACAATGGCCAAAAATAGGAAAAGAAAAATCTAAAGGAGACTGGGACATAATTAAAAAAAATATTTCAAAAATTAGGCAGGAAAAATCTAAGGCGCAAGTTTCTTTAAATACTCCAATTACTAAACCACTTATATTACCAAAGAGAGATTGTAGTATAATTAAAAATTATGAAGAACGTTTTTTATCAATATCTGGAGCATGTTTAATTAAACCAGGTAAAGAATTTAAAATAGATTTAACACCTGCAGAAATACAACCAAAAAAAGATTAAAATGATGACAAAAGATGAATTTGAAGAAATCTTGAATGAACTTGAGCAATACAAAGGGAAGCATACAGAGCTTATTACAGTTTATGTTCCTGCAGATTATGATATTAATTCTGTTCAGAGACAACTTGAAGCTGAAAAATCTACTGCAAAAAATATAAAGTCTACTGCTACCCGAAACAATGTTCTTGATGCGTTGGATAAAATCATAAGGTATTTGAAAACTCTTAAAAAAACTCCGAAAAACGGGCTTGCTTTATTTTGCGGGAATATTTCTCAGATTGAAGGACAAACAGATTTGCAATTATGGGATGTTATTCCTCCAATGATTTTGAAAACAAGGTTGTACAGGTGTGACAAAGAATTTGTTTTAGATGCATTAAAATTCATGCTTGAAGTCAGCGAAGTTTTCGGATTACTTGTCATGGATAGAAAAGAAGCAACAATTGGATTGTTAGAGGGGAAAAGAATTGATGTTTTACAAAAAATGACTTCTGGGATTCCTAGCAAAGTTCGGGCAGGAGGGCAGTCTTCACAGAGATTCCATAGAATTACTGAAGGTTTGACTAGAGAATTTTACAAAAGAATTGCAGCAGAAATGAAGACAATATTTTTTGAGATGCCAAAACTTAAAGGGATTCTGGTTGGTGGACCTATTCCTACAAAGGATGAATTTTTAGACGAAGAGTATTTGGTTACAAGATTAAGAGAGAAAGTTCTTGGAAGAGTAGACATCGGGGATTCTGATGAATCTGGATTAAAAGAATTAGTCATAAAAGCTCAAGATATTTTAGCTGACCAAGAAATAATATATGAAAAAAAACTAATGGAAAATTATTTCAGAAATTTAGGAGAAGGTAGGGGATTATCAACTTTGGGCGAGGAAGATACTAAAGAAGCTTTAAAGTATGGTGCAATTGAAACAATATTCTTGTCTAAAAAATTAGATAAAAAAATTATTAAAGAATTAACAGCCATGGCAAAAAATATTGGCTCAAAAGTGGAAATCATTTCAATAGAAACTTCTGAAGGAGAACAGTTCAAAAATTTAGGTGGAATTGGTGCTATACTAAGGTTCAAAATTTAATTAGATTAATAATACTTTTAAACATCATTTCTTTATTTATTCAATGGAAATAACTAGCCGTACAATTAATGAGATTGACGAAGCAAAGGAAAAGGCTGACTTAAAAACTCTTGAAGCAGTTTTTTTTGTTTCTGGGAGGTTTTTGTCAATGCAAGATTTGATTTCACTTTCTGATTTAAACCCTGTTATAATTCACGATTTGATTGACAAACTTAGGGCAAAATATTCTAAGATGGAATCTGCAATGGAAATTATTGAAAAAAATGGGAAATGGAAAATGGATGTAATGCAGGAACATTCGCATATCATAAATAAATTGGCTACAGGTTCAGCAGAATTTTCAAAAGCTGAACAGGAAACTTTAGCTATTATTGCTTTTAAACATCCAATTAAGCAATCAGTAATAATTAAGATTAGAGGCAACAAGGCTTACGACCACATCAAAAAATTTATGGAACTGGGATTGATAAAAAAGAAAAAAATCAGCCATACATATGATTTGTCTTTGACAGAAAGTTTTTATGATTATTTTAATGTTGGTGATTCTGAAGAGGGGATTTTTAAAAATGACCAGAATTTAGAGAGTAAAGGAGAATGAAATGAATTTTGTGGATTTTGTCTTTTTCTTTTATGTTTTTGCTGGATTATACATGCTTAGTTTGATGATTTTAATTTGTTTTCGTAACAGGAAAAAAATGTTTAATCACCCTAAAGGAAAGCCAGAACCAGTTAGCATTATTCTGCCTTGTTATAATGAAGGAAAAACAATCGGAAAAGCAATAGAATCTCTATTATCCTTAGATTATCCTAAAAATATGCTGGAGATTATTATTGTTGATGATAAATCTACAGATAATTCAGTTGAAATTATAAGAAGCTACCTTAAAAAAAATAAGAATATAAAATTGATAATCAACAAAAGAAATTCAGGAAAGGCAGCCGAACCAACAAACATTGGAATTAGGGCTGCAAAATATGATTTAGTCGCTTTATCAGACTCTGATTCTTTTCCTGAAAAAGATGCTTTATCAAAAATGGTGGGTTTTCTTCAGGACGATAAGAAAGTAGCAGGAGTTACTTGTGCGGTTCTGGTAAAAAAACCAAAAAAGTTTATTGAACAACTTCAGGCATTAGAATACATTGTTATTACCTTTACCAGAAAATTATTAGATTTTATTGATTCAATTTATTGTGCTCCTGGACCTTTCGCACTTTACAGGAAAAAAATTTTGTTTGAAGTAGGATTATTTGATACAAAAAATTTGACTCAAGACATTGAAATTGTATGGAAATTGATGGCTAATGGGTATAAAGTTAGAATGGCTTTATCTGCTAAAGTTTATGCAGCCTCCCCAAAAAGTTTTAAGCAATGGTGGAAGCAACGAGTTAGGTGGGGTGTTGGAGGAACTCAGACTCTCTGGAAATATAGAAAATTGGCTTTTAAAAAAAATATGTTGGGTATGTTTGTTATTCCTTTTTTTAGTGCTTCTTTATTTATGGGGGTTATTAGTTTGAGTCTTTTTATTTATTTATTTTTTAGGAGATTTTTTTTGATGTATTTAGCAACAAAATATTCTGTTGCGGCAAATACCGCCCTTTTAACTCTCCAAGAGCTTAGTTTTAGTCCTTCTATATTGAATTTTTTTGGAATCACTCTCTTTATTTTAGGTACTTTTTATACTTTATTTATTCTTATAAGTATGAGGGAATGGAAATCAAAATATGTTAATTTTCATAGTTTGGCTTTTTATTTAACAATTTATTTGGCTTTATATCCTATTATTTTGATTCATGCTTTAGGCAGGGTGATTAAAAAAAATCATTCTTGGTAATAGAAAAAATTAAAAAACCTCCTTTTATACTAATAAAAATGATTAAAAATCAAAAAAATGTTTTTTGGCAAGCTTTAATCTTAACTGGAATTGTCTTTGTTATCGGATTGGTTCTGGGAAGTGTGTTGGAATCAAATAGATTAGATGAAATAAATGATTATTACGCACAATCAGAGGTCTCTTTGATGGATATTTTAGCACTAAATAATCTAATTGATTTAGAAGATACTAGTTGTGATATTTTGGTTGATGCTAATTTTCAGTTTGCAGACAAAATTTATGAAGAAGCATTACTTTTGGAAAAGTATGGGGATTCTGAAAAGATGGATGACAACTTCAAATTTATTCATAAAAAATATGATCTTTTGAGAACGTTTCTGTGGATAAATAGTATAAAATCAAAAGAAAGATGTGATGGAGATTTTTCAACAGTGATTTATCTTTATGAATACGATTCAAAAGATTTAACAAAAAAAGCTACGCAAATAGTTTGGTCTAGAATTTTGTCTGATTTAAAACAAGAAAAAGGAAACGAGATTCTTTTGATTCCAATAGCGATTAATAGCGATGTAACTTCTTTGAATTATTTAATAGAAGATTTTGAAATTTCAAAGTTTCCTGTAGTTATTGTAAATGAAGAACATATTATTTCAGAATTGAGTTCTGTTGAGGATATTGCAAAATACCTTGATTAACTCTACTCTTTGATGATATAAACATTAAAAAAGATATTAAGCTAGTTTTTTAAATGGAATGTTTTAGATGCGGAGTTTCTGGGGATGAAGCAAAATTGTTTGATGCAATTTTTCAGAAGGGTATAGTTAAAATTTGTGAATCTTGTTCTTCTAAAGAAAATATCCCAATTATTCAAAGACCAACTAATTTTCAGATTCAGGAGTCTGAAAGAAAACAAACAGTTCATGAAAGACTGTTAAATATGGCAGGGATTAAAGAAGATAGTTCTCAGACAAAAATTTCTTCTAAGCCAGTTTTATCAACACAACAAGAAGTAAGTTTAAGAGACCTTGTTGATAAAAATTTTAAAATGAGAGTTGAAGAAAAAACAGAATCTAATAAAAATTTAATTCATAATTTTCATTGGATTTTAATGCGAGCAAGAAGATTTAAACATATAACTCAGAAACAATTAGCAGAAGCAATTTTAGAACCTGTGGCTGCTATAGAAATGGCAGAGAAAGGTGTTCTCCCAAAAGATGATTATAGATTAATCAAAAAACTTGAGAATTATCTTGGAGTTAAACTTTTGAAACAAAGTGTTGGTGAAGCAAATTTCAGAGAGAATCAAAAGAAGGTTAGTTTTAATTCTGGAGACACGAGAACTTTAACAATTTCTGATTTAAGAGAATTGAATAAGAAAAATGAAGAAGAAATTTTTAAAGAGATTGAAGAAAATATTAGTGAAAAAATTGAGGATTCAGAAATAATCCCTGAGTATGAGGATTATGACATAGAAATAGAAGGTGAAGATAATTTTTAAGGAAAGTTTTATAGAGTCAAATCAAAGATTTTTCGTACAAATATGTTCGGACGAAATATTTATAAACAAAATTTAAGACTCTTTATTATGGATATGAATATTCTTAAAAGCTCAAAAGATGAAATTGAACTTGAACTTGAAAGTTTAACACTTATAGAAATTCTAAGAGTTTATCTTAACAAAGATTCTGCAGTTATTTTTGCTGCTTGGAAAAGAAAACATCCAACAGAATTGCCAATTCTTTTGGTTAAAACAAAAGGAAAATCTGCAAAAAAGGCGATAAATGATGCTATCGCTGGAATTACAAAAGACTTGGATAAAGTAGAAAGTGATTTCAAAAAACTAAAATAATTTTTCTTATCTATTTTAGTTTTTTCGGATTAATGAATTAAGTTTGGTTGGTACAAACATTGCTTCGCAAGTTTGCATGAAGAATTCTTATAATTTTAGCTACATCTGGCTTATAAAAATTAAATAATACTTCTATATCAATTGGTTAAATTTCTTTGAAATTTAGTTTTATAATTTGGTTGGTATAAAATTACAGAGTAATTTTACATGAAGAAATTAAAATAATTACTATATTTTCTACCAAATAAATCTTTAAATATTACTTCTCCACATTAAACTTATGAAATTAGAAGATAAAGAATACAAGCTTAATAATTTGAAAAAGGGCGATATTATTAGATATAAACCTGGGCCAGATTTTGAAGAAACTTATATTATAGTGGATGAAACTAAATGGGGACAGGTTTATGGTAAAATGGCAATGCCAGTAGGAATTAGCTCAATATCCATAGAAGAACTTGTTAAACAAGAATTTTCTTTGGCTGATTTTTCTAAATAAATTTTTGATTTTCTGGAATTAATCTTTTGATATAATCTTTCATCATAATCCTTATTAATCCGAAACTTTTTTTTAAACAATGGAAACAAATGTGGAAAAGATTTCTTCAGGAAGTTATGATTTGAATAAATGGCTTTTTGGAGGATATGAAACAGATGTTGTAACTATGATTGCTGGACCTCCTGGTGGTGGAAAGACAAATTTTTGCATCTTGGCTTCTTGTAGTCAGGCAAAAAAAGGCAATAAAGTTATTTTCATTGATACTGAAGGCGGATTTTCTACAGATAGAGTTAAACAAATTGTTGGAGATGGTTATGAAGAAATCTTGAAAAATATCCTTTTTTTAGAGCCGACAAATTTTGAAGAACAGAAAAAATGTTTTGAGGATTTGTTGGGAAAAATTAAGAAAAATCATGTTAGTCTGATTGTGATTGATGGAATGGCGACGCTTTACAGACTTGAACTTGGAGCAGTAGTTAGTGTAAAGGACAATCACAAAATTCAGCATGTAAATAGAAAAGTCGCAGAGCAAATGAGAACGCTTGCAGAAATTTCAAGGAAGCAAAAAATCCCTGTGATAATTACTAATCAGGTTTATGGGGGATTTTTAACAGAAGAAGAATGGAAAAAAGGGGTTAAGAGAGAAACGAATATTGTTGGAGGTGATTTGTTCAAATATTGGAGCAAATGTATAATTGAATTAAAGAATGAGAATAAAAGGCGAAAGGCAATTTTGCTTAAACATCGGAGTCTTCCTGAAAAAGAAATGAGTTTTGAAATTAAGGATACTGGGATTTTTAAAAAGGGTTGGATATGATGAGAGGATTTGATTTTTAGAAAAATTTAAGAATAACAATCTCATAATTAAATTATGGGTAACAGAGTAGAATATTTTATTGAAGGGATAATAGCATTATTTTTCTTAGTAATTTTTGGAACAATGATACTTCCAATACTACAACAAGTTACAGGTCAAAATATGTTGATATTTTACATTTCGCTTATCATGATTGGTATAGGGATTGGATTTAGTACCTTAAGATTATTTGCTGGAGGTTTTAGATGAAAATCGTTGATTTTTTTAAAAAGTATTATGTTATAGTAGCCTTTATGGGGGGGACATTATTAATTCTTAATCAAACGGGTTTTAATATGAATCTTTATGGGTATTATAAAGATTTAGACGTGGAAGGGAAAATACTATTTACATTTATGACCAATATTGTATTATTAATATTAGGTATAATATTTACTTTAAGTAGAATTAAAAGTACTCAAAATAAATAAGTTTTATAATAAAAGATAAGGGAATTTCCAAGAGGAGTTGGATGAGAAAGGTTTATTCTCTAAATGATTTTTAATTTTTTAGCTCTTTTAATAAATTCTTTTTGTTTTTTGAAAACTAATGTTGGATTAGTCAGATATATTTCATTAATTCTATCCACATCTTCTTTACCTACAACACATTTACATCTAGGGCAAACATAATTCATAGTTCCCATAGGAGATACAAAAAAAGATTCAAAAGCAAACTTATTATTTATTTTAATAATCCGTCCATGTGGGCAAATATTTTTTAATTGTTCAATTTTTATTTTTCTTCTATTTTCCAGATATTTGTTTAAGTCAAATTTAAAACTAATTCTTACTGCTATTATTGAAACAACTCCGACTATAATTAAAATGATAATTTGATAAAAATTCATTCCCCCTCCTTCTCCTGCTCCATCTTCGCCCGATATTTTTCCATCCTCTCTTTGTTTGTTTCACATTCTTTATTGAAACAAAAGAACCAAGGTTTTCTGTTATATGTTACTGACATTAACATTGGAAATCCGCATTTTTCACACAGCTTTCCTGTTTTTTTAATTGTGCCTTTTGGAGGAAGCGAATAAGTTGTTTTACAATCAGGATAGGCGTCACACGCAATAAAATGTCTGCGAGTTTTTTTTGAATAAGTTATTGCAAGATTTCCTTTGTTACAAACTGGGCAAATATTTAATTTGTTTTCTTGTTTTTGCTGTTCTCTTTGTTTAAGATTGGCTGTTAAAAGTTCCTGACCGATTTCTTTTTCGTTTTTGTCAAAATCTTTAGAGATTTTAATTATAGCTTTTTTTGCCATATCCACTACTTTTTGCTCTGTTTTTGTATAGTCTTTTGTGGATTTTACAATTGAATCCATTTTTTGTTCTAATGTTTTTGTCAAAGCTTGATCAATTATTATTGGGGAATATTTTTCTAATGTATCAATTAAAGATATCCCTAAGGGAGTCGCTTCAATACTTTTATTTTTAACATACCCTCTATCAAAAAGTGTTTCAAGAATTGCGGCTCTTGTGGCTTTTGTTCCTAAATTTCGTTTTTCTAGTTCAGAAAGAATAGACGCTGGCGAATATCTTTTGGGAGGTTGAGTTTCTTTTTGTTCTGTTTTCAAATCTACGATTTGAACTTCTCCATCTAAATCTGGGATTTCACTTTCTTTTAATTTACTTGGATAAATTTCCATCCATGCTTTTTTTCTTACAGAGGAGCCATTTGCCTTAAACATTAAATTATCAACTTTTGCAGAAATTGATTTTTTGTCAATTATAGCACTATCACAAAACAAAGATAGAAATCTTCTTACAATTAGATTGTAAATTTTTTCATCCTGTCCAGATAAGATTTGCTTGTTTCCAGTTGGATAAATAGATGGATGAGCAGGGTCACTTTTTTTCCCTTCAATTGGTTTATTTTTAGTAATAAGTTTTGTAACTTTATACCTCACTGCTAAAGTTTCTAAGATTTTTTTGTAACCAATTGAACTAGGCAATTTTTGACTTGAAGTTCTTGGATAAGAAATCAATCCTGCAAGGTAAAGTGATTGTGCTGATTTTAAAGTGTTTGAAGGAGTGATTCCATGAAATTTGTATGCTTCTAATTGTAATGTTGTGAGATTAAATGGAGGATTTGGTGGAAGAACTTGCTCTGTTTTTTTTGTTTCTGCTTGAGCTTTTTTTCCTTTCAAATCTTTGAATTTTTCTAATTCTGATTCATCAAAAATATTTTTATTGTATTTTAATTCTAATTTATTTTTGCTATCAGCAGTAATAAAAACTTGCCAAAAAGGTTGAGATACAAACTTTTTAATTTCTTTTTCTTTTTGGACAATTAAATTTAATGCTGGTCCTTGAATTCTGCCAATTGACATTATCCTAAATTTGCCTGTTGATTTTATTGCATTCATTAGGGCTCTTGACAAATTTATTCCATAAAACCAATCAAGATAATGTCTTGTTTCTCCAGCGATTGCCTGACCCCAATTTATGCTCGGCTTTTTTTCTTCATATGCAATATTTAATTCAATTGGGGTTAAGGTTGAGAATTTCATCCTGTTCGCATTTTTTTGCCCACAAATAAATCTTACAACATTTAAGCCAATAACTTCTCCTTCAATATCATAATCTGTAGCAACTGTTAAACTGCCTGCGTTTTTTGCCAATTTTAATAGAGTGTCATGATATCTTTTAGTAAAATCTTTTTTCTTTGCAATAAAATTCGGAACCCAGCTTATATCAAATATTGGAACATTTGAACCCGGAACATTTTGCTTCAAAGTAAATAAATGTCCGACTGCACAAGCAACGATTATTTTTTCTCCGTCTCTATCAACTTCATAATATGGAATTTTGTTGAAATTTTTTTGGACAGCATTCCCAAGGGCATTAGATATTTTTAATGCTGCCTGCGGTTTTTCTGTTATAATTAATTCATACCCATTTTCTTTCAATTCAATTTCTGGGGGAGAGTATTTTACATTTTTTGTAACAGTTCTCTTTTTACTTTTTTTCCTAACCCTTTTTTTCTTAGACACTTTTTCCACAGTCTCCAAAGATTCTCTTAATGGTTTGCGATAAATTTTTTCAACAGTTGATTTTGCTATAGCTCTTTGTGTTGTTGGTGCTTCTTTAACTGGAACTTCCACAGAACGCTTAATCTCTTTGTCCATTGGAAAATAATTTTCAGCTATTTTTTCTTCTTTAGAAATTTTTTTTTGCATAATCCCCTATTAAAATGATGGTTTTTATAGATTTTTATAATCATATTTCAATAATTGTTCCCCTTCTTCCAACATTAACTACTTTTGTTTTTCCGATTTTTTCCTCCATTCCTTCTGCTTCGTGAATGTGAGCCGCAATGAACAAATCTGGTTTAAGTTGTTCTATTGCTTTTCTTACTCCTGTGCTTCCAGGGATTCCTGAAAATTCTGCTTGAGTTTTTGCCGCATGAATATGGCTTACCATTATTTTTTTCTCTAAATTCTTAATTTTTTCAAATTCTTTTTTCAATTTGGAAAATGCTTTTTTTTCGTTGAGCTTTAATTGCCAATCTGGACTTCCTATGCCAAAAATTCCTAATTCTCCATATTTAACATAATGTTCCCCCACATTTTTAGCCCCATAAAGTTTTGATAAAAATTCTGTTACTTCTGAAGAATCCCAATTCCCAGGAACGAAAATTACTTTTTGTTTTTTGTCTATAAATGGTTTTAAGAGATTATCTGTTTTAGTCGGTCCTGTAATATCCCCTGCAATTATAACTAAGTCTACTTTTTCTTTCTCTGCTTTCTCTGCTAATTTTTTGGCAATAGAACTACTTCCATGAAAATCTCCTGCAGCTAATATTTTGGTTTTCTTTACCATGAAAATTAAAGGATATGTTTGTTAATAAATTTTGTGAAATATATCTCTTAAAATATCTAAAGCTAAATAGAGGTTTTTAATTAAGTAATACAAAATATCTTTTTCAATACATTTAAAAGGAATGTACTATCTTGAAAATATAGTTTAGAAAACATATATCTCAAATGAAAGATAACTTTGATATCTTTTTCCGGAGAAAGCCTGCTTTGATGTTGGTTTCTTTGAAAAAGAACACACGAATGAGGTATGGCAGTATATTGGCCAAGGAAGTAGATTGTACTTACAGCCACGCAGTGAAAATTTTGCAAACACTGGAAGTATTAAAACTGGTTGAGTTTGAGAAAAAGGGGCGGATAAAATTAATCAGACTGACCAAGAAAGGCAGAGAAGTCGCAGATGCCATCGGCAACATACAGACCCTAATCAGATAATTCTGATTCCATGCCCCTGAAGAAACAGAAATAGTTCTTAGTAGTAGGAAGCATGAAAATTTAAAAAGTCTTTTTGTTTAGTTGTATTAAGGAGGTGAAATATTGTGGTATCTATTAAAAAAATGTTAGCGTCTTTAAAACAAAGACAAACTGCAAAAAAGAACATCAAAAAAGCTAAAGCACAGCCTAAAAAAAAAGGGAGAGCTAAACCTGGAACTGTCGGAGAAGGTAAATTTTATAGAGTTGCTGTGAGGCCTAAAAATGAATTCGTGGTTTTTAGAAATCATGATGTTGGAAGAAAGGGTCATTTACAGAGAATTGCTGGTAAAAGAAAAAATGGAACTTGGGATACTCAGGCATGGCTTATTGCTAAAACAGATGCACATGTAAGTGGGGAAAAATTAGTTGGGGATTCTGCAGATGTAAAAAAACTTTTGTCTGGATTTCAAACAAAACCTAAGAAAATTAAAGGAGATGTTTTTATGGCAAAGGGTAGAAGAAATATCCCAGAAAAGGAAAAGCCAACTCCAGCGATGAAAAAAGCACAAAAAAGCAACATCAAAAAAGCTCAGGCAGTACGAAAGAAAAAGAAATAAATAAGAATTACGAAAAAGAAAAGCTAATGGTTTTGCAATACAAATTAAAAGCTGAGAAGCGATGGAAAAAATATCCTGGAAAAGATAAATTAGAATATCCTGTTGGTAAATGTGATTTTCGTCTTTTGAATGAAACTAAAACAAAAGTTTTGGTTCCTAAAGGAAATTATAGTAAGGTTCTAAAAAGATTTAGGCAAATTGAGTTCTTTAAACATAGGAGTTAGATTTTTAAAAGAATTATCTTTAATACGATTATGGTTCTGTAGCTCAGTTTGGTTAGAGCACCAGACTCTTAATCTGGGTGTCGGGGGTTCAAATCCCTCCAGGGCCATTTATGATGTTGAAAACATCATTAAATTTCTGAAAGAAATTTGGAGTCACGTAAATGCATATTATTTATGATCGGGGGTCGAGCAAGTTCACGAAATTTCCTATCGCCCTTAATTTTGAGTGAGCTTGGGAGCAGAATCCCTCCAGGGCCATGTCCAATTATCTATATTCTCTCCAAGTAAATTCGCACTTTGTGCATTTGAAGAATTTTGTTTCTGCTTCATCACCTGAACGTGTTTGAACTGTCCAAAAATATGCTTTATCATTTTTACATTGTTTGCAAATTTCTGTGATGATTGGCAAAACTTGAGTATCTTTATTTGACACAACCTCAACTTCTTTTTTTTCGCCGATTTTTTCAGAAATAACTAATTTTACTTTCCCTTTTGCAGAATAATTACATCTGGGACATCCATCATTTTTTTTTCTTTGAATTAATACTGCTCCACATTTAGGACAAAATTCCATTGTAAATAAATAACTACTTATTTTTTTGATAAGTTTTATTTAAAAAACTTTGCTTTTATAGGTGTTATTCTAAAATGAAAATTAGTTTTCTTTACAGAAGCCTTTATCAGAATCTGGTTTTTGCCAGTCATAGAATATTAATTTTCCCCAACCAAGATATGGGGCAAGTTTGAAAACAGCTTTTCCAACTATCTCATCGGATTTGATACTTTTTTCAAAACTTAATTGTCCATTGTTGTTATCTCCGATGGTTGAAAAAGTATATTCTCCATCTTGTTCATTAATTTTTATTATTCTATGAATCACTGGGTTTTTTCTATTAGCATTAAAAATTATGACATCTCCAACATCTAACTTTGAAGGTTTTGCTCCAACTATAAACAAAATGTCTCCCTTATTAAATCCATTTTTGAAAATAAAATCTTTAAATTCTTCTTTTTCTATTTCATATGCAGAATATTTTGGATCATGCTTTTCCCACCAATTATCATAATCAGAAAAAAGATTTCCTTCATGATACATGCTACAAGATTCTACAATCGCCAAAGGTAAAACTGTCCCAGTGGCTAAACTTAATACTGGAAAAAATATAAATTTAATAAAAATAAACAAGAATATAATTGAGAAAATCCAACCTTTCAAACTATCATCTTTCCACAACAAAAACCAAAATTTCTTCCAAATTTCCTTTAACCTCTTTAATTCCATTAATAGTATTTATTGTCGTATGTTTTTAAAATGTTTGACGCGAATTATTACAATAATACTTAAATAGTATACATTTATTTGTGTATACTATGATAGATATATTTGATAATACTATTCTTTGTAAGAAATGTAAAACAGCTATGAAAAAAGCAAAAATAAATAGAAATGGATTTTTATTCAGGGTGATGATTTGCCCCAAGTGTAATGAAAAATTAATTCATCCTCTCGACGAACAAGAATACCATAAATTTATAAATTTAAAAAATAGGGAATTTAAAGTTAAAATGAGAATCGTTGGAAATAGCTATACTGTTTCAATTCCCAAACAAATAGTTTCTTTTATGCATGAGCAAGAAAGAATGATGGACAATGTAGTAAAATTATGTTTTGAAAAAATGGGGAGGTTATCTTTAGATTTTTATTAAAATGGAAAAAGAAATTCAATTAAAGGTCGTTGAAGCATTACAGGATGATGCATATAAAGGAATTGCCAGAATAGATTCTAACATAATGGCAAATTTAGGAGTTGCGAGAGGGGATGTTATCTTGATTAAGGGAGTTAAAGGAACAGTTGCAATTGTGGATAGAGCTTATCCTGCAGATGTTGGGGAGGGGATTATAAGAATTGATGGTATATTAAGAAAAAATGCTAAAGCAGGTATTGGAGATATGGTTAAAATTTCTAAGGCAGAAGTGAAAGAAGCGAAAAAAATAATGATTGCCCCTGCACAAAAAGGAATCATGGTTCAGGGAGACCCTGAGAGTTTGAGGAGAGGTCTTTTAGGAAGAACCGTAATCAAAGGAGACATTGTAGTTTTAGGAGGAGTGCAAAGAAGAAAGGATTTAATGTCAGAAGAATTTGGGGATATGAGTGATATTTTTGGAAATTTAAATAATATTCTTGGAGGAATGGGCTTTGGAAATCTTGGCGGAGGCGTGACCCAAATTAAATTTTTAGTAGTTTCTGCTAATCCAAATCAGCCAGTTATTATAACAGAAAATACAGAAGTTTCATTGAGTCCAAAAGCAGTTGATATTAGTGAAGAAAAATTTCCTGAAATTAATTATGAAGATATTGGGGGACTTTCTGAAGAGATTAAAAAAATAAGAGAAATGGTAGAGATTCCAATGAAACATCCAGAAATTTTTCAGAAATTGGGAATAGAAGCTCCAAAGGGTGTGTTGCTTCATGGACCTCCTGGAACAGGTAAAACTCTTTTAGCTAAAGCTGTTGCAAACGAATCAGAATCAAATTTTATTTTGTTAAATGGTCCTGAAATAATGTCTAAGTTTTATGGAG
>JAGLQB010000016.1 GCA_023137045.1 Candidatus Pacearchaeota archaeon
GAAGAGTGTGATGATGGAAATAATGTTGATGGAGATGGTTGTTCAGCTGGTTGTATGATAGAAGACACAGGAAAATGGTGTGGTGATGGAATAGTCAATCAAAATTGGGAAGAGTGTGATGATGGAAATAATGGTTGGAATGCCAATGCCTGTTCACCCTCTTGTCAAATACAAGAAATAGATTGTGATGAAGCAGAAATTCCTTCTGGATTTGGATCATGTTCAATTACTGAAATTACTGACGACAATTGTGATGACGGATTTTTAACATACTCATGGGAAGGAACATGGTCAGGAAGCCAAGAAGGTTCATTATATGAAAAATGTGTTGCTGGTGGAACAAGAACTGTTCCTTGTCCTGCACAAATTGCACTTCCATTTTTTGGAATTTACAATGTGATTATTGCTTGCATTGCTATTGCTTTAGTCTATTGGTTTCTCGCTATCAAAAAGAAAGGAAACAAAAAAAAGCGTTAGTAGGAAATATTTATAAGTTTATTTTCTCTTTAAAGAACATGAAAAAGGTGTTTGTGTTTTTATTCATATTAATTGTATTAATCGCAAGTGTGAGTGTTATCTTTGCTGGTCTTGAAATTGGGGATTTATCACATTCAATTAACACAGAATATTCTCCATCAGATTATCTTAAAGGATGGATAAATATAACTTTAACAAATGAACCAGTTAATTCATTATTTGAAACAAATTTTGAAGATTCAATAACTTTGATTAATTTATTAAAATTAAATAATGCTGTTAAAGATGACACATGTGTTCCACAAGATTGCATATCTGATTATTCTGCAAGTGATGCGTCAGCAACAAAAACATTTGACTTAGGGGCTAAAGAATCAAAAATTATTGGTTTTAAACTTGAGGGGAATATTGACACAATCAATTCCCTAACCTTTTCTTTTAATAGTGGTGTTGCTGAATCTTGTATTAACCAATTAGATGTAGATTTTCTTAATAATGGAATTGTTGATATCCAAAATGGGAACGTATCTGTTGCACCTTGTCCTGCTTCAAGAAGTTATGGATGTTTTGATGATACTCAAGATACTTTAAAAGCAACTATTGATACCAGACCTCATTGTCAAAAAATAAAACTTCATAATTTTCCCGGATTTAAACTTGGTGCATGGGTCAACAGAACAGAGTATGGAACTCAAAACTTAACAATGGCGCTTTATGATGGTTACCAAATAAAAGCAAATTGTAAATTACCTGTTGAAGATATTCCATCTGGGGGAGACGAAATTTATTGTGGTATAGATTATTTAGTTAAAGAACCAAAGGATTATTATGTTTGTATTTATTCTGATGAAGGAACAGGCACATATAAAATAGAAGGATATCCTGATACTCAACAAGGGTGTGGTTTCCATAACGAACCGCCTCAATCTGGAACTTCTGCTTATAATATTTTTGCTGAAGGCAAAAGCTTCAATAGAATAGGGGAGGTGGATGTTACAAATGATTTATTTCCTGAAAAGAGTCTTGAAACATTGGCTGAAGAATATTTAAAAATGAAATATAATAGTGATATGGATTGTCCTGATGGAGGTTGCATTATCCCCATAAGATTTTTGGCTGAACAAACTCAATCAATAACAGTTAAAGATTTGTTAGTAAATTATGATATATCTGGTTTTGATGGCAGCACGACAGATTTTTATGACCTATCTGAAACCCCTGCTATAATAAATATGGACTTTCAAAAATTGTATTTAGATGATGCAAATTTTTCTGTTACAGATGAATATGGAAAAAAGACTTTTGCATTAACTCTAAATGGCACTGAGATATTTTCAGAAGAAATTTCTATTGAAAGAATTCCGATAATCAAAAGATTAATCCCAACCTTAACTGCATCTGCGTTTCCCACTGAATTTAAAGTTATAATTGAAGAATTTGCCAATATAACCAAATATGCATGGAATTTTGGAGATGGGCATAGTAAAACCACCACAGCCAATACAATCATCCATACCTATGCTAATGAAGGCTCATACCAATTGAATATTACTATTACTGACTTAAATCAAAAAAGTGCTTTTAAAACATTTGATGTAACAGTTGGGAGTCCAGAAGAAATAGTTAATGAGATGTTAGGAAAAATGTTAGGTGATTTAGGAAATATAATAACACAGATTAATAAATTTGATTTGTTTTCAAAAGAGAGTCTAAACTCAATTTTAGACACTGATTCTCTTGATACTACTTTGGCAGAAATTCAAGTGGCTAAAGCAAGTGCAAGTCCTGATTATAATGCCCTATTGACCACCTTGTTAAGCTTAATAGAAAAAATACCTGAATCAGTTGTTATCGGTGAAAGTTCTGATTTTATTTCATCTTTTCCAGACAAAGAAATAATCAATTTAGACATTTTAAAAATGATTGGGGGTGAAAGTTATGATGCCAGTGATGAAGGCAGATACGCTGATGCGATTCTTTCTTGGAATCAACAGCATATAGACACAAAAATTAGTATGAAGAGTTTTTCTGGAAGGCATGGACAATTAGAAGAACCTATTTTAAAAGTATTTAACTTAAAAATAAAGAAAAAAAGTAGTTTGGATTATAACCCTTATTTGATTTTTCCTGAACTTGATAACCTTAAATTTAAAGAAGAGTATTCAGAAACAGAAGAATCAGGATATACTTTTATAGACTTGACAGAAAGTGATGAGACGATTTCATTTTCAACAACAGAGGATATTAGTTTTTTTGATTTACCTGTTTTTATCTCTCCTGGAATAAATAAATTGGTAATTGTAAAAACAGGTATTTTTGAAGGGGAAGGAAGTGGGTGGAAATTAACACTTTTCATTTTAATTGTTTTTTTGTTAGTTTTAATCGGGATTATTGTCTATATTGTTTTGCAAGTTTGGTATAAAAAGAGATATGAAAATTATTTGTTCAAAAATAAAAATGAATTATACAATTTAATTACATATGTCCAGAATGCGAGAAAAAAAGGCTTGCAAAGGAATGAAATTGCTAATAAATTAAGAAAAACTGGCTGGTCCTCTGAACGCATAAAATATGTTTTGAAGAAGCATGCTGGTAAAAGAACAGGCATGCTTGAAATTCCTGTGGAAACTGTTTTAACTAAATTTAAAAAAAGAGCCGTTCCAAAAAATCAAAAAGGATTGGTAAAAAGAGGGGTTCAAAGAAGAAAGTTTTTTAAAAAGTAGTTAATAAATTATATAAAAGTTTAATAGGGAAATAAATTTTTATAATATACTTTTTGCAAAAAGTTTTATAAATAAATAGGATAAAATATATACAATTTAAAATGGCGATAAAAATTTTTAAGAATTTTTTTAAGAGAATTTTTTTTAGTATTTTCAAAAATAAAAAAGACATAAAATTAGGTTTTTACGGACCCCCAAACGCAGGCAAAACTAGTTTGGCTAATAGGATTTGTAAAGATTTTACTGGAGAAGAAATTGGCAGTGTTAGTAAAATTCCTCATGAAACACGGAATATTGAGTTTAAGGAAAAAGTTGAAATAAGCTATAAAGGAAAAAAGATGGTTTTCAAAATGATTGATACCCCTGGCATTGCGACTAAGATAGATTATGAAGATTTTTTGAAATATAAGATGAAAAAGAAAGATGCTAAAAACAGAGCAAAGGAAGCAACCCAAGGAGTGATTGAAAGTATAAAATGGCTTGATGATATGGACATGGTTGTTATTGTTTTGGATGCTACTGAGAATCCTTATAATCAGGTGAATATCACGATAATCGGAAATCTCGTTGCGAGAAAAATTCCAGTTTTAATTGTTGCTAATAAAGTTGATTTAAGGAAAGCAGACATAAAAAAAATTGAAGCAGCATTTCCAGAATATGATACCATTGGTATAAGTGCAAAATATGGAACAAATTTAGAAGAATTTTATGAATCAATATTTAAATTAACAAAAAAGCTTTAAAAGTAAAACATAAAAAGCATATATTACAATATATATTATAAGATGACAAAAAAGAGAGGTAAGAAAAAAGGTTTAGGGAAATTAAATGGATTTTCAATTCAATTTCTTCCGTATTCAGAGTTTAAAGATTTGGGCAGTATGAAAAGAATTAAAAAAATACTTGATATTGTTTTGGGAAATCATATTCTAATTTTGCAAGGCAAATTAAAACCCTCGGAAGAGACCAGACTTATTGAAGACACTATGGCGATGATTGGGCATATTCCAAATTTTAAGGGAATAGAGCTTGCAGTAATCTCTGAAAATGATGGGAGAGGATTCTTTGCAAAAATGAAAATGGGTCTTGCAAATGCTCTTGCTGGAGGAAATTTAGGGGCTCTCACAGTAATAGGACCTGCCACAATTGTAAAGGAAATTAAAAGAAATCCTAAGAAGATTGAATTGTTAGTAAAATAAGCTAAATTTATTTTTTAAATTAATTTTTGTAAAATCTTTTCTATGTTTTGTGTATAATTAGATGACATAACTTTTTTAAGCTTTGATTTCTTTCGATTACAATGCCACACCAATGCGTAAAATGTTCAAAAATTATCCCGATTGGGAGTAAAGAAATATTAGAAGGATGCGAAAATTGTGGGGGTAAATTTTTCTTTTATATAAAAGAGGAACAATTACAAAGAATAAAAGAAAACCCAATTGAAATCCCCCAAAATGAAAAAGAAACAATTGAAAAAGATATTAGAGAAATTGCTGGAATCGTAGAGGCAGATACTCCAGTAATATTAGATTTAGAATCTGTAAGAGTTACTGGAAAAGGGAAATTTGAAATTGATATTGTAAATTTGTTTAACAAAAATAGGCCTTTAATCTACAAACTTGAAGAAGGCAAATACATAATTGACTTGGCTTCTACATTAAAAAGAAGCATGAAAGATGTTAACGAGATTAGAAATCCAGATAAAAAGAACTAACAATTAAATTTTTAAAATAAGTATTCCTATTTATAATATGACCAATAAAAATCTATTAGCTGTATTAAAACCTGGAGATGAAACCCATTATTTAGTTAAAGATTTTTTTCAATCTTTGCCAGAAAAATCAAGAAAAGTATTTGATTCTTTTGGATATATTGGTAATTTGGAAAAGAATCTCGATAAGTTTAGAAAAGAAGATATGAGATATTTTATAGTTTTTAGTTCGCCTACATTTAATGATTTAATTACTGAATATTTTTCATCAACACCCGAAGCAACTCTTAAAGAAATTCCAGATAGACTTAAAATTAAAGCCAGATACCAACAACAAGATACTAATATTTTAGAGGGAGCTAGATTGGTTTTAACTCTTGACGGATCTATTGATGAGATGATAAAAAAATATCAAATTTTATCATCAACAGACCCAAGAAAACTAATTTCTGAGAGATTAAATAAATCAGAATTTCTTATGAAAAACATAACTAAGAAAACATGGTTTGGGTTAGGAAAAACAAAGATTGTTCCAACATATGTTTCAGTTGGTTTGGAAACACCAGATGGAAGGTATTTACTTGAAACTACAGGTGCACAAGGCCCATATGTTGGTAAGTTTTAGGAAATAAGTATTTTAAGCTGATTTTTATTTCTATTAACATAATCCTGTTATAATTTTGTAAGAATATAAAAAGCCTTTTAGCTAATATATAACATGAAAAAGAGTGTAAATTCAATTCTTGGAGAGGTATTAGAAAAAATAAAACTGTCTGAAAAAGAATCTGAAATAATTAAAAATTCGTCCAAAGAATTTTTAAAAAAATTTAGAGAACGACTTCTAAGTTTGAAAATAGATGCGGAAATTTTTGTTGGGGGAAGTTTTGCTAAAGAAACTATGATAAAAAAAGATGATTATGATATTGATGTTTTTATTCGTTTTAGCCAAAAATATAAAGATGAAGAAATTTCAAAGTTGCTTGGCAAGTTATTAAAGGGGACGAAAAACATGCTCAAAATTCATGGTTCAAGAGATTATTTCAGGATAAAAATAAATCCTCAACTTTGTATTGAAGTAATTCCTGTAACAAAAATAAAAAATCCAAAGGAAGCCAGAAATATTACTGATTTGTCTTATTCCCATGTTAATTATATAAAACGCAAGGTAAAGTCAGAAAAAGTTTTGGATGAAATAAAATTAGCAAAGGCATTTTGTTATGCCAATCATTATTATGGTGCTGAATCTTACATTAATGGTTTTTCAGGTTATGCCTTAGAACTCTTAATTTATTATTACAAAAGTTTTCTAAAATTTATTCGGGCTATGAATAAAATAGACGATAAATTAATCATAGACATTGAAAAACTACATAAGAATAAACAATTTGTGTTAATGGACTTAAATAGTTCCAAATTAATTTCCCCAATTATTTTGATTGACCCAACATATAAACAGAGAAATGCTTTGGCTGCACTTTCTGAAGAAACATTTAAAGAATTTAAAAAAACTTGCAAGGAATTTTTACAAACACCTAAAACAGAATTATTTGAACTTCAAAAAATGGATTTAGAAAAAATAAAAAATAACGCAAAAAAGAAAAAACATGAATTCATCCTAATTATGGCTGAAACAAACAAACAAACAGGAGCTGTTGCAGGAAGCAAATTATTAAAATTTCATAAACATTTAAATCAAGAAATTTCAAATTTCTTTGAAGTTCAAAATAAGGGATTTGATTATACTGGGAAAAAATCTGCAAAGTATTTTTTCGTTGTAAAAAATAAAAAAGAAATTTTAGTGGAAGGACCAAATTTCAAAGATAAAAAAAATGTTGAGAAATTCAAGAAAAAACATAAACATACTTATATCAAATCCAAAAAAATTTGTGCAAAAGAGAAAATTAAATTTAATATAACAGAATTTATTAAAAGTTGGGAAAAGAAAAATAAACAGAGAATTAAAGAGATGTATATTAAGGAACTAAAAATTATTTAAAATTATCTCTTTTAGGATTATATTTTTTCCAGATATTAAATCCTCGTACTTCTGAAGGAGCTATGTTTTTTTCAATTACTTTTTCATAAAAAAAGCTACCAAAGCCACAGTTATTGTAAAAATATGATTCTTTTAAATCAACTCCTTCTTCAGAAGGTAAAAAATGCATTATTTCTACTGTTTTGGATTTATCTTTGCTAAGCATAATTTTACACATATATCTTCCATCCTCAACATCTGGAAGAGATTCATAAATTTCATTAGCATATTCAAATTTAGGATTATTTTTAAATAATCTGTGAGGGTGAATAGGTCTTTGAACTCTTGTCTCATCAGGAAAAATATGCACAAATGCGAATTTGAAAAGATCTACTCGAGAATTTTCTTCTAAATTATCTTTAATCATAAACCATCTGTTTTCAGGTTTCTTGGATGTTATTAACTCATCTGCGTCCAGTATTAAGGAATATTTTAATCCTGTTTCTCTCCTTGCTAATTTTAAAGATTGATTTCTTGCATCTGCGAATCCATTAAATTTAATCTGATTAACAAGCAAATTTGAATATCTATTTTGTGCTTCTTTTAGTAATTCATAAGTGTTATCTTTAGAGCCTGTATCAAGTATTACTGCTGATTCAACAAAAGGAACATGTGAATCAATAAATCTGATAATGCCTCCAGCAGGATTCATTTCTTCATCTCGAACAATTGTGCATAAACACACATTGTCTAATTTTGTTTTAGAAGAATCTTCATTACATTTTGCCCAAGATTTGTTAAAAGGATTTTTTATGTTTTCCATTTTATTGAAAATTAAAGTAATGTTTTTTCAAATAAAAATGCGAAGGCGTTTGCAAAAAATTCTGAATTAAGCCAAATTGCAACATCTTCTTTGCTTGTATCTTTTGATAAATAGAATAATATTTCTCTTTTGTCTATAATAAAAAATTTCGCATCTATATTTACCTTTTTTATTTTTATTTTTAAATTACTTCTTAATTGTTTTATCAAATTATCATCTCCAGACAAAGCTACTTTTACTTTTATACCTGCTTTTTGAAGAATTTCAAATGTCTTGTGAAACAATCTTATTTTTAAATTCATATCTTCTGCATCTGTGCAGATTATTACTTCCTTTTTTGCGTTCCGAATGATTTCTTTTAAATAACCTGAAATGTTGGATTTTCCTTCTAATGCTACAGAAATATTTTCTCTTTTTACTGGGTTGGAACTTTGTTTATACAAATCTTCAAGTTGTTTAAATTCTTTTGTCTCTTTAATATTTGAAAAAGTTGTTATTTTTTTTTCTACATCCTTTCTCAAATTATTTTCTAATTTCTCGAGCATTATCATTGGTTTGACTCCAATATATTTTGCTGGTTTTCCTAATTTTGCTATGGCAAATCCTTTTTTTTCCAAATTTTCCAGAACATCATAAGTTCTACTTCTTGGAACTCCAGAAATTCCTGCCACTTCTCCAGCAGAAGCAATTCCTTTGCCAAGCAAAGCTAACCAAACTTTTGTCTCATACATATTCAAATCAAAATAATCTTTAATTCTCGCTATAAGTTCTTGTTTTACTAACATATTATATTTGTTTTTTAATTAGAAAATTTTCTAATTATTCGTAGTTTAAGTTCTTGAATAATTGAACCGTAATTTTCCATAAAAGATAACATAAAAATTCTTTTATAAATCTTGTGCTTTGTTACTTTTCGTTAGTGGGAACAATTAAAGAATTAAATAACTCAGGATTATACCTGCAAAAATTCCTGCTGTAATAAACGGCATTGCGGGGTAGAATTTCTTTTTTGCTGCGAAGAAAAACAAATATCCTAAACCAAGTGTTGCACCAATAATAACAAATAATGCTGGCATCAGTCCACCAACAAAATCAGGTAATCCAAATGGGAGAGAAATTCTTGTTTTAAGAATAACTCCTGCAGTAATTATTGGAAATATAACATCTCCTCCACCCAAAATTGCGATGTTTACTTTTATTTTCTTTTTTGATTTTTTTCCTTTTTGAGATTTACGCATCTTTTTTAGTTTCATTCTAAGTTTTTTTGAAATATAAGGAACAAAAAAACCAGAAAAAATCTTGAGTTTATTTATCTGATATTTTGCCATTTTTTGCATAATTCCTGAATGCCAAACAGCCCACACATCATAAATTGAGATTATAATTAAAAGTGCGATAATTGTCCACATATTTAAAATCGGAACAAAAATTGCAGCAATTCCAGGATAAACAAACAGCTCTGTAATATTATGAACTAAAAAATTTCTTTTGTAAATTTTTATAAAAGCCAGTGGGAATACAATCGCCAGAATGAGAATTGTCATGTATTTAAATCGTGGAAGAAAAGCGTAAAGAGAAATTCCTAATGCAATCATTACCACTACAAAAAACCATAATTTCAAAATAAACTCTGCTTTAATTTTACTCAACAGAAATACTAACAAAATTGCAATTATAAATGCCAAAATAATCGAAGGTAAAAAAATATAAAACTCGTTGTCTTTTTCAACTTCAGGAGTCTCCAATCCAAAAGGCAAAGAGGGAACAGATACATTTACAATATTTCCCTCAACAATTTTAACTGAAGAATAATTATCAACAACATAGAGACCTATAAATTGCGTTACAAGAAACATTACTAAAAGAATAATTGTAATTTTTGGGATATGTTTCATTTTAGATATTTTTCTATTAAGGTCTTTCTTAATTTAATTATTCCTGTGATTAAAATCCTAGTCTGAGGGAGAGGAATTTCTGCTCCGTAATAATTAATTTTATTTCTTATTCTCCTAAATTCATCAAATTGCCGTGCAAAAGATTTTTCTTTACAAATTTCATATAAAAAACTAGTAAAACATTCATGATTATAAATTTTGAATCCTTTTTTAATTGCAATTGCTTCTAATATCTCTCGTAAAGAGTCATATAATATACTTATCTTTGTTGAAGAGGTAATTTTATTCAAACTTAACTGATTATTAGATTCTAATTTATTTTTGCTAATTTTTATTAAAGAATTTATCAGATTAATGTCTACTTTAATTTCTTTTACAAAATTTTTAAAATTGCAATCATACCAATCCATTATTCAAATTCTCCTTTAATCAAATATCCGTTTAAGAGATTATTTCTTAATTCCTTGTTTATTTTGTCCATAGAAGTAAAATAAAACACTTGTATTTTTCTTTTATACAACTTTTCGTATTTTTCCAGATTTAATCTTTTTTTTATTTTTGTAAGAATAGCTAAATCAATATCTGAATTTTCTCTAACTTCTAACTTTGTTAAAGAGCCAAAAAGAATAATTTTGCTTGGATATAATTCAGAATCAACATAATCAATTAATTTATTTAATTTTTGTCTCCAGTATATTTTTGAGATATCTTTTAAAATTATATTATCCCTATTTGCCCTGAACAATAAAAATCTTCTTTCTTCTCTTTTCTTAAGCAACCCCTCTGATTCAAATTCTTTTAGAATTTTTGATGCTGTTGGGGCGGTTATTTTTATAATACGTGAATATTCTCTTACTCCCAATTCTTTATAACAATCTTCTATAAAAGGTGACAGACTGTTAATTTTTTTTAACATATGTTAAATTTAACATACATGTCTTTATAAATTTTGATATTTGTAATTTTTGAATTATGTTTCATAATTAAAAAAAGAAAAACAAGTTTTTAAAGTTTTAATGAAAAAAGAAGTTGAGGTTTTAAGAATTATAAATATCTTACATAAATCTCAAAAAATTTAATAAATAGAAATATTTAAAAGTAGTGTTTTGTTGTAAAAGATAGTAAAAATGGTAAAAGCAACTTTTGAAATTCCTGAAAAAGAAAATAGAATCTTAAATATCGTTAAAGGCCAGCACGGATTTAAAACTAAAGAGCAAGCTTTTATTTTTGTTGTCCAAGAGTATGAGCAGAATTTAGAGCCTGAAATTAGGCCTGAATTTATTATTGAAATGAAAAGAATTGGGAAAGAGAAAGGAATTCCTTTTAAAGATATAGAAGAATTGAGAAAATTGACTGGTGAGTGAAATGTATCAATATAAAATACAACCCATTCTTCAGAAAATTATGCTTAAATTATTCAAGAAAGATAGTCAAACAAGAGAGAAGATAATTAAAAAAATACAAGAAATTATTAATTCTGGAGATATTGAGCATTACAAAAACTTAAAATATCCATTACAATATCTTAAAAGAGTTCAGATTGGAGAGAAAGTTTTGGTTTTTAAGTTTGATAAAAAAGCCAAGTTAATTTCATTTGAGAATTTTGCTCACCATGATAAAATATATTTAAAATAGTTAATCATGAAACTTGCAAAGAAGTTTGGTAAGGGAAAAAAGAATTTGAGGTTTTAAAAACATTATACTTTCAATTTTGAAAACTTTTGGATTATTTTAACTTTTATTTTCACAAATTTAATTTCTTTTTTATATTAAATTTTTATTAGCTACATCTACATTGTGTTGAACAAAGTGGGATCAGACCTGGTTGAATAGTGGCACAATCTCTAAGAAACTTCCCACTATAAGGACCCATATCAGTATCTGAGTAACATTCAGAACATTCTGAAAAAGAACCTTCTGCATAGGTTCCATAAACTTCAGCAGTTTGACAACCTTTATCCAAACAAAACGTATAGCAATATCCATACCATTCATCATAAATACCGCAATCAATTCTTCCACCACAGCCATCTGGCCAATTGTTTCCACATTCATAACCTAAACTTTCACAAGTATCAGGAACACACTCATAAACACAAAAATCCCCATTATCAATTGCATCCTGAAAACTTTCTCCAGTAGAAAGTTCAATTTCATTTGCAAGGTGGCCAGGATTGAGAGCAGAAGAATATGAAGTTGTTGGAGAACTTCCACAAAGTCCATCTGTTATAGCTATAGCACTCATCAAAGTCTTTTCAGAACCATCTATAGAAACCCAGATTTCATCATCACTATGAGATGATGTAGGAGCTGGTGAAGTGTAACCAGTGGTTGTTCCCTCCACAAATACATTATTACTTATAGCTTCCTGCAAAGTCATTGGATTACCTCCCACGTCAATTAAAATATTATCTGCAGGGTGCCATGCTTTTGTTTTATCTACAACAGCATAAACAGCAAAAATTCCTATAATTAAAATTAGCAGTGAAAGAATTACATTGATATACCTCTTTTTAATATGCATTCTTAAATTAAGAAAAAAGCATATTTAAATATTCCTAAAATTTGTCTAAATTCAAAAGTCGGTATTAATAAATAAATAAATTTGTCACTGTTAATTCACTTCAATCTCAATGTCTCTAAAGCTCTTGGAACATTTGTTTCTACCCTGTTTATTTTGTAAAGTGCAGACGCCAAATCCAAACATTTTGAAACTTCCCCGTGATTGATTATTATTCTTTTTGGCTTTGGTTGCATATTATTAAAAAAAGACAGCAATTCGTTTCTTCCAGCATGGGCTGTAAAACCTTTGATTGTATTAACTTCTAATTTTATTGTTACTATTTCTTCTTTCCCATCTACAATCATTTTTGTTTGCGGAATTCCGTCCTGAACCTGTCTTCCCAATGAACCTACACCTTGATAACAAACAAAGACCATTGAATTATTTTCATTTCCTGCGAATTCTCTGAAATACTCTACTGATGCACCACCAACAAGCATACCTGATGTAGCCAAAACTATGCAAGGACCTCCCTCTATAACTTTTTTTCTTTCGTGTGGCGAACCAACTCTTGAAAAAACTTCTGATACAAAAGGGTTCTTATCTTGAAAGATTGCTGACCTTACTGTATTACTTAAAAAATCAGGATAAGCCGTGTGAATTGCATTAATATCCCAAATCATACCATCTATGTATATTGGAACCTTCTTCAACTTACCAGACTTCATTGCATCTTCCAGCACAAGCATTGTTTCTTGTGCTCTTCCCAGTCCTAATTCTGGAATCAAAACTTTTCCATTTCTGTTAATTGTTTTATTAATTATCTCTAATAATTTTTCTTCTGATTCAATTCTTGGAGGGAGTATATCCAGCTTTGAACCATAAGTAGCTTCTGTAATTACTGATTCAATTCTTGGAAAATTTACTATGGCTGCTTCTAAAAGTCTTGACCGACCATATTTAAAATCACCAGTGTAAAGCAGGTTGTGCAATCCATTTCCAATATTCAAATGCGCCATAGCACTTCCCAATGCATGTCCTGAATTGTAAAAAGTGAGTCTCACATCAGGAGTTATATCAGTAACCTCATTATAATTTAAACAAATACTATGCTTAACCATTTCTTTTATATCTACTGAACTGAACAAAGGTTGTGCTGCTTGTTTATATGCCACACCTATAAAGTCTAAAGAAAGTAAAGCGGCAATATCTCTTGTTGGAGGGGTCATGTACACTGGTCCTCTGTATCCCATCTTATACAAATAAGGAAGTAAACCAACATGGTCCAAATGTGCGTGGCTAATGATTATAGCATCTATCTGACTTATATCAAATTCAGGAATATTAAATGAAGGAAATTTTTTTGAACCTTGAGCAGCTACATCAATTCCACAATCAAGCAATATTTTGGAGTTCGGAGTTTGTAAGAGAATTGCACTTCTGCCAACTTGCCTTGCACCACCCAAAAAAGTGATTCTTACCCATTCCTCTACTTTATCTGGACTCCACTCTTTGTATATTTTTTGTCCAATTGAATTTAGAAACTTTCTCCGATAATTATTATTTGCATAAAGCACTTCCCGAATATTTTCTGTAATTTTGCTCTTTATCGCTGGAGACCTTTGAATTTGAGGCGTCCAAAGAATTGTCTTTCTTATTTCTTCAAGAATAGAACCTTGTTTTCCAATAACTCTCCCAGGTCTTTTTGCTTCAATTACCACAATACTTCGCGGGGCATCAAAAATTATATTGGTTATATCTGCTTCTTCAGGGACTATTTCTTTTATTTTCTTTTCTGTTTCTTTTTGGTCTGGAAGAATTTTTGAATCTACTCTAAGCTCAATTCTTTTTTTTATTTGTTCTACTATTTCTTTTATTTTCCCTCCACCTTGCTTAAAAAAATTCTCATTATTTGTATACAGAACTATATTTGCTCCTTCAAAATTTGCTTCAGTTATATCGCCGTGAAGTTGTTCTTTTATGTTTTTTAAAATATCCATTTTTTATCACTCTTATTTATTAATTTGAAAAATTATTTATCTTTATATTCTGATTTTATTTCTTGCTCTACAACTATTTCAATCCCGTCTTTTGTTATTGTAAATATATCAATTCCATATCCAGAACCAATATCTCTTTGTGTTGAGGATTTTAATGCTTCTTTTGCTAACTCAATCCCTTGCTTGAGAGTTAAATCTTTTTTATATTGTCTTTCTAATAATCCCAGAACATAGGGCATTCCTGAACCGAAATTTGCATCATAATCTTCTACTTT
>JAGLQB010000017.1 GCA_023137045.1 Candidatus Pacearchaeota archaeon
ACTTTACAATTTAAAAGAAGATTTAGATATTGCAAGTGAAAATGTCTTGGAATATGGTGTGTATAATGAATATGATGAAGTGGAGATGAAAACACTTTTAGAAGATTTTGTTGAACTATATGTATCATACATCGGAGAAGATATAGAGATATATTTTGTTTATGGAAATCGTGCTCTTATTACTGTTGCGACATATTCAGAATTAGCTTCAATAAATGTTGGAGAAGAATCATTAGCAATAACTTCTGGGGAACTCTCAACACAAGAATTTGAACCAACTGGAAATAAAGTTATTATCCAAATAGATGGGATTGAATATGAATTTGACTTAAAATCAGGAGAAAATTTTTATTTTGTAATTTCACAAGAGATTGGGGAAGAAGAACACATTGTTACCAGCGACTAAATTAAACTTGGCGAAACATTAAAAAATTTAATTATATCAAAAATGAATCAAACAAAAAATAAGATAGTTACCTTTAATTCAAAGAAAGGCATTAGCATTATGATTGGTTATGTTTTATTAGTTTCATTTGCAATAATTATTGGAGGGATTCTTTATAACTGGATGAAAACCTATGTTCCAAAAGAGGCATTAGATTGCCCAGATGATGTTTCTATTTCTGTTGAAGAAACTATATGTCAGGGAGGGAATTTTAACTTGACATTAAAGAATAACGGGCTATTTGATATTGCAGGATATTTTATACATGCTACAAATAAAACAGGTCAGAAACTAGCCACGATAGATTTATCTGAATATTTCATTAGTGGGGGAACTGTCCAGTCAAATTCTATCTTGTTTGATTTAGATGAAAATGCGATGGGACCAACTGAGACGAAAAAAAGTATTTTTAGTTTGCCCACAAATATTAATTCTATTGAAATAATTCCTGTAAGATTCCAGATACAAGATGGTAAAAAAAGATTTGTCAGTTGTGGGAATGCAAAAATCAGAGAAATAGTAAATTGCGACGGAGATGTTCCTGAAGAACCTGAAACTTGCGGGAATGGAAGTTGCGATGCAGGGGAAACTTGCGAGAATTGTGTTGCTGATTGTGGATGTGATACAGGATGGAGTTGTGTTGGAGGAGTTTGCACTGAAATACCAGGAGAAATACAAATAATACAATTAAATTATTCTGGTTTTGAATCTAGTGCACAAGGATGGAGTGATCCAGGAGTTGACACTGAGAGAAGTGATGTAATGAGTAAAGTTCAGGATGATGGAACAAGTGGAGGCTCATATTGTTGGCACTTACAAGACAATAGTGCAACTGCATTTACTTTACAATATTTCAATTTTACTGGATATGAAAATATAACAATAAAATGGTGGGGGTATTATACTAGTCTTGATCCTAATAGTTGTGTTGAATTAAAAATAGATGGTATCAAAGTAGACAGTTGGGGTAATGATGCAGATACATCAAATTGCAATAATGACATCACCCAAGATACTTGGTTAGCCCAAAGTATTACTATCACAAATGACACATACAACTTTGATGATTCTGTTGAGGTAAGCTTTGAAGGAGAAATGGATAAAGATGATAATGAATTTTATGTAGATGGGATTAATATCACGGGGATAATTTAGAATTAAGTAATGAAAAATATTTATAAACCTTAAAAGTTATTTTATTAAATGAAAAAGAGAGGAGTGTCTCCAGTTATTGCAACAGTATTATTAGTTGCTATGATTGTTGTAGTTGGATTAATTATTTTTTTATGGTTTAGAGGTATGACTGAAGAGGCAATTACAAAATTTGAAGGAACAAATGTAAAACTTGTTTGTGAGGATGTACAATTTGATGCAGAATATGTATCCGGAACCTTGAATATTATTAATACTGGGAATGTTCCAATCTTCAAAATGCAAATAAAAATCTTAAGCGAGGGAAGTCATGAAACAATAGAGTTGGCTGGAAATTGGCCAAGTTTGGGATTGAATCAGGGAGGAACTTTCTCTGATTCTTTTGATGCGTCTGGAGCAGAGACACTAATAATTATTCCTGTTTTAATGGGAGAATCTAAAAAAGGGGAGAAAAGTTTTGTATGCGACGAAAGATTTGGACATGAAATTTCTATAGAATGAAAAAAATAAAGAACAAAATTCAGCATAAACATTTTAAAAAGAAGGGGGTATCAGGAGTTATTACAGCAGTTCTTATGGTTGTATTGGTTATGGCTGCGACGGCAATTGTTTGGGTTGTTGTAAAAAATTTAGTATCTGAAAAACTTGAGACTACAGAATCCTGCTTCATGACATTTGGAAAGATAACAATTAATAGTAGATATACTTGTTATGATTCTGCCTTAAATGAATTTCAGTTTTCTATAAACATGGAAGACATAAGTATAGACGAACTTCTTATCGGAATAGCGGGGGAAGGTACAACAAAAAGTTTTAAGATAAGTAATGAAGAAACTGACATTACTGGTCTGACAAATTATCCGAGCGGTTCTTCAGGAATAAAACTTCCAGGAAAAAATGCTGGTTTAACATATATTTATGATTTAACAACAGGTGGCTTTTCTATGAAACCAGACTCAATAGAAATTGCTCCAATTATTAATGGAAAACAATGCGATATCTCTGATTCTTTATTAGCTATTGACGATTGTGCTGTATTGGCATAATTTATTTTTCTGTGTGTAATTTATTTCAATAAACCCAACTATATTTTTCAAAGGAAAAATAATTTTTATAGCAATATTTTTATACTAAATTTATTTAAGAATAGAATAAAAGAGGACGATGAAATATAAGATCTTACTGAATAAATTTGACAGACAAAACAAGAAAGGACAAATTTGGATTGAAACATTAATTTATACTTTAATTGCTTTTGTTATAATTGGATTAGTCCTTTCTTTTGTAAATCCGGCAATAGAAAAAGCTCAGGACAAAATGATTATTGAACAATCAATTGGGATGATGGAAGACATAAACAGTATTTTTTTATCTTTGATACAAGGGGGTTCTGGCAATAAAAGATTAATTGAATTAGGAATAAAAAAAGGAACCTTAAAAATAGACGGGGTAAGTGACAAGATTATTTTTGAAATTGAAAGCAAACATATGTATAGTGAACCTGGAAAAGATGTTTATCATGGAAACATACTCGCACACACCAAAAAAGAGGGGAAAACACATATAGTAACTTTAACAAGCAATTATGGGACGGAATACAACATAACTTACCAAGGAAAAGATGAAATAAAATTAATAAGTAAAGCTTCAACACCTTACAAAATTTTCTTTTCAAATGATGGAAAAGACCTAAGTACAAAGACGATAATTGATATAGACATAAATTAAAATGGCAGGAAAAAACAAGATGCAAAATTACCCAAGAGTCGCCATAGATTTTTCTCCAAAAATACCTCCATTAAAAAAAGTAGAAGATAAAACCAAAGTTAATGTGAGATATTGCTTAATTTCACCTTTTGCTTTTGTCCATATTTATTGGAATCCCAAAATTTCTGAACTAGTATATGAAATTGAAGAACCTCTTCTGAATGAAAAAGAAACAGCATATAAAGAAAAAATTATTGCTGCCATGAGGGACATGATTAACTTTGAAGGAATTATTGAAAAAGAAAAAGAAACTTTATTGGAATATATTGATAAGAGATTTAAAATTTTAGCAATTGAACTTGGAATGGAAATCTCATATGAAAGCTATAAAAAAGTTTATTATTATCTTTGCAGAGATTTTGTAGGATTTAACGAAATAGAACCAATTATC
Organism: Candidatus Pacearchaeota archaeon; assembly: GCA_023137045.1. GTDB lineage: Archaea > Nanobdellota > Nanobdellia > Pacearchaeales > GW2011-AR1 > JAGLQB01. The sequence goes on from JAGLQB010000017.1 coordinate 3,756, forward strand.
AAAGATTATTTTATAGAAGATATTGAATGTAATGGTGCAAATTTTCCAGTTTATGTTGTGCATAGAGTTTATAGAAATATCAAAACAAATATCGTGTTCAAAGACTATGGAAGATTAGAAAGTTTTGTGGAAAAATTGGCCCAAAGATGTGGAAAATATATTTCTTATGCCAAACCAATTTTAGACGGAAGTTTGCCTGATGGAAGCAGAGTAAATGCAACCTACACAAAAGACATTACGAGTAGAGGTCCAACCTTCACAATAAGAAAATTCACTAAAACTCCATGGACTCCAACACAATTAGTAGCATTCCATACACTCAGTCCAGAAATGTTGGCATATCTTTGGTTGTTGATTCAATATAAAATGAATCTCTTGATTGTTGGTGGAACAGCCTCTGGAAAAACAACTTTGTTAAATGCTCTTGCATTTTTTATGCCTCCTGAATCAAGAGTTGTAAGCATTGAAGATACTCGGGAACTTAATCTTCCCAGAGAAAACTGGCTTCCAAGCGTTGTTAGAACTGCTACTGGTGTTGGAAAGGTAGGAGAAATAGATTTATTCACATTATTAAAAAGTTCTTTTAGACAAAATCCAGATTATGTCATTGTTGGTGAAGTTCGGGGTAAAGAGGCATACGTGTTATTTCAGGGTATGGCTTCAGGGCATTCTTCTATCAGCACTATTCACGCAGAATCAGTTGACACCGTCATAAAAAGATTAGAAACGCCTCCCATGAATCTTTCTCCAACATTATTAAATGTCCTTGATTGTATTTGCATTATGACACATGCTATTGCTAAAAAACAAGAAACAAGAAAACTCAAAGAAATTGTGGAAATCTTAAATATAAATGCACAGGGAGTTGCTTTAACAAATACTCCATTTGTTTGGAATCCTGCAAATGATCAATTCTACTTTAAAAAGAACAGCAAAATATTTGAAAAAATTTCAACGAGGTATGGTTTGGATATAGAAGAATTAAATTTAGAATTTAGAAGAAGGGTGCAATTAATCTACAAGTTGTATAGTTACAAAATTTTTAAATTTGAAGAAATTCAAGGAATAATTAATAGATATTATAAAAAACCAAAAGAATTATTGAAAGAATTTGGGATTCAATAAACTAATTACTTCTGCCAAAATATTTAATAATGAGATTTGCTTGTGTTATTTATGAAAAAAGAGGAAATTTTCTCAGAAGAAGATATTTCGTTTCTTACACAGTTAATTAACACACTTCAAGAAGTAGAATTAAAATTGGAAGAAGATTATGAAACTAAAAACTATGAGCGTCTTAACAATTCTAAAAAATTTATTCTTCGGATTCAAAAAAAAATTTCTGAAATAATAAAATGACGCTACAAAAAACAAATCCAGTAGAAGAATTGAAAAAGGTAATTTCAAAAGAAAAAATAATAATAAAAGAAATATCTCTTCTTTCTGAAAATTTGGAAAAGGTGGACGAAGAAGAAAAGCAAATCGTTTTTTCTCAGATAAATCAATTAAAGAATTCTTTAAGAGAAGTAAATAAAAATCTCCCAGAAGCATTAGAAAAAGTATCACTTGTTAGACCATTGCATCCTCAACCAAAAATCCAACCCATAGTTAAACCAATTCAAAAAAGAGGATTAGAAACATCTTCTATGAAATTAAACCAAAAAGAGGATGCCCAAGAAACAAAAAAATTTTCTCAAAAAATTTTATCTAATTCCAATAAAAAAGAAATTCTAAAACTTGAAGAAGCGACTTTAAAACTGGAAAAAGTGACTTTAAAAAGACTTAAGATTAAAAAAGAAAAAATTGCTAAGAAAAAAGTAAAAAAAGCGAACAAATATATTAGAGCTTCTAACAAATTTTTCAGTAATTATTCATTATCTCTTCTCAATAAAAAAGTTTTCAAACACTTAGAAGAAGAATTAATAAAAACCAACTTACAATTTATTACCCCAAGCTATGTATCCATCCTTTTATTTACCACATTCTTGTCGGTAATTGCTGCGATATTTATTTTTTTATTCTTTTTGTTCTTTAATTTAGGATTTGATTTTCCCTTTATAACAAGCATCAGTGAAAGTCTTGGGAGCAGATTTTTGAAAGTATTTTGGCTTTTATTTATAATCCCGATTGGAACTTTTCTATTCATGTATTTTTATCCTTCACTAGAAAAAAAATCTCTCGGAAACAAGATTGACCAAGAATTGCCTTTTGCGACGATAAATATGTCTGCTATATCTGGCTCAATGATTAACCCTAGTGAAATATTTAAAATAATTATTTTGACAAAAGAATATCCTAATCTTGAAAAAGAATTTACAAAATTAATAAATGAAATTAATATCTATGGATATGATTTAGTTACTGCACTAAAAAAAGTTGCTGAGAATAGTCCAAGTAAAAAACTTGCAGAATTATTTAATGGGCTGGCAACAACAATTAACTCTGGTGGAGACCTTCCAGAATTTTTTGAGAAACGGTCTCAAACATTACTTTTTGAATATAGAATTGAAAGGGAAAAATACACAAAGTTCTCTGAAACATTTATGGATATATATATCAGTGCTGTAATTGCTGCACCAATGATTTTAATGCTTGTTTTAATGATGATGAAAATAAGCGGATTAGGAATTGCTCTTAGTACTTCAATGATAACTATAATAATGGTTATGGGAGTTTCAGTGGTAAATATTGTTTTCCTAACCTTTTTACATTTAAAACAACCAGTGGAATAAATAAATATTTTATAAATTTAATAATACAAAATGGAAATTAAAAAAATTCATATAATTGGAATCGTGTCATCATTATTAATTATAATTTTATCATTATTCTTAATGAAAACTAATCTTTTCTTTTTTATTTTTGGTATTGGAATTTTAGTTGGAACTTTTCCATTTGTTTTTTCAGTTATTCAAGAGACAAAAATAGCTACAGAAAAAGAAGAAATGTTTTTGGAGTTTGCAAGAAATCTGGTAGAAAGCGTAAAAACAGGGACGCCTGTTAGCAAAAGTATTCTTAATATAAAAGATAAAGAATATGGGGCTTTGGGGGAGAATGTTAAAAAATTAGCTAATCAGATTTCTTTAGGGATTCCTTTTAATTTTGCTCTCTCGGTATTTGCTAAAGATGTTAATAACAAAACTATTTCTCGGGCACTAACATTAATTGGACAATCAGAAAAGTCCGGAGGGGAGATTGGAGAGATTTTGGAATCAGTTGCCAAAGCTGTAAGTATGTCTGATAAATTAAAGAAAGAAAGAAAGGCGACAATATCTGCGTTAGTTGTTCAAGGATACATAATCTTTTTTATTTTTATGGTAATCATTTTAGTTATGCAATTTAAAATAATCCCGATGATTTCTGGAATTGCTGGAAGTGGAGCTATTGAGGGGCTTGCTGGACTTGGAGGAATTACTAGTGGAGAAACGGTGCAAGAAGAAGTATCTAGTTCATTCTTATATTTACTTTTAATTCAGGGATTTTTCAGTGGATTAACTATTGGAAAACTCTCAGAAGGAAATATTAAAGCGGGAATCAGACATTCTTTTACTTTGATGGCGATTTCTTTTTTAGTCTCTGCTGGAGCTAGTTTATTTTTAGGATAATATTTGACAAATCAATTAAAAATATAAAGTCTTTTTTTAATAATATAATATGAATAAGATGGGTTCGCATGTTGGGATGATGTTATCAATTATAATATTTGTAACATTTTTATTTTTTTTGTATACGACTTTAGAACCAATAATAAAAACCCAAAAAGATAAAGAAGCACTTTTAGATTATTTGCAAGTAGAATTGATAGAAAAATTTTCTTCAAATTTAACAAGTGCGGTAATATCGGCTAAGGGAGGACATGAAAGCCGAGAAAATTGTATAGAAATAAATCACACTGAAATTGGGATAACAAATCCTGAAGATGTAAATGTAGTTGTTTATGATGAAATTAATAATCCTATTAGTTTCAAATTTGAGGGAATAAATTTAGTTATTGATAAATTTGGAGATAAACCAGAATTTTTTAAGATTTATTACTCTGAAGAACCATTAGATAATTCTGCTGGTTCTAGCATATGCGGGGGGATTCTTAAAGGTGATGAAGTAGCTTTATTTGGTCAAATAAAAACACGTAAACATATTTTTGAATCAAAAATAATTAGTTCAATAAATGAATATGATGTGGGTTATGATGGTTTAAAAGAAGGATTAAAAATTCCCTCTGGAAGTGAATTTGGATTTAGTTTCACTTATAGTGATGGGGCAATAATCAGCACAGATGAAAAAGAGGTCTTGACAAATGTCTATGCCAAAGAAACCCCGATACAATATATAGATGAAAAAGCAAATATTAATGCGGGTTTTATAAGTGTTCGTGTGTGGTAATAAATTTTTAAATTAATAAACTTTAGATTAAATAAAGATGATTAAAAATAAAAAAGGATGGATTAAAATTGTTGAAGCATTTGTTGCAGTTTTATTGGTAACAGGTGTCATACTTATTTCTATAAATCAGGGATATATTGGGCAAAAAGATATTTCTTCAGAAGTTTATGAAATGGAACTTTCAATCTTAAGAGAAATTGAACTAAATGATACTCTCAGAAATTATATTCTCAATGTTATAGAATTACCAGCAAATTGGGACGATGAATCTTTTCCTCAGGAAGTCAAAAATAAAATTAATGCCAGAACTCCAAATTATTTAAATTGTGAAGGAAAAATTTGCGAGATTAGCGACACTTGCGATATAGAAAAATATTTTGATAAAAATATTTATGCACAATCAGTTACAATTACTACAACCTTGACTCAAGAAGAACCAAAATATAGAAAATTAAAATTATTTTGCTGGACTGGATAAATTAAACTCAATTTTATAAATATGAAAAAATTCAAATTTTTAGAACATACTGCAGATATAAAATTTCAAGCATTTGGAAAAAATATTGAAGAAGCATTTGAAAATTCAGCATTAGCCATGTTTACTTCTATGTTTGAGGGAAAGGTAAATAAAAAGAAAAGTTTTAAAATAAATGTTAAAGGAAAAGATTTTGAAAATTTGCTGTATAATTTTTTAGAAGAACTTTTATTTTTATTTGATAGTGAAAAATTTTTCTTGGCAAATATTAAAAATATAAAAATTGATAAAGAAAATTTTAAATTAGATGCAGAAGTTTTTGGAGATGATACAGAAAATTATGAGATACACCTTGATGTCAAAGCGATTACTTACAATGAAATGTTTGTAAAAGAAAAAAAAGATAACTGGGTCACACAAGTTGTGTTGGATGTTTAACATCAAGGATAAAAGAAGTTTTTTAGAACAAAGTTGGGCGAAAGCCTGTAAGGTGTGGCACGAGCGGAACGACTAAAAAAAGGAGAGCGTAGCTGGGCAAAATCTCATCGAGCGAACACAGTGAGTAATACAAATAAAAGGGATCAAGGAACAAGAATTATTTTTTGATTATTAATTGTTCAAGTATATCATTATACCCATATTCAGAAATTTTTTGATAAGAAATACTTCTCTTAGGGAAAAAACTATTTTGATTTTCAAATTCTTTGAATACAGCACTCTTAGTATAAATAGGTCTTATTTCATCAAATTGTTTTAAATAATTAAGGGCATTTTTGGGGAGTTTACCTCTATCCTGGAAGTCATCATCAAAAGGAAATAAAGTTGCTTGTTGATAAACTTCTTCTTCAAATTTAGTAAATAATCCCTCGGTTTTTTCAACATGGAGCCTAGTAATATAGTCTAAAAGACAACTAGGTTCTCTCACGACTTTTTCTTCAAAAAATCCTATTTCTACAATTTTAGTCATTAATATTAATTAATATGAATGGGTATATAAACTTTTCGGCAAATTACTCTTTATTAGTAATAACAATTTTTCGTGGGGGCTAAAAATTAGTGCAACAATGCCAAAAGCAAAAAATTAAATTTGAAAAAAAATTCCGAAGAGTAAGTTGGTAAGCGTAAAAATTATAAATCTCAATAATTACTTTATTAGCATGAAGAAATTAAAAAAAATTGCAGAACATACTTATGAACTTCCTAAAGAAGGGAAGATGAAAGTTCCGGGAAGAATATTTATTTCTGACAAAATGGTGATTGAAGAAGATGCATTAAAACAAGTAGCAAATGTTGCACATCTTCAGGGAATTCTTGATTATTCTATTGGGCTGGCAGACATGCATGTTGGTTATGGTTTTCCAATTGGAGGTGTCGCGGCTTTTAATTTAAAGAAAGGGGTGATTTCTCCAGGGGGAGTTGGATATGATATTAATTGCAGTGTTCGTTTATTAAAAACCAGCTTGACAAAAAAAGATATTCTAAAGAAACAAAAAGAAGTCATGGAAGCACTTTACAGAAAAGTTCCTTCAGGTCTTGGAAGGGGAAGCAAATTCCAAATCACTAAAGAAGAACTCAAAAAAGTTTTAAAAGGCGGAGCAAAATATATGGTTGAAAAAGGATATGGTGTGAAGGAAGATTATTTGCATACTGAAGAAGAAGGTTGCATGGAAAAAGCAGATGCAGAAAAAGTTTCTGAAAGAGCAATTAAGCGAGGCATTGGGCAATTAGGAACTCTTGGAGCAGGAAATCATTTTTTAGAAGTGCAGTATGTTGATGAAATTTTTGATGAAAAAATTGCAAAAGTTTTTGGGTTGAAAAAAGACCAAGTCACAATTATGATTCATTGTGGTTCAAGAGGACTTGGACATCAGGTAGCTTCGGATTATATAAAAAAAATGGAGGAAAAATATGGATTTAAAAATTTGCCCGATCGAGAATTAATTAATGCTCCAATAACAAGCCAGCTTGGAAAAGAATATTTTTCTGCGATGAGTGCAGCTGCAAATTTTGCTTTTGCAAATAAACAATTAATTACTCACTGGATTAGGGAAGAAATAAAATATCTTTTCCCAAATGCAAAAATAGACGTTCTTTATGATGTCTGTCATAACATTGCGAAATTTGAAGAAAACATTATTAATGGAAAAAAAGAAATTATCTGCATCCACAGAAAAGGTGCCACAAGAAGTTTTGGTCCAGGAAGAAAAGAAATTCCTAAAGATTATAGAAAAGTCGGACAGCCAGTACTTATTCCTGGAAGCATGGGAACTTCGTCGTATTTATTAGTTGGAACAAAAAAAGCTGAGGAATTAACTTTTGGCAGTACAGTACATGGAGCTGGTAGAGTGCAAAGCAGAAGTTCTGCGTTAAAAAAATTTCAAGGTGAAAAAGTAAAAGCAGAACTTACGAGCAAAGGTATTGAAGTCAAATCCGGGAGTTTGAAATCATTAGCAGAAGAATCTCCACAAGTCTATAAAGACATTGAAGAAGTTATCAAAGTTGTCTGCGATATTGGAATAAATAAAAAAATAGCCAGATTAAAACCCTTGGTGGTTATAAAAGGATGATCAATCATCAATAAAAATCGTCGCCCATTAAATCATTAAGTTTCTCGAGTCCCTTGTATGTGTCTTCATAAATTATCTTAGATGCTTTTTTGTCTATTGGTCCTGAGGAAATAATTCTTCCACTTCCTATTTCATTCATAATTGTAGTTGTCTTGGATAATTCTGAATGGCCTAAGAATCCAGAGCCATGCCCAAATTCATGTGCAAGAATACTGCTATCAAGTCCTTCTCCAGCAAGCGGAACCCCAACAGTTAATCTAACACTATCTATATACCCATCACCATTCTCATCAAAAACATTAGCATATCCAGAGGTATTTTTTGCAGGAAATAAAAATATTTTTCCCCCACTATTTCCACTCACATAATTATCTACTACACTTATCTGCTCTGGTGTTATTTTCCCTTCAAAAAAACTATTAATATCATTTATGTCTAAAATTCTTGATTTAATATTATTTATTTCAGTATCTGTAAAAGTTCCTTCTATATTGGGGTCATAGTGTTTTTTAGAGATTATTACTTCAGTGAGAGGATATTGAGAAGAAAATTCTTTAAAATCCCACTTATACATCTCTGGATTGAAATCTGAACTATTTATTGGGCGCATCACTTGCATCATATGTGTTTTAAATTGTGCTTTCGTTATTCCCATTCCAGTTAATCCATCATAAGGAACTGCTCTTATATTTCCTAAAATATAATCTTCTAATCCAGATAATCCTTTTATTGTTCTTACATAACTTTTTTCAACAGCACCATTCATAATTCTTGCTTGTAATATAATTTCTGAAACAGCCTCGTCTAATTGAAAATCAAAATTTCCTGAAGAATCTATTTGTGCTTGTTTTAAAAAACGATTATCTGAAGAATCATAAACTTTTATTATTCCTGCTCGTGGTGAATCAGTTTCATTATCCTGCAACTGCCCAGAGATATCTAAAAGATTATTTATTGTGCCTTCGAGAGTTGCATTGCCAATACCTGTCTCTTGATTTCCAAAAGATAAATCTATTTGATATTCTCCTATTTTATCTTTATTTCCAGCAATTATTATTTTATTCTGATTTAATAATGAATTATCTATGCTAACTTTTCCATCAAAAGAATTTGCTGAAATATAATGAATGGGAAATTGATTATCCTCTGGATTTTTATCAGAAGGTTCTGTTAAATTTATTATTAATTCTTTTTCTTCGTTTAATTCTGTATTTATAAAACTTAAATCAATTTCAGGAGCATAATTAGGAATAAGTATTTCGTCTGTATAAATTTTATCTCCATTAGTTGATTCTAAATCAAAAGTATAACTTCCTTTTAACATATTTTTTAGGGTTGTGGTGTAATCAGAATTTATTACTTTTGTTTCTATTAATTCGTTATTTCTTTTAATCTTCAATAATACCTCATTTATATTTGGCAAAATTACATTGTATTTTATATCTACGTCGTTAATTTTTTCTAATACAAGATAGGGGGTTGTGGGTTCAGTCACATTGACTACGATTGAGTCTTCATCTTTTTCCCTATAAGAATCAGTACATTGTCCTGAAACAATTACATTTCCCACACCATAAAAAGTTCTTGTTATATCAATGGGTGTTGTTTGGCTAATTACTTCGTCTCCTATGCTTAGTTTATATTGGATTATGTCTTCTTTGCCGTCTAAATCTGTACCATCAACTTGGATTCTAATTTCTAATGGGGCTGAACCAGAAGTATAATCAAGATTAAGCTCCACCTTTGGAGGATTATTTATTGGCAACGGAGTTGGGCAACCTAATAAAGAATTTAAGAACATCATAGTGCTGGTTACTAAAACTATTTTTTTAAAACCCTTCTTTAATTGACCAACTAAACCACCTTTTACCATGATTATGCGCAATATCAAAAGCTTATAAATCTTTCTGTTGTTACTACTGAAAAGTCATTTAAATTAGTAAAATAGAATAAAATTTGAAAAATAAAATACAAATATTACCAAAAATATTCCTACTTATTATGACACTTTTGGTAAATAAATAATAATATTTATAAAACCTATTTTGTTAAAAGTAATATGAAAAAGAGTGTGCAACAAAGTAACAAATTCATCTTTATGTTAATAAGTTTTTTATTTCTAATATTTTTATTTGTGGGAAACATTTCTGCAGAAAATTGCATAATCAAATCAAAAGTCACTTGCAGTGCTGAACAAGGTCATGCTATTCTTGGTTTATCTGGTTTAACAAATGCTCATGGAGAATTAATAGCACAAAATAATTATGAAAATGTTTTATGTTGTGACTTTGGCTTTGGAGACACAACTTGTGATGGAACAGTGCATAAAATTTTGGGATTGTCAGATGAAACAAATGCTCATGCAGAGATTCCAAGTTTAAGCAATTATGGATTTCCTGTTTGTTATGATGGAGTAAAAAATTGTGTAGCGATAAATGCTGACTCTCTTTGTATGGATTTAGGTTTAACCAAAATAATTACATTGTCTGCTGATACAAATGCACACATTGGAGGTTATTCTACTAGTTCTGCGAGAAAAATCTGTTGTGAAATTGAGCCTGTTGGTTCTTTATGCGAAATTGATTCTAATTGTGCGCCAGGTCTTGTCTGTGACAATGGTCAATGTATAGCACCTGTTTCAGAAGTGTATTGGGCATTACCTCAAAATTTAGGTAGCATAATATACAATATCCAAGCAGATGTTGGGACTACAACTATATCAATGGTGTTAAAATACTCTGGATTACCTGAAGGAACCCAAGTTGATTTTGATATTTATGAGAAAGATTTTATAGGAGGTTATATTAAAACAATAAGTGGGATTGTTGATAGTGATGGACATGCATATATTAATTGGACAATTAGTGAAGGGGACATAGAAAAAGCATTTTCAAGTCTTGGGGAAGGAGATGAATTAGAATATTTTTATTTTAAAACTACTGGCATGGCTAGTAATGAATTGATTGTGACAATTGTAGAATGTGCATCTATAAATTCTTGTGTGGATTATAATGATGAAAATTCTTGTGAAGGCGATGCTTGTGAAACAGCGAGTTCTCCACTATGTGATGATGACCCTCTTGTAGACTGCTGGTGTGCATGGGATGATATTAATAACGAGTGTAAAACTATGGCTGGGACAGATGAAGAATTTTATTGTGGTTATTGT
>JAGLQB010000018.1 GCA_023137045.1 Candidatus Pacearchaeota archaeon
CAACCATTAAAAACAATTACAGAAAGAATAAAAGGAAAGGAAGGAAGAATTAGAAAAAATCTTGCTGGTAAAAGAGTAAATTATTCTGGAAGAACTGTAATTTCGCCAGACCCTTCAATTGAAATTAATGAAGTTGGTATTCCATATGAAATTGCAAAAGTAGTTACTGTTGCTGAGAATGTTACTGATTTAAATATAGAAAAATTAAAAAAATTAATTGATAAAGCAGATGAATATCCCGGAGCTAACTACATTATCAGACCTGATGGAAAAAGAAAAAAAATAACTTCTGAACTTAAAGAAGAAATCATAAACGAAATTTCACCAGGATACAAAGTTGAAAGGCACCTGCAAAATGGAGATGTTGTTTTATTCAATCGGCATCCAAGTTTGCATAGAGGAAGTTTAATGGCTCATTTTGTTAAAGTTTTGCCTGGAAGGACATTCAGACTGCATCCAGCTGTTGCTTTCCCGTATAACGCTGATTTTGATGGAGACGAAATGAATATCCACTCTCCTCAAACTGAAGAAGCAAAAGCAGAAGCAAAAATACTTCTTAATGTAAAAAATAATTTATTCTCACCAAAAAATAATACAAATTTTATTGGGTGTATTGGAGATGCAATTACTGGAAATTATTTATTAGGAACAGAAAAATTTTCATCTGATTACATAAACCAACTTCTTTACAGATCTGGGATTAATCATATTATTTCTAAAAAAACAATTTTAGGAACCGAAGTATTTTCAGAATTATTACCAAAAATTAATTTTTCAAATGATTCTGTAGAAATAAAAGACGGAAAAATTATCAAAGGAGAGATAGATAAAACTCTTTTTGGAAACGAAGATGGAGAATTAATAAAAGAATTAGATAAAGAACTTGGAGAAGATGAGACTTTTGAAATAATTAAACAATCTTTTAAGCTAGGAATAAATTATCTTTCTGACAGAGGAATAACTATTTCTGTTGGAGATTTAGATTTAGATAAAAAAGTTATTTATGCTGGTGAAGAAATAATTGAAAAGGCTGAAAAGAAAGCAGATGAGATAATTGAATCATATAACAGAGGTACATTGGAAAGAATTCCAGGTAAGACAGAAGAAGATTCAAGAGAGATACATATACTTAAAGCTTTAAATGAAGTTAGAACAAAAATCGGAGAAATTGTCAAAAAAGAATTCCCCTTAAACAATCCAGTTAATAAAATGATAAAATCTGGTGGTGGAGGAAATATTTTGAATATAACTCAAATGGCTTGTTCTGTTGGTCAGCAGGCTTTATGGGGAAAAAGAATTGACATTGGTTATACAGAAAGAACTTTGCCTTTCTTTAAAAAAGGCGATTTATCGCCAGTATCAAAAGGATTTATCAAAAGTTCATTTATCAAAGGATTAAGACCCGATGAGTTTTTCTTTGGAGCAATTACTGGAAGAGATTCTCTGATGGATACAGCATTAAGAACTCCTAAGTCTGGTTATCTTTATAGAAGATTGGCAAATGCACTTCAAGATTTAAAAATAGAATACGATGGCACAGTTAGAGATAGTAATAATAACATTATAGAATATGCATATGGAAGTGATGGCATAAATATTTCTAAACGCCACAAAGGAGAAAAATTAAGTCCTGGCGAAGCAATTGGAATTATCACAGCTCAATCTTTTGGAGAACCTTCAACACAAATGGCATTAAATGTATTTCATTTTGCAGGTGTTCAGGAAATGCAAGTTACAATGGGTCTTCCAAGACTTATAGAACTTTTTGATGCAAGAAAAAAGCCATCATCTCCTAAGATGGAAATTTATTTGAAAAAAGAATATGATAATGAAAAAGATGCGAAAGTTTTTGCCGAGAAAATAAAAGAAGTAACATTAAAAGAAATAACTTCTGAAATTAATTTAAATTTTAGTGATAAAAAAATTGAAATAAAAATTGATAAAAAAGCATTAAAACACACACATATTTCAGCAAAAACCGTTGCAGAAAGATTAAATGATATTGGATTTGATGTTAAGGAAGGGATTGGTTCTTTAATTTTAGATGCATCTAAACTTGACTTTAAGGAAATCTATCAACTTAAAGAGAAACTTAAACAAACAATAATTTCTGGTATTAAAGGGATAAAACAAATTCTAATTGTCAAAAAAGAAAAAAATTTTGTGATAATGACTCTTGGAACCAATTTGAAAAATATAATTACTTTAAAAGAAGTTTATGCAGATAAAATAATCTCAAATGATTTACATGAGGTGGCAGACATCTTTGGAATTGAGGCTGCAAGAAAATTAATAATTAATGAAATTAAAATGGTTCTTAATACTCAAGGATTGGATATTGACATTAGACATCTTGAATTAATTGCCGATGCCATGACTAGTACAGGAGTTGTTAAAGGAGTCACACGTATGGGAATTATTGCCCAAAAATCTTCAATATTAGCAAGAGCAACTTTTGAAACCCCTGTAAAACAATTTATCAATGCAACAATAAAAGGGAATAAGGATAAATTGACAAGTGTAATTGAAAATATTATTCTTAATCAACCAGTGCCTATTGGAACTGGTTTGCCAGGACTTCTCGTTAAAGTTATAGGACCCTTAACAAAAAAAGATGACGAGAAAAAAACAGCGAAAACAAAAATTGTTGAAAAAACAAATCGATAACAATTAAGTTTATAAAATTAATACATCTAAAAATTTCATAAGAAAATGAACATAATTGATATGCGTTATATGAGGTATTTGAATTTGTTTGGAAAAATAACAAGGGTAGATACACGATTTTGTTTTGAATATAATCAATTCATAGTTTTCTGTGTGCCACAACAATTAATTTCAAAAGCTGTTGGCATTGGCGGAAAAAATATAAAACAAATGAGTGGGATTCTGAATAAAAAAATAAAAGTTGTTCCATTACCCTTGGGAATCCAAGATGCAGAAAAGTTTATCAAAGCTATTGTAAATCCGGTAACTTTCAAGGATTTAAAAATTAGCGACAACGAAATAGTTCTTACTGCAGGAACACAAAATAAAGCTGCATTGATTGGAAGAAATAAAAGACGATTTTTAGAAATGCAGGGAATTATTAAAAATTATTTTGGAAAAACTTTTAAAATTATTTAATTTTTTCTTAATTTCCTTTTAGAAGCAAAAACTTTATTAAGTTAATAAATTCTCAGTTTATATGATTAAAGAGGAGGCATCTCAGATTATAAAAGATACTGATAAACAAACAGATTTCATAAAATGGTTTGTTGAATTAAATAAAAATTCTGGAAATATTGCTGGGGGAAAGGGGGCAAATCTTGCTGAGATATTTAATATGAAAATTCCTGTGCCTCCAGGATTTGTCGTTACTGCTCAAGCTTATGATTATTTTATAAAAAACGCAGGATTAAATGAGAAAATAAAAGAGCTCTTAGCAAAAATAGATTATGAAGATACTGAACAATTAACTGAAATTACCAAAGAAATCAGAGAATTAATTATTGATGGAGAATTTCCAAAAGAGATGGAAGAAGACATAACTGAAGCTTATGAAAATTTAGACGTAAAAGAAATTGATTTTAAAAATGATGCAATTCTTGAGATTTTAAAAAGTTCTGCAGAACCAGTTTTTGTTGCGGTCAGAAGTAGTGCGACAACAGAAGATTTAGCAGAAGCTAGCTTTGCAGGACAACAAGATACTTACTTGAATGTTAAAGGAAAATCTGATGTTCTAAAAAAAGTAAAAGAATGTTTTGCATCTTTATTTACTGCGAGAGCAACATATTACAGAAATAAAAAAGGGTTCAAACATGAAGGAGCAAGTCTTGCTGTGATTGTGCAAAAAATGATTAATGCTGATAAATCAGGAGTTATCTTTTCAAAAGACCCAACATTCAAAAAAGACAATATTGTAATTGAAGCGGTTTGGGGTCTTGGTGAAGGAATTGTTTCTGGTAAAATTACCCCTGATGGATATACTATTTCAAAAAAAGATTCAGAATTAAAAATTTTGGAGAAAACAATATCTAACAAAAAAATTGCGATAACAAGAAATTCTAGTGGAGATAAAGAAATTGTCAAATTGGTTGAGAATAAGGCAAAAGCCCAAGTTTTGAAAGAACACGAAATAAAAAAACTTTCAGAATTTGCAATAAAATTAGAAGAACACTATAAAAAACCTCAAGATATAGAATTTGCGATTGAGGGAGTTGAGATTTATATTGTTCAAACAAGACCTATAACAACTTTAGCAAAAAGGCCTGAAGCTGATGGGAAAAAAATAGAAGGAGAAATAATATTAAGTGGGCTTGCAGCTTCGCCAGGAATTGCTGTTGGAAAAATAAAAATTGTTGAAACTTTGGATGATTTGAAAAAAATAATACCTGGAGATATTTTAGTCACTAAAATGACAAACCCCGATATGGTTGTCTCTATGCAAAAATCTTCAGCGATAGTCACAGACGAGGGAGGTTTAACTGCTCATGCAGCAATTGTATCACGGGAAATGGGAATTCCTGCCATTGTTGGAACTCAGGAAGCAACAACAAAATTAAAAGAAGGAGAAATAATTACTGTTGATGGTTTCTCTGGAAATATTTACAAAGGCAAGGTTTCAGAGGCAGTAGAAAAAGAAGTTCTTCCAGTTAATGTGAAAACTAAAACAAAAATAAAAGTAATTGTTGATTTGCCTAGCTTTGCAGAACGTGCAGCGAAAACAGGAATAAAACATGTGGGCTTAACTAGAATTGAAGGAATCATAGCTGAATCTGGCAAACACCCTCAATATTTTTTAGAACAAAATAAAATTGAGGATTATGAAGAAATAATATTTAAAGGAATAAAAAAAATTTCAGAATACTTTGAAGAAATGTGGGTAAGAACCTCTGATATCAGAACTGATGAATTTCAGAATTTAGAAGGAGCACCAAAAGTAAAAGAGGCTAATCCTATGTTGGGCATGCATGGTATTAGGTATAGTCTAAAATATCCAAAAATATTAAAAGCCGAACTTAATGCACTAAAAAGAGTTGCCCAAACCAGTAAAACAATTGGAGTTTTATTCCCTCAAGTAATTTCTGTTGAAGAAATAAAAAAAGTAAAAACCATTATAAAAGAGATGAATTTTTCTCAATTAAAAATTGGCATCATGGTTGAAACACCTGCAGCTGTTCAGATGATAAGAGAATTATGCGAAGAGGGAATTGATTTCATATCATTTGGGACTAATGATTTAACACAATATCTTTTAGCAGTAGATAGGGGGAATCAACAAGTTCAAGAACTTTACAACGAAATGCATCCCGCAATTTTGTATCAATTAGGATATGTAATCAGGGTTTGTAAAAAAAATAATGTGGAAACAAGTATCTGCGGTCAAGCTGGAAGTTCAAAAGAAATGGTCAAATTTTTAGTTGAAAAAGGAATTGATAGTATAAGTGTTAATGCAGACATGGCAAATGAAATAGCCAGTTATATTGCGAATATTGAAGAAAGTTTGATTAAAGGGACAGATAAAGAGCCTAGGCAGTATCAACCAAATAAAGCACAGGTTCCCAATGAAAAAGAAGAAGAGATTCATGAAAAAGAGATTCTTCCAACACAAAATCCTATTCCACCTAAAGAAGATTTTGTAGAACCACTCAATACTTTGCCAGAAGAAAAAAGTTCTGAACCTGAAATAAAATCTGATTACTCGCAACAGACATACGAACAAGATGCTAAGGAAATAACTGAAAATGTTGATGATATACCAGATATACCTTCAGTTGAGCAAAATAAAGAAACTACAAACATAGATAGTTTAGAAAAACTTCATCAAGAAACAGATAATAAAGAAGACGCAAATCTTCAAGATGAATTTCAAGAAGAAGGAGAACAAGGACTTGATATTGTTAAAGAATTAGATGACGAAGAAGATTCTGATGGAAGAGTTTTAGATATTTTTTAATTAAAATTTTCGTAAAGTGAATATTTATAAATAACTCCTCCCACTTACAATTATGGTGAAAAAAAAGAGTGCTGTAAAGAAATCTAAAACATCCCAAAAAGTTCAACATAAAACACGTGTTCATAAACCTCATTTAACACAAACATCTAGTGAAGTTAAAGTAGAAAAAATATTAGTAGAAAATTTTGTATCTCTGCAAAAAGTTATGACAAATCTTTCTGTAAAATTTGATAATCTTACCTCTCAAATATCTAAATTGTTGGAACTATTTGAAATATCTGCGAAATCATTGGCTCAAAAAGATTTTAGTCTAGAACAAGGTAATAAGGATGAAAAAAAAATAATTGAGAAAATAGATAAGTTATCTGAACAAAATAAAATAATTGCTAAAGGGCTTACACTAATACATGAAGTAGGTCCTCAAGAAACTCCTTACCAACCACCAGTTAGAAAAATACAATATCCTCCAAAACTTCCCCAATTAAAAAGACCGATAACAAAACCAGTAGAAAAACAAAACATGGATATGGGGGGATATGAAAAATCAATTTCTTCCAAACCTGAATTTAAATAAATATTAGTATTCTAATGAATCAAACTCAAACAAAGGCACCTAAAGAAAAGTTTATTTCTCCTGAGTTTAAATCATTTTTTCTTTTAGAATTTACAAAGGAATTAATTAAAAATTCTGCATCAAGTGAAGTTCTTGAATTAGTAAATGTTTTAAAAGAAGAAGCAAAAGAAGAAAAATTTAGGGTAAAACAAATAGTCACAGAAAATAAAAAAATACAGAAAAAGCATTCAATTTTGCCAAAAAGATTGCTGTTTAAACCACGAAGAGCAAGAGAAATACGTCCAAGAATATTACATATTCCAGAACCAAGACTTCCTGAAAGACTTAGCTATATTAAACCAACATCCACAGAGGTGCAAATTGATTTAGGTAAACTTAATCCGTTAATCAAAGATTCTGCTGTCAAAATTATAGAATGCGAGGGTTCAAATAAAAACATCATGGTTGGTGGGGCAATGGGTAGAAAAAAAACCAGCATAGTTTTAAATGCAGAAGAAATAAATGAAATAATAGAAAATTTTTCTAAAATTTCCAAAATTCCCACCACACAAGGAATTTTTAAAGTTGCTGTAGGAAAATTCGTTTTATCTGCAATAATTTCTGACGTTGTTGATTCAAGATTTATAATCAAAAAAATAGCACCACAAAAATCTAATTTAATTCCAAGCAGATTCAGAAAATCTTAATCTCTTTTTCGTTAATCTCAATTTCTTCAGGCATAACTTCTTCTTGTAAAAGTGTATTAGCTATATCTTGTAACCACCTGACTCTATCTTCTTCTATCTGAGAATTTAAATTATCCTTCAAACCAGAATCATAAGAAGGCTCAAACCAATATTCCCCCAATTCATATCTTATAACAATTCTATCTCCACTTGATTCAGCTTTGACAATTTTTATAGAAGAGTTTCCGAATTTTTCAAAAAGTATTTCTTTTTCTGTGTCACTTAAAGCATTTGCAATTCCTTCTTCTTTTATCTCTGGTAAAATTGGGTTTTGTGTTTCTTCAGAAGGCGTGATTAAAGAAACTATTTCTTCTTCGTCATAAACTAAAGTAATTTCTAAATCCCCTTCTTCAACCATTAAACCAAAAGGAGATAAATCAATTACAATTTCTTTTTGAATATCTTTTAAATAATCTTCACCAAAACCATGTTCTATTTCTGAATAGTCTGTTGTTACAATAACTTCGTTACCTTGAATATTTAATTCAATATTCTGAGAAGATGAAACAATTTCAGCAGTTTGACCCTTTTTTAAAAAATAAGTAAATGGTTCATTTGCTGAAACTTCCCCACTAATTTCTGTTGCAAATTCTAAAGAAACTTTTCCTGTTGGCGTTAATCCTAAAAAGAAATTAGCAACAGTTTCTAATATGTTCGTTACAATGTTATCTCCATCTTTCTCTGGAATTTCTTCTTCTGCTGGAGCTTCTGCAGTAGATTCAGCTTCTTGTGCAGGTTCTTCATCAGCTTCCTCACTTTCAGATTCTTTTATATTCTCCTCAATTTCTTCTGCTTCTTCTAATTCTGTTGTCTCTTCAATAATTTCATTTTCTACTGATTCTGTTTCTTCTATTGTTTCACTTTCTTCTATTTCAGTAGATTCTGGTGTTTCCTCTTCAACAATTCCATCCCCAGTAGTCTCTTCTAATTGATTTGCATTTCCTTCACTTTTAGGAGAGTGAATATTTAGTGTAAAATCAACTTTAGGATAAATTGGTTTTTTCCCCATAACTCCATAGCCCAAACCATTTCCAGAAATAGACTGTCCTTCAAGATAAAAATTCCCTTCAATTAAATCATCTGTAATAAATTCTGTTAAATCATATTCTTCTGTTTTTTCTGGAGTTTTAAAAAGAATTTTAGAGGATGCTGGAATCAATTCACCTTCTTTTAAAGAAAGTATTAATGCTCCTTCAAGAGGCTGTCCTTCTTGATAATTCGCAGACAAATCAAGGATAGCATTTCCAGAAATATTATTAAAAGATAACCCAAAAAAACCTAAAAAATAAATCAAAATTGTTAAAAATAAAACTCCTAAACTCACCCCAATAATTTTTTTATTCACCATCTTTTTGTTCTATTTTATTTCAAACAAAGAATGTATTTAAAACTTTTTAAAAAGAAAATCATGCGGCTAAACACCCTTCCTGAGTTTCCCAAATGTGGTAAGTATCTCCTGTTTGTATCTCACTTGGGAAATTAAATCTTATATGAGTTTTATTGTATATTTCTGGAAAATCTGGTGTGACAAAATCTGCTATTAATAAACAGCCTGTTTCAGAACCAGAAAAACTTATGTAATAATGAGTATAATCAACATCAACTTTTGGCAGGTCTTCGCTATCAAAATACATAACTACTCCTACTCCAGGTGGCCATGTATCTCCCACTGTTCCATTATTTACACTAGTTTCTATAATACAAATTCCATCAACACAAGTTCCAGCACATGCTCCACAATTTTCATTTTCTCCACATCCATCAGAACCACATTCTTTTCCAGTACAATCTGGAGTACATCCTTCACAAACTCCATCAGTACAAGTTCCATCACATGGTCCACAACTTCCTCCACAACCATCATCTCCACATTCTTTTCCAGTACAATCTGGAGTACACCCTTCACAGACACCCTCAACACAAGTTCCACTACAAGGTCCACAACTAATCTCTCCACAAGTTCCATTCATAACATTTCCACAAACCCAACTTCCACAAGGATCTACATCTGGAGTACATGTTTCAGGGTCAGGCTCTCCTGTACCTGCTCCAATTGTGTATGTATCCATAATATCTCCAAGAACCCTCTCTCCAGAATTTGATTCATATATCGGAGCAATTGCAACCTTATTTACTTCAGAAGTATCTAGTATAACTAAAGTAAAATCAAAACTCTTTTTCTCTAATTCAGATAAAGAGGTATTTATTTCTATACCTTCGCTTTCTGTTTCATCATAAAAAATAAATTTAATCCCCACCAAATTTCCTTTTCCAGGATTTCTCTCTACATTAACATGAATATTACCTTCTTCAACAAAAGCATTGTTAATTTCCAAATCAACACTAAAACCTCGCAAAGAAATCCCCCCACTCCCTTCTTCAAGAACATTTCTTACCACAAACCACACAATTCCTATGGCCACAAAAACTAAAAGTACCACCATTAAAATTGATACAATCAGAGATAGACCTCTTTTATTTCTTGTAAATTCTCTTTCCATAAAATTGATTTAGATATTTATTGTGGAACTTGTAAACATTCAACAGCAATTACGTTTATGGTTTGGTTACCAACTGTCAAAGGAACTTGTTGACATGTCGCTGCCTGTTGAGCAATTTGAAGAATTGCATACTGATACCCTTGATTTTGTCCTTCAATTGCATAACCTGTAATTGTTGGTCTTACAAAGAATACATAAGCCATAATAGCCAAAAGAATCACAATAACTAAAATCAAAATTTTCACCAATAAACTAATCTTATTGTTCTTCATATCCATTTTATATTAATCTCATTTAAAAACATTTTGTCTTTTATTAATTTTAGATAGTAATTTCGACCATTGTTATTATGTCTTTTAATAGAGTATTTTCTGAAGTTTTTGCGGAAACAGAAATAACATCTCCTGGATTAAATGTTACTATATTTTTTGATTGCAAGTCATAATCTTTTTGTATTCCTGAAATAATATTTAAAGTATTCCGAAATCCGATTGGTTCTCCATTTTTATAAATAATTATTTCTATTTTTTCTGAAGCTGTTTCATTAGTTTCTAATATAGTTGAAATTCCAGTAATACTTCCAGACCTCATCATGACATATCCTTTTCCTTCGCTACTAATACCTGTTGCTGTTTGTAAAAATCCTGATTCAGTCATTTCTCCATTAAATCCAAAATGTAATAGTTGTCTTATATCTGCTGAGATACTGACTGGCTCTTTGAATTCAGTTGGGTCTTTTGCAGTAAGAACAAATGTTGGTTTATCTTCACCATATTCCATTTGATAAATGGCTATGCTATTATCGGCAATATCCCCGAGATTTATTTCAGATGGCAATTCATCAAAACCGATTTCTGTTACACTGAGAATTTCTTCATCAGTTATTTCTTTTTTTTCCTTAATTTCATTTATGAAGTCTTTAAATTCATCAGATGATTTAGGTGATTCTGCAAAAACTCCAGTTAACATCAATAAAATGATTCCAATTCCCAAAATAATAAATATTTTTTTCATTCTCCTCTTTACAAAAATGACAAAGAAACATTATATTTAAAAGTTTGTTTTCTATTGAAAGTTTTATGGAAGATAAAATCACGAAACAAAAACTTGAAAAGTATTTCAATGTCACTTCAACTGCTTTAGAAGAAGTTAAAGAAAATGTCATCAAAGGAAAAGAAGATTATGCAAAAAAAATAATTGAGATGGTTTCAAATTATCTTTCTGATGCCAGGCATTTTGAAAAAAATAAAGATTTTGTAAATGCGTTCGCAGCATTAAATTATGCTCATGGCTGGCTTGATTCTGGTGTTAGGTTAGATATATTTGATGTAAAAAATGATAAATTGTTCACAATAAAGTAACTTTTATATAAGCATCAGATTTAATTATATTATGAAAAAAAAGGTGATAGTTTTAAGTCTTGGAGGAAGTCTTATCATCCCAAATGAAATTGATTCTAAATTTATTAATGAATTTAAAAAAGTAATTTTGCAACATACAAAAAAATACAAATTCATAATTGTTTGCGGTGGAGGAAGTATTGCAAGAAAATATATTTATGCTTTGAAAAATTCTGGAATAAGTGAAAAAATTCAAAGCTTGTCAGGAATTTCAGCAACAAGAATGAATGCCAGATTTATGAGTTATTTTTTTAATATCAATCCCGAACATGGGATTCCCCACAAAATGAGAATTCTGCAAAAATACATCAAAAATAAAGATGTGGTTTTTTGTGGAGCGTTAGAATATAAACCAAATCAAACTTCTGATTCAACAGCAGCAGGGATTGCAAAAGTTTTCAAAACTATTTTTATTAATTTAACTGATGTTATGGGATTATATGATAAAAATCCTAAAAAGTATAAAAATGCTAAACTTATTCAAGAAATCTCTTGGAAGGATTTTTCCAAAATGGCACACAAGAATAAATATTCTCCAGGACAACATTTTGTTTTAGACCAAACAGCTTCAAAAACAATATTAAAAAATAAGACACCCACATACATAATCGGGAAAAATCTCAGTCAACTCAGCAATCTTTTAAATAAGAAAAAATTTAAAGGGACAAGTATTTCTGGGTAATTATCTAAAAATAAGATGGATACAAATATTTTAATTCAAGAAAACAATTTTCAGGATGCAAGAAAGGAAATTGAGAAAAATAAAAACAAAAAGATAATTTTTTCCAGCAATGATGACGAATTAAACAGGAAAATATTAGAAAAAGAAAAAATTGATACATTACTTCTAAATCAAGCTTTAAGAAAAGATAAATTAAGGCAAAGAGATTCTGGATTCAACCAAGTACTTGCAAAAATCGCAAAAAAGAAAAATGTTGCGATTGGGATAAATTTAGACGAGATAATTAATTCTAAATCAAAACAAAAAGCTCAGATTCTTTCCAGAGTAAAACAAAATATAAAACTCTGCAATAAAAATAAGTTAAAAATGAAATTCATCGGCAAATCCAAAAGAAATATTTATGATTTGAAAGCATTAGGTTTAGTTCTGGGAATGCCAACGAACATGATTAAATTTATGAGTTGACTTTGCGATTTCCCAGGAGGCAATTAGAAATCGCCTCACCGCAAAGGAAGGGAAAATCGAAAAAAACCGCTTAGGTTGTTTTCAATGCCCACTTGGATGACGACTTTTTAATGACCGAATAAAAAGAATTTTGATTAATCATTGCAAAACAAACATTTTTATATATTCTTCCCAAAAATAGTATAATGAAAATTGGGAAATTAATTGATTCTTTAAATTCAGACGAAAGAAAAATTTTACCCCATCTGAAAGCAAAGAACATCAGCGAAATATGCAAAAAAGCAAATTTAGATACTGTTTCTGTGCTAAGAGCTTTAAAATATTTACAAAATAAAAAAATAATAAAGTTGTCTTTTGAGAAAAAGAAAATAGTAGAAATGGGGCTCAATGGAGCTTTATATAAAAAACGGGGCTTGCCTGAAAGGAGACTTTTGAATTTAATTAGTGAAAAAAGAATCTTGCAATTGGAAGAAGCACAAAAACAAAGTTCTTTGTCAAGTAATGAATTTAAAGCATCTCTTGGAGCATTAAAGAAAAAAGCCATGATTGAACTTAAAAACAAAAAAATAATTCTTAGTGCTAATCGGGAAGAAATCTCTAAAAAAAGTATTGAAGAACTTTTAATTGAAAACCTTCCTTTAGATTACAATTCTTTATCAGAAGAGCAACTTTCTGCATTTAAATTGCTTCAAAATAGAAAAAATATCATTCAGGTAAAAGAGAAAAAAATACCGCACATTGAAATTACTGACATTGGGAAAAAAGTAATTAACTCAGGGATAAAAAGTCAGCCGTTACTTGAACAAATTACTCCAGAAATTTTAAAAAAAGAATCATGGAAAAATAAAAAATTTAGAAGGTATGATGTAACTTCTCCTGTTCCTGCAATTCATGGTGGAAAAAGACATTTTGTAAATCAATCTATTGATTATGCAAGAAAAATATGGAAGGACATGGGATTTAAAGAAATGAGTGGAAAGATGATAGTTAGTTCTTTTTGGAATTTTGATGCTTTATTCACTGCGCAAGATCATCCAGTAAGAGAAATGCAGGACACTTTTTTTATAAATAAAAAAGCAGAACTTCCAGAAAAAAATATTGTGAAGATGATAAAACAAAGCCATGAAAAAGGATTTGCTGGAAGTAAGGGTTGGAGATATGCTTGGGATGAAGAAAAAGCAAAAAAACTTGTTTTAAGAACGCACACCACTTGTTTATCTGCACAGACTTTAGCCAAATTAAAAAAAGAAGATCTTCCTCAAAAATTCTTTGCACTTGGAAAATGCTTTCGGAACGAAACACTTGATTGGTCGCATGGATTTGAGTTTAATCAGACAGAAGGAATTGTCGTCGATAGAAATGTTAATTTTAGGCATTTACTTGGATATTTAAAACTATTCTTTAAGAAAATGGGATTTGAAAAGATTAGGTTTAGACCTGCATATTTTCCTTACACAGAACCATCTGTAGAAATAGACATTTTTCATCCAGAAAAAAAAGTTTGGTTGGAACTTGGCGGTGCAGGAATTTTCAGACCAGAAGTTACAATTCCTCTTCTTGGAGAAAACATTCCTGTTCTTGCATGGGGACCTGGATTTGACAGAACACTCATGGAATATTATAACATAAAAGATTTACGAGAACTTTACAAAAATGACATAACTAAATTAAGAAAAATGAAATTTTGGATAAAAGAATAATGGCTATCATAAACCTTAATAAAAAACAATTTGAAAAAGAAA
>JAGLQB010000019.1 GCA_023137045.1 Candidatus Pacearchaeota archaeon
AAATAGGAAATGATGTTTTAATGCAGTATAATAAAGATGAAAAAGGAGGATACAATCCTGCAAAACAAAAAAATATAGATTTTGGTGGAGGAGTAGAAAGAATATTGGCAATATTAAATGGATTTGATGATAATTATTTAACAGAAATTTGGCAACCAATAATTAAAAAAATTGAAGAACTTTCTGGAAAAAAATATGGTAAAAACAAAGAAACAACCAAAGCAATGAGAATAATCGCCGACCATATTAAAGCAGCAGTTTTTATTTTAATGGAAGGAATTACTCCCTCTAACACTGAACAGGGATATGTTTTAAGACGTTTAATTAGAAGAGCGATAAGATACAGTAAAGAATTAGGGATTTCTACAAATCAAGATATTACAACGCCATTAACAAAAGAAATAATAAAAATATTTTCAGATTATTCTAATTTAAAGAAAAAACAAAAATTCATAATTAACGAATTAAATAAAGAAGAAGAAAAATTTTCAAAAACTTTAGAAAAAGGATTAAATAAATTCAAAAAATTAGTATCCAAAAAAAACAATCTTAGTGGCAAAGATTCTTTCTTGTTATATCAGTCTTATGGTTTTCCAATTGAAATGATTCAAGAAGAATGTGAAAAAAATAAAATTAAATTTGATAAGAACGCATTCGAGAAAGAACTTGCAAAACACCAAAAACTTTCAAGAACAGCATCAACAGGCAAATTTAAATCAGGATTAGCAGATAATTCTGAAAAAACTACCCAACTTCATACCACAACCCATTTACTTTTATCCGCATTGAGAATTGTATTAAAAGATAAAAATATAATTCAAAAAGGAAGTAACATAACCCCGGAAAGATTAAGATTAGATTTTTCTTTTCCAAGAAAACTTACTCAAGAAGAAATTAAAGAAGTTGAAAAATTAGTTAATGGACAAATACAAAAATCTTGCGAAGTAATCAAAGAAGAAATGTCTCCTAAAGAAGCAAAACAACAAGGAGCATTAGGAGTTTTTGACAAGAAATATGGAGAAAAAGTATCTGTTTATACGATTGGAGATTTCTCAAAAGAAATTTGTGCTGGACCTCATATCAAAAATATAAAAGAGCTGGGACATTTTAAAATCACCAAAGAAGCATCAAGTTCTGAGGGTATAAGAAGAATAAAAGCTATTTTAGAACAATAAGAAAAGATTATAATTTTTTAACAATACAACTATCTTTTGCAGGACAAATATAATTACAATATGCTGCTTTAAACCCTGTAGCCCATGTGTCCAAATAATGCTCAACGAAGTCTTTTTCAGCTACTTTCCATCCAACATCATGATGTTCTTTTTGAGACAAATAGTACTTATTTTTAGATATCTCCTTCCTTAACATAGGTATTTCTGCCTCCAATAATTGCCTTAAACATGTGCATGGATGTTCCATTTCCCCCAAAGTAAATTCGTGTTCCATTTTATACTCCTTTTCAGGAGTTACACTTTATAAATATTTCCTTTTCAAAATTTACAAATTATACTGAGTTATAAATATCAATCAAACCATATTTTTCCATCAGGTTTTTTAATTTACTGCGTTGAAAAATATTAATCTGTCCTTTTTCTTCTATAGCCTCATTTATTTTTATTAAACTTCTAACATCTTTATACTCATATAAATTTTTGTCTAATGAGATTCCTTCTGAAATAGGGATTATTTCTGGGTTAGAAGAAAGCTTGCCCCACCCAATATAATAATCTTGATAATTAGAAATTATAGAAGGTCCAGTTGTCTCAATAAAACAGTAACCAGAATTGTTCAAACTGTATTCAACAGGACATTTTATCCCAACAGCCTCATGATTTTCAGCAGGATAATAAAACAGCACAACACTATAACCTATTTCACTTAATAAAAAAGCCAGCAATTCAGATTTTGCCTCGCAAATTCCTTCAACATCATAAAGAACTTCATAAGGATACCTTGAATGAATAATGTTATTCCCATTTTGTAAATTCATGGTTTTCCCAGAATCCCCATAATCAATATTTTGGACTAAACTCACAGCAATCCTCACTTGGTCTTCTTTATCTTGGGTAAGATTTTGTATTTTTGTGACTAAAGGTAAAATTAAATTCCTTTGTTCTATTTCATTTATGTTCTTAATCTTAAAATCTCTTCTAGTAGGTTTTAATTTTCCACCGTAATAAATAGATTTGGACAAATCAGATAGATAATCTACAAGTCCTTTATACACTACAAAATCTAACTGTCTTTTTTCTCCCCTTAAAATATAATCTAAGGTTATACTTTTGGGATTAGTTTGGTATATTGAGAAACATGAGTCCCCTTGAATTGTTAAACCTTCTGGACAACCACAAACAGATGCTCTTTCTACAAGTGATTTATTTGAACAAACATAAGGTTTTCTCAAAGAACATACATTATTCAAAGTTCCATCACCACAAAGGATATCCATTTCTACTATTTTCATTCTTATTATGACAATCAGACAAAAAAGAATTACCAAGAATAAAATAAATATCACAAAATATTTTTTTATTTTAGGATTTTTAAAAAAAGTTTTCTTGCTTTTTTGTTTAAATTTCTGTGGAAATTTGGATAAAACAGAAATCTGTGGTTTCTTATCTTTTTTCTCACCCATAATAATACTTATTAAAAAGAATTATAAAAAGCTATCTAAAAAAATTATTTCAAGTAAATTGCAGGGCGGTTTGGTTTAACTTTCTTTGATTTATTCTCAGGGTCATATTTCGCTTTATCATTAACTGCATAAATTTCAACATCCAATCCTGTTTTTTTCTTGATTAAATCTAAACCATCCAAATAAGTTTGTTTTTCATTTGGCAGAACATAAACATAAACCTCTGAAATTTTTTGCCCCTTATTTTTCACTAATTGAATTATATGGTTAATGTCTTCAACAAGTTTTTCCACAGCTTCCTCTTTCTTTTCCAAAGCTTCATCAATTTTTGATTTATCATATTCAGGCCATTTAGATAAACTAATAAAAGGTTTATTTCCAATTTTTTCCCAAAGTTCTTCTGTTATAAATGGACAATAAACATGGAGTAATTTGAGAAAAACCTCGATACTTTTTTTATCAACTTTTTTATCTTGGAAATATTGAAATAATTGTCTTATCTTAATCACAGCCAAATTATGTTGAAAATTCTGGATATTTTCAGTAATGTCTTTCACAGCCCGATTTAATTTACTTTGAACTGCAGGATTTGCTTTTTCCATTTTCAATTTTGAAAAATAATCAAAAATATTATTCAATAACTTATGGCTTCCAGAAACAATTTTTTCATCCCAGTGAGTATCTTTGTCTGGAGATGCAAAAGAAACCAAAGCTAATCTTAAGGTATCTGCTCCATATTTTTTAATCATATCTAATGGCTCAACCACATTCCCTTTTGATTTTGACATCTTTTCTCCATCTGACGCATGAACAATTCCCTGAGTAAAATATCTTAAAACTGGTTCATCAAATTTTAATAGCCCAAGACTTTTCAAAAACTTAGTATAAAATCTGATATAAATCAAATGCATGGTTATATGTTCTGGTCCTCCAATATATTGGTCAATTGGACACCAGTAGTTTGCTTTCTTAGAATCAAAAAGTATTTTTTTATTTTTAGAGTCAGTATATCTTAAATAATACCAAGAAGAATTTACAAAAGTATCCATAGTATCTGTTTCTCTTCTGGCCTTAGAACCACATTTAGGGCATTTTGTTTCTATCCAAGATTTTGCAGTCTCCAAAGGATTCCCTTTCCCAAATTTAACTTTTGAAGGAAGTTTTATCGGAAGATTTTTTTCAGGTACAGGAACCATTCCACATTTATCACAATACACAATTGGGATTGGGGTTCCCCAGTATCTTTGCCGAGAAATAAGCCAGTCTTTTAATTTATAATTAATAGTTTTTTTCCCTAATTTATTTTTCTTCAAAAATTCTGTAATTTTGCCAACAGCCTCTTTACAATTAACTCCATTAAAATTGCCTGAATTAATCAGAACTCCCTCGCCAACATAAGCAGAATTTTTTATATCTCCTCCTTTAACAACTTCCTTAATTTTTAGATTATATTTCTTAGCAAAGTCATAATCTCTTTTATCATGTGCAGGAACAGCCATCACCATTCCTGAACCATAATCTGCTAAAACAAAATTTCCTACCCAGATGGGAATCTGTTCTTTTGTGAGAGGGTTCACAGCATAACTTCCAGTAAAAACCCCTTGCTTTTCCAAACCAGCGAGCTCTTTTTCAGAAACACTTTTTATTTTATTTAAAAAAGATTCAACTTGTTTTTTTTGCTCAGCAGTAATTAAGTCAGAAAGTTTTAAATGCTGTGCACTAACAACCATAAAAGTAGCACCATAAATCGTATCAGGTCTTGTTGTAAATATTGGCCAAGGTTTTCCATTGACCTCAAATAAAATTTCTGTTCCATAACTTTTTCCAATCCAATTTCTCTGCAATTTTTTTGCATTTTCCGGCCAATCTAATTTTTCAAGTCCATTCAATAATTCCTCAGAATAGTCAGTAATTCTAAAAAACCATTGTTCCAAATGTTTAATTTCAATCCGAGTATCCTCATGTCGCCAGCAACAACCATTAATTACCTGCTCATTAGCGAGGACAGTTTTACATTTTCTACACCAGTTGACAGGAGATTTTTTCTTATATGCTAAACCTTTCTCGAGCATCTTCAAAAAAATCCATTGGTCCCATTTGTAATATTCAGAGTCAGAAGTTTTTAAACTACGAATCCAATCATAACTCCACCCCATTGATTTTTGCTGATTCATAAAATTTTTGATGGATTTTTCAGTATATTTTAAAGGATGTATTCCTGCTTTAATTGCTGCGTTTTCAGCAGGGAGTCCAAGAGAATCATATCCAATAGGATAAAGAACATTAAATCCCTGAAGTCTTTTAAATCTTGCAAAAATGTCGCCCAAAGAAAATACAAAAGCATGACCCATGTGCAATCCAGCTCCACTTGGATAAGGAAACATGTCTAAAACATAAAATTTTTTCGCATTAGATTTTTCCTTAACTTGGAAAATTTTTTTCTCTTCCCATTTTTTTTTCCACTTAGATTCTATTGCATTAAAATTTATTGCCTTGCTCATAATCTTATATCATTACCACACTTTAAAATATTTTCTTTGCGTTTTATACAAAGAATTTTTATACAAATACATATTTTTAAATATTGAATTTCATTTATTTAAGTATGAAAAAAATTCGTGCATATATCTTGGGAGAAATTATTTCGAGCAATACATCTGAAGCACATCTACTTTACAAACAAAGGTGTTTTGGTAAACCAGTTGGAGAAAAAATTCAATATTCTCTTTCAGAAGCTTTATTTCTTGTTGAGAAAGAAAAGATGGAAATATTTTCTCAGAGTAAAGAAATTCCAAAAAAAGAATTAATGAATAAATTTAGGAGGATTGATAAAAAAATTCAGATTAAATATCCTGTTTTTAAAGATTTAAGGGAAAGAGGTTATATCCCAAAAACAGCATTAAAATTTGGAGCAGAATTCAGAGTGTACGATAAAGGCTCAAAACCTGGGAAAAAACATGCAAAATGGATTGTCTTTGTAGATTATGAGTCTCACAAATTAACCTGGCACGAATTTTCTGCTAAAAATAGAGTTGCACATTCAACCAAAAAGAATTTACTCCTAGCGATTGTAGACGAAGAAAATGATATCACTTATTACGAAGTCAAATGGATTAAACCTTAATACAACAGAAACTTTATAATCTTGCCAATTCTTTTTCAGCTATGTCGGTTCAAAATGCTCTAGATACAAAAACAAAAATTCTTTCAATAATTCAGAGAAGAGGTCCAAGTTTGCCAGTACATATTACAAAAGAAATTGGATTAAATATGCTTTTTACATCTGCTTTTCTTTCTGAATTAGCATCTGAAAAAAAGATTATAATAAGCAATATGAAAGTAGGAAATTCTCCTGTTTATTTTATTCATAGACAAGAGCCGATGCTTGAAAGATTTGCACAATATTTAAACAGCAAAGAAAAAGAAGCATTCTTTTTGTTAAAAGAAAAGAAATTTTTAAAAGACAGAATTCAAGATCCTGCAATTCGTGTAGCTTTAAGAGAGATTAAAGATTTTGCTATTTCCTTTAAAAAAAATGAAGAAATTTTTTGGAGATTTTTTACAATACCAGAATCAGAATTTGAAGTCAAAGAACCAGAAAAGAAAATTTTTCCTATTCCCAAACAAGATAATCCAGAAATTAAACAAGAAACCAAAGAGTTGGAAATTTTTGATAAACCTCTTAAAAAAATACCTCCAGAAATTAAATCAAAATCTAAGAAAAAAGAAAAATCAGAATTTGTGATAAATTTATTAAATTTTGTAAAAGAAAATAACATAGAACTTCTCGAAGAAATAGAATTTAAAAAAAGAGAATTTTCAGGTATAGCGCAAATAAATACTAGTTTAGGGCTAACAAAAATATTAATAATCGGGAAAGATAAGAAAAAAATAACAGAAAATGATTTGCAAATAGCTATTCAGAAATGCCATGCAAATAAAAAAATTGTTCTTCTTCTTTCTTCTGGAGAATTAGATAAAAAGGCAGTAAAATTTTTAGAGGAATATAAAGATATCCTAAAATTTTTAAAAATAAAATAAGAAAGTTTTAAATATCAAAATAATAAATTATTACATGGGAAAAATAAAATCAAAGATGATACGAAGGGCTGCAAAAAACCTTGACAAAGAAGGCATTGAATTTACTGAAAGTTTTGAGGACAATAAAAAGATACTCAAAAATACTATGCCAAGTAAAAAGTTAAGAAATCAACTTGCAGGTCTATTCTCTAAATTGACAAAGCAAGAAAGACAGAAAAAAGAGAAATACGCAAAGTAAAAGTATAAATTTAGAAAATCTATATCTAGCTCATACCTTAAAACTTTTAAAGGAGTTATTTTTATTATAATTGTCTCTGTAGCTCAGGGTTTAGAGCGCTGCTCTCATGAGGCAGAGGTCGAGAGTTAAAATCTCTCCAGAGACATATTTCTCGACCGTGAAGAGTGTCGTGAGGTTATTAGACAGCGAGAAACTTATTAATTAATAGCGACTTTCTAATGACCGAATTAGAGTTAAAATCTCTCCAGAGACATTATTTTGAAAGATGCAAATGCACATTATCATCTTTCTTTCTAGGAATAATATGAAAATGTAAATGTGGAACTTCTTGCTGTGCAACTTCATAATTACTCTGAACTATATTAAATCCTTCTGCTTTTTTATCTTCTATAAATTTAGATGAAATTTTTTTTATAGAATTAATTAATTCTGAACTCAAACTTTCTGGGAAGTCTAAAATAGTTTCATAATGTTGTTTTGGAATTATTAATGTATGACCTTCAGAAACAGGATTTATATCTAAAATCCCAATAAAATTATCGCTTTCATAAACTTTTACTGAAGGAATTTCCCCCTTGATAATTTTACAAAAAATGCATTCTTTATCCATAAAATAAAAATAGAGAAATAGATTTAAAAATATATTGAAATAAAAAATTCAAAAATTTAGGTTTATTTTTTGCCTTATCTCTTTTTCTTTTTTGCAGCTGGTTTTCTCTTAACAACTTTTTTCTTAGCTACAGGTTTCTTCTTTTTTACAGCCAATGCTCTTTTTCTTTGTGCTTCTACTTTTGCTAATTGACCTTTAAGAGATTTTATCTTTATCTCAAGTTGTTTCGGTGTTTTAGTTTTTGCCATTTTTGTAAGCCCTCTTTTTTTAATTAATAGTATTAAGTAAAACTCATTTAAAAATTCTTCGGTAAATTAAAAAATAAATTTCAAAAATTAAAAATTTTAAAAAAGAAATAAAACAATCTCCGTCGGCAAAATCACTTAATTAATCTTCCTGCTTTTCCAAATTCAATTTCTTTGTTGATTAATTTTCTTAAAATATTTTTAAGCTCAAAAATTTTTACCTTAATCTGTTTGGTAGTATCTCTATCCCTAATTGTCACATCTTTCTTTTTTAAAGAATCCCCGTCGACAGTTATGCAATAAGGAGTTCCTATTTCATCATTCCTTGCATATCTTCTTCCAATACTTCCAGATTTATCATAAACTACATTCCATTCTTTTCGCAAATCACAAAAAATTTCTTCTGAAATTTTTTCAAACTCTTTTTGTTTAACAATTGGAAAAATAGCTGCTTTAACTGGAGCAATCTTAGCAGGAATTTTTAAAATAATATTATTCCTTTTTTTATCTTCGGTGTAAGCCTTTGTTAAAATTGCTAAAAAAATTCTTTCCATTCCAAATGTAGGTTCAATGACTCGCGGAATAATTTTTGTTCCAGTTTTCTCATCAAACAACTCCATTTTTTCCTTGCTCTCTTTTTGATGCTGAGTTAAATCAAACTGTCCTCTATTCGCATTTCCAGCAACCTCCTTACTTCCAAAAGGATATTCATAATCAATATCAAAAGTAGCAGAAGAATAATGCGAAAGTTCCTCCAGAGTATGCTCCCTTATTTTAATTTCATTTAAATCTAAACTTCTAAACCACATAATTTGCTCGGCTAACCAATAAGCATGCCATTCATCCAATTTCCCTTTATTTAAAATTTCTTTTATAGAAACCTCTTTTAATTTTTCACTATTGTTTTTCTGAGATTCTTTATCTAAAAAATTAAATTTAACATTCAAATGTTTTTCGTCCAATAATTCACATTTTTTTTCTTCAGGATTAATAAAAAACTCAAATTCCCCTATATGAAATTCTCTGCTTCTAAAAAGAAAATCTCTTGGAGCAATTTCATTTCTAAAACATCTCCCAATCTGAGCTATACCAAAAGGTAATTGATTTCTAGAAGTTTGCTGGATTAATTTAAAATCCATAAACATTCCTTGAGCAGTTTCCCCCCTAAGATAAGCTGTATCCATATCTGTAACTCCGACTTTAGTCTCAAACATTAAATTAAATTTGCCTTGACTTTCATATTCTCCCCCACATTCGCATTTAATTTTACCCAACTCATTTTCATCTAATTTTCCAGACTTTCCACAACTTTTACATTTAACAAAAATATCATTAAAATTTTCTATATGCCCAGAAGCTTTCCATGTTCTTGGGTGAGAAATAATGCTTGCATCCATTCCTACCATATTGTTTTTTTGATACACAAAAAATTTCCACCATTCATTCTTTATATTATTGAACAGTTCCACACCAAGAGGTCCAAAATCCCAAAATCCTGCAAATCCCCCATAAATATCACTTGACCTAAAAACAAACCCTTTCCTTTTACAAAAATTTGCCAATTCTTCTACAGAAATTTTTGGAGAAGTAAATTCAGTTAAAACTTCTTTAGAAATAATCTCTCCACTATTTTCAATATTTTTTATTATTTCTTTAGCTTTTTTCTGAGCTTCTTTCTTTGTTTTACCGAGATATGCGATTGTTCTTGTTTTTACTTTACCTTCTACCCTTTTATTTTCATTAAGATAATAATAATCATTTCCGTGGATTTTTTTCTGAACAATAAAGGCCATATCTTAGGCACTACAAATGTATATTTAAATCTTTTGGTAGGCACTACACAAAATCTATTAATTAGAAAACGAACCCCAAAGGTTCTCATTAATAAGCAAAGGATGGGACTCGGCGTCGTGAACAAGTCACTCGCTGAATTCCAAAATCAAAGATTTTAAAACACAAACCCAAGGGTTCTCGTTAATAAGCGGAGGATGGGACTCGAACCCATGAATATTCGCTCTGCAGGCGAATGCAGTAGCCGCTGTGCCACCTCCGCATAATAAAACTACTAAGGAAATTCTTATTTAAAATTATTGCTTTTTAATAAAAAACAGAAATTCTATAATGCCTCAGACAGGATTCGAACCTGCGACCTACTGCTTTCCTCTTTTCCTCGAAAGGAGGAATGAAGGAAAAATTTCCTTTCTTCTTAGAAGGCAGTCGCTCTATCCAAGCTGAGCTACTGAGGCATAGAATGGACTAAGAAGAATTATATAAAAAACTTTCGTATTAACTTAAATCAAACTTTAATGATATCTAAATCCTTAACTAAAAAAGAATTCTTAAAAATTTTTTTTGCACCATTTAAAATTTTTTTTGGATCTCGGTCATATCTTTGGCTTATATGAGTCAAAATCAATTTTTTTGAGTTGGATTTTTTTGCTATATTTCCTGCTTGGTCTGAAGTTAAATGCTTATATTCTTTAGCTCTATCTTTAAGCTCAGGATCAAAATTAGATTCACAAATTAATAAATCAGAATCTTTAACAAAAGGTATTATTTGCTTATTCAGCGATGTATCAAGAACAAAAGAAACTTTTTTGTCTTCTTCCTTAAAAGTTAGATTTTTTGCTAAATACTTTTTTCCTTGATAAGTAACATCTTTACCTTGTTTTAATTTTTGAAGTAAAGGACCAGAAGGTAGTTTTGATTTTGTTAATTTTTTTTTGTCAATTCTTATCTGTCCTTTTTTAACAAACGAATATGCATTACAAGGAATTCCATGGGTCATCCCTTTAGATTCAAGATAAAAATCAGCAACTTCAAAAAATTTGCCTGAAATCTCTTCAACTTTAATTTGATATTGCTTCCTGAAAACAAATACATCCAATAAATTTTTCATAAAAGTTTTGGTTCCTTTTGGACCATAAATAAAAAGTGTTTTATTATAACCACTCAAAGCTAATGTTTGCAATAATCCTGGGATTCCCAAAACATGATCTCCATGCCAATGAGTAATTAAAAGCCGAGTTATTTTACAAGGATTTAATCTTGCTTTTCTAAATTGTCTTTGCGTACCCTCCCCACAATCAATCAATATGTTTTCTTGATTATAAGTCAATAAAATAGAAGTTGGATTCCTACTAGCACTTGGAATTGAATCTGCAGTTCCCAAAAAAGTTAGTTTAATCATAGAAAACTAAAAGTAAGGATATTTAAAAAGTTATTTAAGAATATAAAAAATATTCTGGCAGTAATTATTCTCTTTTCAAAACTGTTGACGCTGGGGAAATGAAGATTATTGTATCCCCCCTCAAGAAAGTTAAACCAAGATTTCTTTTTATTTCATTGTTTTGCATTTCCTTTGTATTATCCATTACCAAATTGATATGGATGTCAAAAGCCAATAAAGTTCCGACAAATTGTTTGTCGCCTTTTAAGTGCACTAAAACTTCTTTGTTTTTTGAGCTATTCAATAAATCCAAAGGTCTTTCAATTCCATTAACCATAATTTAAATTTGCACAATTCTGTTTTTAAATGTTTTTATTCTTGTTTTTCCAAACAGAAAGTTATTTAAATAAAAAATAGACTTTTTTAATGTAGAATAAAATGCATAAAGGAAGAAAAATATCTGGAGGCAAATATGTTGAGAATAGGAAGAAAAAATCCTACGAGATAGCAGGGCAAAAAAGGATTGTAAAAATTGGAGAAGAAAAAAGAAAGACAAAAAGAACTTTTGGAGGAAATAAAAAAATATTCTTGCTCAAAACAAAAAGTGTAAATGTTTTCGTTGGAGATAAAAAATTAAAAAAAGTGGAAATAAAAAATGTTCTTAAAACACCTTCAAATAGATTCTTAGCCAGACAAAACATAATAACAAGAGGCACAATTCTTGAAACAGAGTTAGGAGAAGTTAAAGTGACCAATCGCCCAACTCAAGAGGGAGTTGTTAACGGAATTTTAGTTAAATAATTTAATTCTTTAATGAATTTTTACCATTAAAACATAACTATAAAAAACGAAAGTTTTATAAAAGAAATTCATTTATAAACTTTGCTATTACAATTAATCCTTACAAAATGAGTTTTATAAAAAAATGCCCTGAATGCGGAAGCATAAATCTCACATATGATTCACATCTTGGAGAAATTATATGTAATGACTGCGGTCTTGTTATTGAAGAAAAAATGGTTGATAGTGGAGTAGATTTGCAAGGAAAATTTGATAAAGATGAAAAAAAAGGGAGAAGTGGTGCACCAATAAGTATTCAAAAATTCGACAAAGGATTAACAACAAATGTTGGGGAAATTTCAGATATTTACAAATTAGAACCAAGACAAACAAGAAAATTCTTAAGATT
>JAGLQB010000002.1 GCA_023137045.1 Candidatus Pacearchaeota archaeon
CCCGTTTGACCACTCCGGCACTTCCGCATCTGTATTTGGAGGTGATGGACGAACCAAAGGATATTGGAGACATCCGGCACTTCCTCATAAAAATATGACTAATTTTGTATATAAAAAACTTTAGAATTATTTTATTTTAACAATTTTCTTTGAAAGAAGAGATAAATCTTTTTTCAAAACATTAATAGATTTGATTAAAATTTCTTTGACATCTAACTGCCCAAATGATTCAAGGGTAATTGCCAATTCTTTTGAAGGAGTAAGAGTTATTGAATCTTTTTGTTTTTTTTGGCATAAATCTGTGCAAGCCTCGCACATATCACACTTGTAATCGTTTTCTGCAATTATTTTCCCATTGCTTGATTTTAGAATTCCTTGAGGACAAATATTAACAACTTCTGGAGGACAATCTTTGTCTATTTTTATGTCTACAAGATTTCTGTAAAACATTAATCCAGGAGAAAATTTTGAATGAGTGCTTCCCTGCCCAAATTTAACTATTGCAACAATCTCTAATTCTTGACCTTTTTTTAGTGATGTTATAGGAATCTCTCCATAAACAGGCTCCAACTTTCCAACAAATTCTTTGGAATAGACCATTCCTTCTTTTTTAGCACTTAATTTAAGTTTAACTTCTGAATTTTCTTTTATTGATTTATCTGTTTTTAATGGAATCAATCCTATTCTGTGAGCAACAGTTTCGTCGTATAATGGAGAATCATTTTTTGAAATTTCAACTTCATCTATAGCAAGTACTGGAATCTGGTAAAGATATCTTCTTATAGCATTTGCTAAACTTTCTTCTATTTCTGCTGAAAATGTTATTTGGTTATTCTTTTCTTGAATTATTTTCATTTTATTATATCTTAAATTGTTATAAAAGCATATTTAAAGTTATGGTCTTCTTCCTCTTCTTCCGCCTTTTTTCTTTGGCCCACCACGAGGAATTCTTGTCACATCCAAAATATTTAATATCTTAAATCCAGATCTTGAAAGACTTTTTATTATGGCATGAACTCCTGGACCAGGTGCAGGGTTTCCAGTTTTTGCTCTCACTCGAACATACAATGATTTAACCCCTAAATCTTTGACATTTTCAGCGATTCTTTTCGCGATAAACATGGCAATTGTGGGGTTCGCTTTAAGTCGCCCATGTTTTGTGACCATGCCTCCAGTAACTTTGGAGATTGTTTTTCCTGACATGTCTGTAACATGAACAATTGTGTTATTGAATGAAGTATAAATATTAACAATAGCTTCCACTTCTTTCTTTTTGTTAATGTCTGCTTTTTGAGTTTTTATTTCTTTTTCTTGTGTTGGTTTTTCTGTGTCTATCATTTTTCTTTAACCACCTCTTCTACATCTTCTTCAGTTTTTTTATCTTGTTCAACTTTTTCCATTTTTTCTTCCTCTGGGACTTCTTTGGTTACTTCTTCTGTTTTCTTATTTGCTTTTGCAACTTTTGTTTTTAATGAAATTTTATTTTCTAATTCTACTGGAACAATATATGATGGACTATTAACAATATCATTTCCCACCAAAACTTTTTTGTGCGTGATTAATTGCCTAGCACTTTTAGAAGTTGTAGCAAGTTTCTTATTTAAGAGAATTGTTTGGAGCCTTCTTTTGAGATAATCTTCTTTGTCCAAAGATAAAATGTCTGCAATTGAATTAACTTGCAAACCAATCTTTTTAAGCCGATTAAATAATGCTTGTTGTTCTTCAGGACTGGCAGAAATTAACTTTTTTGCCTTTTCTCGTATAGAACTAATTTTAGCTTCTGCCATCCAAATTTCTTTCTTGTTCTTTAAACCAAATACCTTTTTTATTTTAGCTTCTTCATCAATCCTTGCTTTATCAAAAGGTCTCTTTGGTCTTGAGTATGTTTTATGTTTTCGTTTCATTTGATTTATGTGTATAAGATTTTAGTTTTATCTTATTTTTTATTTTTCTTTTTAATTCCTGCTCCTTTACGTTTATTTTTTCTGAAATTACTTCTTGTCCTTTGTCCTCTTGAAGGAAGGCCTGCCATATGTCTGAATCCTCTGTAACTTTTAATTTTTTTAAGTCTTTTTACATCAAATTCTGTTTGTAATTCCAAATCACTACCCACTAAATGTTTATTTTCACCAGTTTCAAAATCTTTTCTTCTGTTTAAAATATATTCCGGAACTTTTGGATTTTTTATGAATTCAGAGATTTTTTTAATTTCTTCATCTGTAAGAGACCCTATTTTTTTATTCTTATCAATGTTTAATGTTTTGCATACAGCATTAGACAATGTCCAAGAAACTCCTTTTATTTTTGTTAATCCTGGATAAATTTTCATACCACCTTCTATATCTCTTGATAAGATTCTAACCATTCGTTCACTTGCTTGTTCAGATACTTGTGTTTTATTTTCCATTTTAATTTACAAATAAATTATGCCTTTCAAAAATAGTTAATTCTTTGAATATTCGTTTTTCAATTGCTTTTTCTGGGTCTGGTAAATTTGGAATTCTTTCTTTCATATCTTCAAAAGACTCAAATTCTTGTTCTTTTCTTTGTTTTATAATTTCCCACATATGTTTTTTCCCAAATCCCGGCAATAATTCTATTTGATGAATTCTTTTATTTATTGCATCTGCTTTATTAAAAAAGTTTACAAATCGTTCTCCTTTTTCTTTAACTGTTTTCTTTATAAATTCTTGCAACTGGTCTTTGGCAGATTCTGTTAATTTTTCTCTGTGAAGTCTCCCAAGAATATAATATATTTTATCTCGTTTTCCTTCTCCAATGTAAACTTCCTCTCCAATATCTAATGTTATTCCTCTTCTAGGAACAACTTCTAACAGAACTAAATTTGTTTTACCAATAGCTTGAGCTATGGGCATCATTTTCATTTCCAAAGGATATCCGTTTGGTAAATATTCTAAGATTATTGCTTGTTCTTCTTTTTCCATTTTGTTCATTAAATTTTAATTTTCTCAAGTATTTGTTTTGTTTCATCTTCATTTAAACTAACATCTGTAAAAATTTTGTTTAAATCTTCTGCATTCTCTGGCATTAAATCAATTATTTTGGATATATGCTGAGGTCCCACCTTCATGAGTTCTAAATCTTCAATATTCTTTCTTATCTCTTTGGCTTTTTTTGGAGTAATTTTTACTAATTTTTTAATAAACCCCATCATTTCTAATTCTTCATTTTGAGTATTTTTCATATACTCCATTGCTTCAACCATGCTCAAAGATTTATTATTCTTTATCATCGTATTTTTCAATTTGTTTTATTTTTTTTAAATGTATTGGCTCAATTAAAAATGTCTTTTCTTTAGCCAAATCCTTGATTTTGACAACATATACTTTTCCTTTCTTACCTTCAACTAATCCTGTTCTTCCTTGAAGTCTTTCTGGAAAACTTGATTTAATAGATGGTTCTCTTACAACAGCCACAAAATCTCCTTTTTCTAATTTTTGAAAGTACTTACTAAGTTGCAATTTTCCCCTTGTTCTGATTTTTTTTCTTTTACTCATAATTTATCATGAAATATTTTATTTAAAAATCTATCTTTATTCATATCTTAAAGCATCAGCTGGTTTGAGCTTTGCGGCTTGCATTGCAGGAAAAATTCCAGATAGAGTTCCTATTAAAAAAGAAAATAACAAAGCCCCAATAATCAGATACCAAGGAAATACTGCCTGAAGCAGATTTGTACCAAGACTGATACTTGCAATATATTCTGCACCTTCTCCTAATCCAATCCCAATTCCAATCCCAATTCCCCCTCCAACTAATCCTAAAAGTCCAGATTCAAAAAGAAAGATAAGCAAAATGTCCGAATTTTTTGCACCAATTGCTTTCATTGTTCCAATTTCTTTTGTTCTTTCTAAAACAGAAGTATACATGGTATTCATTATTCCAATTCCTCCAACTAACAAGGAAATCCCTGCAATTCCCACCAGCACTGCCTGAACAATCCCAAATATATTTGAGAAACTTTCTAAAAGTTGTTCAGAAGTTTGCACACTAAAAGTTTCTTGTTCTTCTTTTTCTCCTCGGGATTTTCTTAGTTTTCTTTCAATTGTTTCAGCAACATCAATCGGATTAAAACCCGAAGAAGCTTTCGCAATAATTTGGCTTTCTTCATCTTCAATCTCTAAAATTTCTTTTAAAACATCTTTAGAAACATATAATAAATTGTCATCGATAGGGTTACCTATTTTACTCATAACTCCTACAACTTTAAAATCATAACCTTCAATTTCAATAGTGTTTCCCACTCCCAATGATTTATCCCAAGTATCTTTGTAGACATGATTATACCCCACAACAACTTTGAATTTATCTCCTTTTTCTAATTTCCTTCCGTCAATAATTGTTAACCCACCCATTTCTGCCATAAGTTCAAAATCTTCGGAATTTATGCCCGCAGCATAATTTATTACTGATTCTCCTTTGTATTTTGCTTGTCCTTGTTTGGTTAAATATCCAAAAGCATATTCAACACCCCTCACATTTTCAATTACCTTTAAGTCTTTGCTCGTTAAAATTAGCGAATCACTTGAAGCAGTTCCAGGAGGGCCCATCCCTTTAGGCATAATTATTATCTTATCACTTCCCAACTGCTCAAATTGTTCTTCAATTGCACTTTGTAGTCCTTGCCCCAGGGAAATTAATGCAACAACAGCAGCAATACCAATAAAAATCCCAATCATAGTTAACCAAGAACGAAGCTTTCTCCGTTTAAGATTGTTAAATGCCAAAAAGAAATAATCTTTCATTTAAATTTAATCCTAATTATAATCTGAATGAGTGAAAATCTTTGATTTGATTTCATTTTAATTTCTATTAACTTTTAATTTTTTCTTTTTCCTAATCCGATAGAATATACAGCCTAAAACTAAAATCCCTATTACAATATAAATAGTATAATTTGGTTTTTTAATCAATCCCAAATCTTGCGCTTCTTTTAGCGAATATGTTCTTAAGATTAAATTTTTACTTTCTATAAATTCTTTATTTGTTGCATCCTTAAATTTTAAAATAACTGGCAAAATTATTGTTCCAGAAGCATCATCTTCTAAATATACTTGATATTCAATACTATCAAAATCATCACTATTTATGTCTCCAATATACTGCTCTTTTTCTGAAAGGAATTTAATGCCTTTCGCATTAATAGGAGTCAAATAAACAAATTTAACATCTGACAAACCAGAATTGATTATCTTAATTGAAAAACTATTTTCTTCGCCAAGAATTAAAACAGAAGATTCGTCTGATGAAATTTTAAGTTCTGGTTGAGAATTGACTATGATACTTATTAATTCCTCTTTTGTTGAAGGCATTAAAGTAGAATTTTCATCTTCATATTCATAATCTATGTTTACACGAATTTTATAAATTCCCGTAGATGTTTCAGGTAGGGTAATTAATTTAAATTTAAATGTTTCCTCCTCCCTGTCATTAAGTTCTTCAATAAATTTCTCTGAGCTTGACTGGTAAGGTGCGAAAGGAGCAGATTCTGAGCCAAGTTCTAATTTAACATGTAAGTTCTTAACATCATAATCAAATATATTTTCAATTTCAATAGAAATTTCAACGATTTGGCCTGGAGCCACTTCTTCTGGAGAACTTGAAACATCCACAATTAAAACAGCTGAGATTAAATTTAATGTAATTACAAATAGTAAAATTCCTAAAATTGTTGCAATCATACTTTTCTTCATTTTCTTCTCCTAACTTGTTCTATTTTTCCATCCTTTATTTTTAAAACTTTCTGAGCATGATTTAAAAGATTGGTATCATGAGTAACCAAAATTATTGTTGTACCTCTCTTGTTTAATTCCTTAAATAGTTTCATAATTTCTGCTCCTGTTTTTGTGTCTAAATTTCCTGTGGGTTCATCAGCAAGAATTACTTCTGGATTATTTGATAATGCTCGTCCAATAGCAACTCTTTGTCTTTCTCCTCCA
Organism: Candidatus Pacearchaeota archaeon; assembly: GCA_023137045.1. Lineage (GTDB taxonomy): Archaea > Nanobdellota > Nanobdellia > Pacearchaeales > GW2011-AR1 > JAGLQB01. Next base: position 5,961 of record JAGLQB010000002.1, read on the forward strand.
GAAAGTTCATTTGGAAGATGGTTTCTTCGGTGACTTAATTTGACATTTTCTAAAATTTCTTCAGCTCTTTTTATTCTTTCATTTTTATCAACACCTTGAAAAATCATTGGTAATGCAATATTTTCTAATGCAGTTAATGTCGGAATTAGATTAAATGTTTGGAAAACAAAACCTATCTTTTTACCCCTAATTTGGGCTAATTCAGATTCTTCTAAATGTTCAATATTCTGTCCATCTAAAAAAATATTCCCTTTTGTCGCCAAATCCAAGGCTCCAATCATATTCATCACAGTAGATTTGCCAGAACCACTAGGTCCGATAATTACTATAAAGTCTCCTTTTTTTATTTCTAGATTAATCCCCTTAACAGCTTGAACTGTTGAATCTCCCATTTCATAATTTTTATGCACATTATCAAGTTTGATTATTGTTTGTTTCATTTAAATTTAATCTTTGTTTAATTTAGATGAATGAAAATTTTATGTTTACTTTCATTGCTTTTCCCAGAATTAGACTCTAGGTGTCATCACCTGATATTTCCACAAATTTTTTCTATTTAAAGTTAAGTGTAGTAAGTTTTAAAAAGTAAAATAAGGAATGAATATTATGATAATTCCAGTTAGATGTTTTTCATGTGGAAAACCAATCGGCCATTTATGGGAAAATTTCAAAAAACGAGTATCAGAAGGAGAAAACCCTAAAAAGCTTTTGGACGAGCTTGGCTTAGAAAGATACTGTTGCAGGTCTGTATTTTTAGGACAAACAGATTTAATAGAACTGATTGGAAAGTTTAAAAAAAGTTAATTTTATTCTAATTTCCATCTACTAACATGCCCACAATTTTCGCAAGTTATCACTCTTTTTTTATTTCGAATCCGAATCTTAGGATTTTTATAAGGCGTTAAACATTTTTGGCAAAATTTTTTCCTTAACTTTTTAAGAGGAATACTTTTTTTCATAGCAAGTTTTTTTATTTTTTTAACTTCTCTAGGATTTTTATTTTTTGCATGAGAAAAGAATTCTTGAATTTGTGTTTTTGCCTCGGTTTTTGAAATTTTATTCATAGAACAAACAAGAATTAATACTATAAAAAGAATATGAAAGACAGCTTGAAGGTTTGGCATCTTGTCGGACACTACTACCATCAACATAGGAAGCTTAACTTCTGTGTTCGGAAAGGGAACAGGTGTTTCCAACCTACTATGGCCGTCTTCAATTTTGGAGAATACTTTAAGTTTATAAAACTTTTTATAATCAAAAATTAACATTATTTGATGCGGAAGTGCCGGAGTGGTCAAACGGGCTGGATTAAGGCTCCAGTGGCTTAGTGCCTGCGAGGGTTCGAATCCTTTCTTCCGCATTTATAATATTGAACGAAGTGACCCACGAATCCTTTCTTCCGCATTTCATAAAAAACTAAAAATCCCTTTTTGGATTAGGAATAATCCAATAATAACCCCTATTATAGTTGGAATAGAAATTACTATTGATAAAAGAATAACAACTCCTGCTGAGAAATCAATCCAACTGGCAAAACATTTGGGTAAACCTAAAAAAGACTTAATTAGCAAAATTCCTCCAAAAATCATCAAAAGATAAATTGGAAAATTCACATTTTTTTCAAATATTAAAATTAATCCTGCAATTAAATCAATCACTCCAAATGCCTTTACCAACATTCTTTTAAATGAAAATATCTCTTTAAAAATATGCGCTTGTAGCTCAGCTTGGATTAGAGCACTTCCCTCCTAAAGAAATTGAGAAAGGAAGGGGTCACAGGTTCAAATCCTGTCAGGCGCGTATTCATAAACTTTATTAAATAAGATTTCACTATTATTATTAAAATATCTGCGCTGGTAGTATAGTGGCAGTATAATTGGCTTCCAACCAATTGACCCGGGTTCGAATCCCGGCTGGCGCATGAATAAAATCATTTCAAACAAAAATGGAACAAGAAATAAAACAAAAAGAAAAATTTAATTTTGGGAAGTTTCACGACAAAAATTACAAATTGTTATTATTAATTCCTCTAGCACTTTTACTTTTCTCTTTCATTTATATGGGGGTATTTTATTCTCAAAATAATGATTTTATTCATAAAGATATTTCTTTGACAGGTGGAACTTCTGTAACAATCTATGACAAAGTTGATGTGGATAATTTAATGCAAACTCTTTCAGAAAAACTTGAAGAAGTTAATATGAGAGAAATTTATGATTTAGTTACAAGAGAACAGAAAGCAGTAATCATCGAAACAAAAGCAGACAAAAAAGAAATAAAAGACATTCTTGAAGATTATCTTGATTATGAACTAAATGAAGAAAATTCTAGCTTTGAATTTACTGGTTCAGGTTTAAGTGAAAGTTTTTACAAACAACTTTTAATTGCAATTTTATTTGCATTTATTTTTATGGCAATAGTCGTGTTTGTTATATTTAGAACATTTGTACCTTCAATGGCTGTGGTTCTTGCGGCTTTCGCAGACATTTTAATGACTTTAGTTTTAGTAAATATAATTGGAATACAAATGTCAAGTGCTGGCATTGTCGCATTTTTAATGTTGATTGGTTACTCAGTAGATACAGATATCCTTCTTACAACTAGAATTTTAAAACGGCAAGGAGAATCATTGAACAAAAGAATCTTCGGGGCTTTCAAAACAGGAACAACAATGACTCTGACTTCTCTTTTGGCAGTAACTTTTGCATTAATTATTGTGAGTTCTTTTTCAGTAATCTTAACTCAAATCTTCACCATACTGGTTATTGGTCTTGGTTTCGATTTACTTAATACTTGGATAACCAATGTATCAATACTTAAATGGTATGCTGAAAAGAAAAAATGAAAATTAAACTAAATTGGAAAATATGGTTTTGGATAATTATTGTAATTTTCTCTCTCTTAGCAATTTTTGGAAATCCTTTAAAGCTTTTTCAAGAAGGAGTGGTAATAATAAGTGTGATCCCAAATTCAACAGCGTTTGAGCAAGGGCTAAGGCAAGGGCAAATAATTATTCAAGTTGATGAGCAAAAAATAACAAATATAGATGATTTTTCAAATGCATTACAAGGAAAATATCCTTCTGAGGAAAATATTAAAACTATTTTTAAGACAAAAGATTCTGAAATAATTTGGTATTCCCAAGAAGCACCAGATATAACTGTCTCAGAAATACCTAAGACAAATCTTAAAACTGGTTTGGATTTAGCAGGTGGCTCAAGGGCGCGAATCCAAGCAAAAGATAAGAAATTAACCACATCAGAAGCAAAAGATTTAGCAGAAGTTATAGAAAATAGGTTCAACATTTATGGAATATCTGATGTGCGAGTAACTCCTGTAAGGGATTTGTTTGGAGATAATTTTGTGAATATTGAAATAGCAGGAGCAACACCTAAAGACTTAGAAAAATTAATTTCTGAGCAGGGAAAATTTGAAGCCAACATAGGAAATGAAACTGTTTTTGTTGGAGGAGAAAAAGATATAGCTTCTGTATGTAAAAATGATGCAACTTGTGCAGGAATTCAATCTTGCCAAGAATCTGAAAGTGGTCACTTTTGTAACTTTAGATTTGTAATTTATCTGAGTGAAGAAGCCGCAAAAAAGCACGCAAAAGTAACAGAAGATTTAGAAATAGATATAGACAATCCAGAATATTTGTCTGAAAAATTGGAGTTATTTTTAGACGACACCCTCGTTAATAGTCTTTTTATCAGCAAAGGACTCCAAGGTCAAGTAACAACACAAATAGCTATTTCAGGTTCAGAAAGCGGAGAAACACAAGAGGAAGCATATAATGCTGCGAAAGAAGAAATGCATAATCTCCAAACTATTTTAATCACAGGTAGTCTTCCTTATGAACTAGAAATAGTAAAATTAGATACTATTTCTCCAGTGCTCGGAAAAGATTTCATCAAATCAATTTTTTTAGCAGCTTTGGCAGCAATAGTGGCAGTTGCAATAGTCATATTTTTTAGATATAAAAAATTTAAATCTTCAATAGCATTATTAGCTATAAGTGCTTCTGAAATAGTAATAATTTTAGGTATAGCTTCTTTTATAGACTGGAACCTTGATTTACCAAGTATAGCAGGAATAATCGCATCCATAGGGACAGGAATTGATAGTCAGATTATCATTTTAGACGAAGCAAAACAAAGCAAATTTTTGAGCATAAAACAAAAAATGAAAAGAGCATTATCAATTATTTTGGGAGCATATTTTACTGCCCTGGTAGCATTAATCCCATTACTTTGGGCTGGTGCAGGTTTGTTAAAAGGGTTCGCAATCACAACTATCATTGGAATTACAATAGGTGTTTTAATCACAAGACCTGCTTTTGCAGAAATGGTCAAGAAGATTGAGAAGGATTAAAAATCTCTCTGCAAGGCCAGAATCCAACATATAAATTCTTTTAAACTTTAAATGGCAAAAAAAAATATGAAAATAGGGATAATTGGAATGGGAATTGTTGGGGGAGCAACCGCTAAAGTATTAGGTAAAGTCCATGAAATCTTACCTTATGATAAATACAAACAAGAATACAACCAAGAAATTATATTAAAAGAATCAGAAGCTGTTTTTGTTTGCGTCCCAACACCCATGAAAACGGGAGGAGAAATAGACTATTCTGCGATACATGATTCTTTGGAAATGTTAACAAGAGCAACCTATGATGTCCCTGAAAATAAAAAGCCTTTAGCAATAATTCGCTCAACAGCAGTTTCTGGAACAACAGATAAACTTGAAGCAAGATATCCTTTTAATTTTGCATTTAATCCAGAATTTTTAACAGAGAAAAATGCACTAGAAGATATGCTAAAAACAGATAGGATTGTTGTGGGGGCAAATAGAAAGGAAGATTACAAAAAAGTTAAACAAATATATAAACCAATTTTTCCCAATGCAAAATACATTCATACTGACGCCAAAACAGCAGAAATGATAAAATATACTGCTAATATTATGTTAGCAGGTCAAATAGCTCTTGCAAATGAGTTTTATCAAATCTGTAAAGTTATGGGGGTGGATTATGAAACTGTTAAAGACACAATTTTGTTGGACGACAGAATTGGAAGAAATATAGATGTTCCTGGCCCAGATGGGGATTTAGGTTTTGGGGGAAAGTGTTTTCCAAAAGATTTGAATGCTTTAATTTATGTAGCAAGAGACAATATGTATAGGCCATATCTTCTTGAAGAGATTTGGAGATTAAATGAAAAAGTAAGAAAAAACAAAGATTGGTTAAAAATACCTGGAGCAACTTCTGGAAATCAAAATTTTGAGGAGCATAAAAAATGAAGATATTGGTCACAGGTGGTGCAGGATTTATTGGAAGTCATCTCTGCAAATTTCTCTTAGAAAAGGGGCACAAAGTTATTTGTTTAGATAATTTTTTCACAGGAAAAAAAGAAAATATCCAACAGCTGGAAAGAGATTCGAATTTTAAAGTAATTGCACATGATATAACAGACACAAAGAATTCTATTGATATAAAGATTCCAGAAGGAGTAGACCAAATTTACAATCTTGCTTGCCCCGCTTCCCCTGTTCATTATCAATCTGATGCAATAGAAACAATAAAAGCTAACACTCTAGGAATTATTAATATCCTAGAATTTGCAAAGTTAAATGGAGCAACTGTTTTACAGACGTCAACTTCTGAGATTTATGGTGACCCATTAGAGCATCCTCAAAAAGAGTCTTATCGGGGAAATGTAAACACTTTAGGTCCAAGAGCTTGTTATGATGAAGGAAAAAGAGTAGCAGAAACCTTATTTATGGATTATCACAGAAAATTTGATTTATCAATAAGGATAGCAAGAATTTTTAATACTTATGGTCCAAATATGGATAAAAATGATGGGAGAGTTGTTTCTAATTTTATCGCACAAGCTTTAGAAAATAAGTCAATAACAATTTATGGTGATGGAAGCCAGACAAGAAGTTTTTGTTATGTAAATGATTTGATAGAAGGACTTTACAAACTAATGAGTTCTGGTTATAATTATCCTATAAACCTTGGCAATCCAGGAGAGTTTACAATTTTAGAACTAGCTAAAAAAGTAATAAGACTCACTGATTCAGACTCAGAAATAATTAATCAAAATTTACCTCAAGATGATCCTACAAGAAGAAAACCAGACATTTCTCTGGCAATAAAAAAATTAAGTTGGAATCCAACAATTAATTTGGAAGAAGGATTAAAAAGAACAATTTCTTATTTCAAAGATAGACATTAAAATGCTTCCCAAACAACATTTAATCTTTGGAATTATATTCTCTGCAATTTTGTTAATCATATTTCCTAAAATAGGCTGGATAGGATTTTTTATTATAATTCTTTCAACAGTGTTAATTGATGTTGACCATTATTTGTATTTTGTCTATAAAAAGAAAAATTTGAATTTAAAAAATGCTTTTAATTGGTTTATTGAAAATGGAAAAAAATTTTCTTCTTTGCCTAAAATAGAAAGGGACAAATTTTATCTTGGCTTTTGTGTTTTACATGGAATTGAAATTTTATTTATTTTATTTATTTTGGGAATGTTTATATCAAAATATTTTTTATTTATCCTTGTGGGATTTTCATTTCATTTGTTTTTAGATGTTACCTGCCAAATTTCACAAAGGAAAAGAATAACAAAAGTTTCTTTGGTGCATGATTTTTTAAAGTTCAAAAAATTAAAGTTGATGGATGTAAATGGACGAACATAAAATAAAAATTCCTGCAAAGAGTAGATTAGATAAATTGCTTGATTCTACTCTGGACTTTATTTTTTCAAAAGACCCAAGAAAGTGGTTGATATTAATTGTGTTTTTAGGGGCAATTTTGAGATTTTTAGTAGCAAGGAATATTTCTGCATTAGGGGACGAAATGGTTCATGGACCTCATGCAATAGGATTTCTTCATTCTGGATTAATAAGCACTTTTGCTCACTCTCCCTTGTGGTTTTATTTAACTGATATTGTTTTCAAATTTTTTAATGTAACTATGTTCTCAGCAAGATTTTTATCTTTTTTTTATGGGACACTTACAATTTTGGTTATTTATTTAATTGCTTCCAAGATTTTTAATAAAAAGATTGGATTATTTTCTGCGTTTTTACTTTCTGTTTCTTTTTTTACAATAAGATACACTTTAATGGAAATGGATCTTGCATTAATCTTTTTTTTGGTCTCAGCAATTTATTTTTTCTTGATAGCAATGGAAAAAGGCAAATTCCCCTGGCTCGCAGCAGTTTGTATTGGTATTGCTTCTCTAATTAAAACCCTTTCTTTATTTTTTATTCCAGCATTTTTAATAGCTTTTTTTCTATTTAAAAAAGAGAAAGGAAATACTAAAAAAAATATCAAAAATATTTTTGTTTTTGGGATAATTATTCTTTTAATTTTTATGCCAATAATTATTCATAATTATCTATGGTACAAAGATAAAGGGATGGTTGACACCTATGCTGCTCAATACTTTTTTCCAAGTCTTAGGCCAGTTTATGCAGCACAGTTAGGTTATGATTCTGGGCTATTGTCTGATAAATTTTTCACAGGATTAGTAACAATGTCAAAGACAATTTTTTCTATGGACCCTCTAATAACTATTTTAGGAATTTTAGGAATTATTCTTGCTTTTTCCTTGAAAAACAAAAGAAAATATTGGTATTTTTTAATCTTATTCCAATTATCTGGATTTCTTTTCTTAGTTTTATCTAATTGGCTTCATACCCATTACACTACAATGATTCCGATTCTTTGTATTTTTGGAGGATTTTTTATCCACAAAACTTCTCAGATAGTTTCTCAAAATTTAGAAAAATACAAATTAAATTACAAAAAAATTCTTTGCATAATATTAATTTTAATCTTTGGATTTCAACTATATCTTCTTTTACCGCATCTAACTTCTAGATGCGCCATGGGTCAAATGAGAGAATATGCAATAGATGATATGGATAAGAATTCAATAGTTCTAGCAGATTCGCGAATATACCGTGGAAGAATTGCATTTTTATTCCACGATTTTCATTATTTGGAATCAGCATCTTTTGCACAAATTTCCCAATTAAATCAAGAATTACCTGGACAAGATATTCCAACAAAAGTTTATTTTGTTGAATGTGTTAGGGATGATTGTGGTTGGGGTTCAATAAGCGAAGGTCCATTAAATGATTCTTCTGAAGAATTAGTCCAACTATTTTCTACTCAAGCTAATCTAGAAAAAATTATCTATGGGGGAGGAGGTTATGATGAGGAAACTGGAAAACCTTATTTTAAAGTTTATTCTGCTACAATGCAGTTCAAACCCCAAATCTTTTCAGCAATTGATTCAACTCATGAGTGGTTTTATTATCCTGTAAACTATATCCCCAAAGAAAAAATTTGGGATAATTATGATGTTTATGGAGCATTAGATAATTCAATTTATAAATTTGCATGGTTGATTATTATTTTAGCAATAGGTTTCGCAATTATTCTCCCAATATTCCCTTTTGTTGAATTAAAGAAATCTAAATAAGCTTATTAGTAGGGAAATTCTTAAAAACGTTTTTTTATTGCTTAAAAAATGAGACTGTTACTGATTACTCCTCCAAACACATCTAAAGAAGTATATGGCAAACTTTCAAGTGTTGGAACTTTATATCCTCCATTAGGCTTAGCATACATTGCAGCTTATGCAGAAAAACAAGGACATGAAGTTAAGGTCATAGATGCAGGAGCAGAAAATTATGATTTTGAAGACATAAACAAAATTGCTTTAAAATTCTGTCCAGATTTGGTTGGAATGCAGACATATTGTACAACATTAAATAAAGTTTACAAAATTGCAGAAAATTTAAAGAATATTACAGATGCAAAAATTGTATTGGGGGGACCGCAAGCAACACTTGAACCTTCTAAAGCAATCTCAAATAAATATGTGGATTTTGTTATTTATGGAGAAGGAGAGAAAACTATTATAGAACTTTTATCTGCTTTAAAAAAAGGAAATTTTTCTAAGGTTCTCGGTTTAGTTTATAAAACTAAAGAAAAAATAAAAACAAATCCTCCAAGGCCTTTAATCCAAAACTTGGACGAAATTCCCCTCCCAGCAAGGCATCTTTTTCCAATGGAAAAATACCATTCGTCTGCTAATTTAAGAGGGAAAAAAACACTTAATATCATGACCTCAAGAGGTTGTCCTTACAGATGTGCTTATTGTGCAGGTTCTCTTATTTTTGGAAAAAATCATAGGTTTCATTCATCTGAAAGAGTTATAGAAGAGATGAAATTGTTAAAAGAAAAATATGGTGCAGATAGCATACAATTTTTTGATGAAACATTTACAGTAAATAGAAAAAGAGTAATAGAATTATGCGATAAAATGATTGAAGCAAAATTAGGTTTAGAATGGAGTTGCTTTACAAGGGTAAATCTGGTAGATGAAGAATTATTAAAAAAGATGAAACAAGCAGGATGTTATTTGATTTTTTATGGTTTGGAATCTGGAGTACAAAGATTATTGGATTTAATAAAAAAAGATATAACACTGGAACAATCAGAAAAAGCAATGAAAATGACACATGAAGCAGGAATTGAAACATGGGTAAGTTTTATGTTGAATTTGCCTTCAGCAACAAAAAAAGAAGAAGAGCAAACTATTGATTTTGCTATAAAAGTTAATCCAACATTTGTCCAATTTCCAATAGCAACTCCTTATCCTGGGACAGAATTATATGACATAGCATTAAAACATGGAAAACTAAAAGAAAATTGGGAAGATTTCACAAGCTGGGATGAAATTGTTTTCACTCCTCATGGAAAAACAGAAAAAGAAATAAAAAACATAGTAAAAAAAGCATACAGAAAATTTTATTTAAGACCTACTTACATTTTAAAAAGAATAAGGAGTATACTAAAACTTCCATTAAACAAATCTTTTGCTTTGATTAAAGTAGGATTGCTAACTTTTTTCACATAAAATGAAACTTTCAATAATTATCCCTGCATATAATGAAAAGAAAACTATAGATGAAATTATCAAAAGAGTAAAAGCTGTAAAAATATCAAAAGAAATAATTATCGTGGACGATTTTTCAACTGATGGAACAAGAGAATTTTTAAAAAATCTCCATGATCCTCAAATTAAGACATTTTTTCACAAAAAAAATCACGGGAAAAGTCATGGAGTTAGGGTAGGAATAAAAGAAGCAAAAGGAGATATTATCATAATACAGGACGCAGATTTGGAATATGACCCAAAAGATTACTCCAAACTAATTAAGCCGATTGAACAGGGAAAATCAAAAGTAGTATACGGAACAAGATTCCCAAAGAAAAAAGGACACCCTAGTTTATTGCATCCCTATGAAATTTTAAGTAATCCTTTTTATTTTGCAAACAAAATTTTAACCACAATGGCAAATGTTCTTTACAATGCACATATAACTGATGAACCAACTTGCTACAAAGTTTTTGATGCCAAAGTGTTAAAATCACTAAATTTAAAATCAGAAAGATTTGAATTTTGTCCAGAGGTGACTGCAAAAGTCAGGAAAAAAGGTTATAAAATTTATGAAGTTCCGATAAGTTATAATCCAAGAACAGCTGAAGAAGGAAAAAAAATAAATTTCAAAGATGGTATTGAAGCAATATGGACTTTGATTAAATACAGATTTATAAATTAATAAAATGGGAAAATTTGATACATTTATACAAACGAGAATTCTCAGACCAATTAGATTAAAGGCGATTTTAAAAATTTTATGCAAGATCCATCCTGGCACAATAATTGATTTAGGGTGTATGGATGATTATTTATTAAAGAGACTCCCAAAAAAATTTGATTATGTTGGTTATGACGAAAATCCTTTGTGTAAAAATGAAAAAATAATTAAGGGTAAAGTTGAAGATTTAACAAAAAATAAAAAATTTGATGTTGTCCTTTGCACAGAAGTGTTAGAACATGTTGATGACCCTGTGGAAGTCATGAGGAATTTAAAAAAATTATCAAAAAGATTTATTCTAATTTCAGTTCCTAATGAACCCTTTTTCTCTTTGGCAAGGTTGTTTATTCCAGCAAAAGAGCATTTGTGGACAATTTATCCTTGGGCCCTTGAAAAACATTTTGGGAAACCTATTTTCAAAAGAAAAGCATGTTTTCAAAGAACTCATATCGCTTTATGGGACTTAAAAAATAGCAATAAAAACATCTCATAAATCTTTAAAAATATCAATATTTCAGTAATTTCATGAAGAAAGTACTTTTAATGAATATGCCTTCTTGTATTAAAGTTTATGGGAAATCAGCCTTAAAAGGTATCATTGCTCCAAGACCTTTGGTTTCAATGGCAGAATTGGCAGGGTCAGTTTTGCATGCTGGAGGGGATTGTAAAATCTTAGATTTGCAGGTTGTAGAAAAACCATTCCATGAAATAGAAAAAACTCTCAATGAATACCAGCCTGATTTAGTTGGCTTAACTTTCACCACACTTTTGTTTGAAGAAGCTAAAAAAGTAGCAAAATTCATAAAAGAGAAATATCCTTCAACAAAAATAATTGCAGGAGGAGTCCACTCTTCTATTTATCCTGAAGAAGTAATTAAAGAAAAAAATATAGACATTGTGAGTATGGGTGAAGGAGATATAACTATTCAAGAAATAGTAAAAAATAAATCTCTCAAAAATATTAAAGGAATTGTATACAAAGATAAAAAAGGAGAAATAAAAAAGAATTCCCCAAGAGAATTAATTAAAAATTTGGACGAGCTTCCAATGCCTGCGTGGCATCTCTTTAATGCAAAAATTTATATGAACCCCAAAGCAATTGCAAGAGAATCTCCAGTAGGAACAATTGGAACTTCAAGGGGCTGTGTTTATGGATGCATTTATTGTAACAAAAGTGTTTTTGGAAGAGCTTTCAGAGCAAAATCAGCCACAAGAGTTGTTGATGAATTTGAATTGCTTTTAAAGAATGGATTCAAGGAAATTCATGTTTGGGATGATATGTTTGCAACTAACCTTAAAAGAGCAAAAGAAATATGTGACGAGATAATAAAAAGAAGATTGAGGTTTACTTGGCAATTAGAATGTGGTGTGAGGGTTGATTGTGTGGATAGGGAATTTTTTGAAAAATGTGCAAAGGCAGGATGTTATAAAGTTGCTTTTGGATTTGAATCTGGGAATGACCATATCTTAGAGTCAATAGGAAAAGGAGCAACAACGCAACAAGCAAGAAATGCTGTTAGATGGGCAAAACAAGCAGGAATGGAGACATCTGGGTTTTTTATGGTTGGATTACCTGAGGATACAAAAAAAACAATGGACCAAACAATTGATTTTGCATGTTCTCTTGGGCTGGATTATGCCAAGGCAACAATTTTAGTACCTTTACCTTCAACTCCTGTTTTTGAAGAATTTGAAAAAAAAGGTTTGCTGAAAACAAAAGATTGGAGCAAATACAATTTTCATACTGCGTCTAGGGTGTATGATCATCCCACTCTTGACTGGGAAACTTTGGGAAAATATTATGATAAGTTTCATAAAAAATTTTATTTTAGACCATCTTATATTTTAAACAGATTGATTAGAAGCATCAAGAAAAAAGAACTTCTCGACGACATTAAGATGGCTTTCACTACATTTGTAAAATGAAAAAAAAAGTAATTATTTTGGGAGCAGGAATAACTGGATTAGTGACTGCTTATTATTTCTCACAAGATAAAGATTTTGAAGTAACACTTATAGAGAAAAATAAATATGTAGGAGGAACAGCTATGGCGTTTGAATACAAAGATTTTATTTTGGATTATGGGCCTCATAAAATTTATACAGTTCTTCCAGGAATTATTAATGAAATAGAAAAAGTAACTCCTTTGCTTAAAGTCAAGAAACAAAATAGTATTTACTTGAAAAATAATTTTTTTGATTTCCCTTTAAAAATCTCACAAATTGCACAGAAAATGCCGTTTACTGCATTAAGTTCTGGAATTGACATTTTCACAAAAAGTTTTAGCAAACTACCTGACGATTCTTATGAGAATTTTTTGATAAATAGATTTGGAAAAACTATGTATGAACTTGCCTTTAAAGATTATGCAAGAAAAGTTTGGACTTCTCATCCTCAGGAATTAGACAAGGAGCTTGCCATAAGAAGAGTGGCAATTTCAGGAGTTTTTGAATTAATTAAGGGAATCTTGTTTAAAGACACAGGAAAAATAAGTGCAGATTATTTTTATTATCCTCCAAAAGGAATAAAGCAACTTTTAGATTCTTTAGTTAAAGAAATAAAAAAGAATAAGGGAAAAATTTTACTTCAAAAAGAAATATCAGAAATAAAACTTAAATCTCATAAAATTGATTATATTAAAATAGGAAACAAAAAGATAAAACCAGATTATTTGATTTCAACAATTTATCTTGATAGTTTATTGGATTTAGTGAAAAATCAAAAAAATATAAATGAACAAAAAGAGATGGCAGGAAATTTGCACTACCAAAAACTAAATATCCTTTATCTAATTTTAAATAAAAAAAGAGCACTAAAAGATTGTTGGGTGTTTTTTCCAGAAAAAAAATTTCTATTTCATAGGATTAGTGAACAAAAGGCTTTTTCTGAGCAAACCTCTCCAGAAAATAAAACAGCATTAATGGTGGAAACTACAAAAGAATTAAATGAATTAAATATAAATATCATAATACAGCAACTCAAATCAATAGGTATCTTAAATGAAAATGAAATTCAAGAATATTTTACTAAATCTTTGGACAGAGTTTATCCAATATACAAAAAAGGTTTTTTAAAAAATTTGCATTTCGCCTTAGACAAAGTAGAATCTATTGAAGATGTTTATACTATTGGAAGACCTGGTTTATTTAATTACAATAATATGGACCAATGTTGGGACATGGCCAAAAAAACATTTGAACATATAAAACAAGGAAAAACAAAACAAGATTGGCAAAAAACAAAAAATTACTTTGATAGCTATAGGATTGTTGATTAGTTTTATTTTTTAAAAACAATATATTTATAAGTAAATTCAATTAATTTTTTTTATGTTACCTGTAAAAAATTTGAATACATATAATCTAGAGAACATAATTTCTTCGGATAAGGCTTTTAAACTAATTAAAAAATTCAAAGAAGGTGGAAAAACTATTGGTCTTTGTCATGGAGGATTTGACCTTCTTCATCCTGGTCAAGTAAAACATTTAGAATCTGCAAAAAATTTATGTGACATTTTATTTGTGTCTATAACCTCCGACAAATTTGTAACCTGTAGAAAAGGTTCAGGCAGACCAATTTTTAATGATGTTTTAAGAGCATATATGGTTGGAAATTTAAAATTTGTAGATTATGTTGTGATTACAGATTATAAATTAGGGGTTGATGTCATAGATAAGCTTAAACCTACCTATTACATTAAAGGTCCAGATTTTATTAATAAAAAAACACCTGGGATAGATTCAGAACGCCAGAAAATCAAAGATGTTGGGGGAGAAATAAAATACACTAATGACTCCAAATTATCTACGACAGAGATTATAGATTATATTAAAAATAAAGTTGATAAAAATAGACTTCTTCTTTGTATAGATAGAGATGGGACTTTAATAGAAGAACAAAATTTTCTTGGAAAAGACAAAGGTTGGGAAAATAAAATTAAGATAAAAGAGAATATAATTAGTACAATTTCTTATTTACAAACGAAATATCAAACAACAAAAATAGTTATTAGTAATCAGGCAGGGGTTGCTAGAGGATACTTTACTTGTAATACTGTAAACAAAATAAATAATTATATCGACCATCTTTTAGAAAAAAGAGGTATAAAAATAGATGCATGGGAATATTGCCCTTATGTTGATTCAGCATATGCAGAATCAAAGAAAAATGAAATCAAATTTGATACTAATTTTGTAAAGGATAAAACAAAAAGAAAACCCAATGGTCAAATGATGTTAGATGGTTTGCAAAAATTAGGAAGAGATATATCTGATTTTAGCCAGATAATTATTTTTGGAGATATGGCAGAAGATCAGATGTTAGCTAAAAAATTAAATGCAATTTATATTGATGCAAGTATTGAGTATAACAAAGCAATAGAAAAAGTAGACTTTTAGTTTTATACTGTTTCTTTTAAGCAACAAGTTAAAAAGTGTCCAAACATACTATGGATATCTTCACAGATTTCATAAGAGTCAGATTGGATATGGGCAGAATAATCAGCAATTTTTTTGAGTTTTCCTCCATCAAATCCAGTAATTCCTATTACAATCATTTCAAGTTCTTTAGCATATTTAGCTCCTTTTATCACATTGGGGCTATTTCCTGAGGCAGAGATAAATATACTAATATCTTTAGGCGAGGCAAGATTAATTAATTGTTGTCTAAACACTTCATCATAAAAAGAATCATTGGATATTGCAGTTAAATAAGATATATTATTAGATAAGCTTATAACTTTGTATCTTGTAAAATTCTTTTCCCAATTTTTGTTAGCACCTTTTGATAAATCACATGCGTAATGATTTGCCGTGGAAGCACTACCACCATTTCCAGCCACAAAAATTTTTTGATTATTTTTTATTGAGTCTTTCAAAACCTGTAAAATTTCTTCATCAAATTCAAAAATGTCTAATGCTTTTTTTATACTTGATTTATATTCATTCCAGTTCATTTCAAATTTTTCTTATAAAATTTAATAGTTTATCTTTAGTAACAAATTCTTTATTTCCTAAAATGTTAGCACCAATACCTCCAATACAATTCGCAATAAAAGGCATTGATTCGTTATCAAGTTTTGAATATGCGAAAAGACTCATTATAGCAAAAACAGCATCTCCAGCTCCAACAGTATCTACAAGCTTTTCTGTAAGAATTGGCGATGTATAATTTATTCCATCTTTATGGAATATACAACCTTCTTTACCGAGCGTTACTAAGAAATTGTTGTGTTTAAACTTCTCATGGAATTTACAAATGACCTCTTCAAAATTTTCAAATTTCATCATTAAAGGCAATCTTAACTCTTGATCATTCATTGTGATAAACTCAGCATGTTGATATTTGGTTACATAATTGTACCCTATATTTGCACTATTTACTTGAGAATTTAAAGATAAGAATTTGGATTTTTCTTGTAAGATTTTTCTAATATCTTTATTCATAAAACCATGATCATAATCCAATGTAATCACTAAATCATATTTTGGCAGTTCTCCACAAAGATAATTTTCGATTTCGTGCGATAATTTATTTGAAATAGGTAAATCATTCATATGCTCAACTTTAAACAACTTATTTCCTCTATTATAATCAATATATCTTCTTTTGATTGTTGTTGGAGAATTTTCTTTGACAAAGCTTTTTAGTTCAATGTTCTGAGACAAAGAATTTTTGATAAAATTCAAGTGAGAATTTTGGTCTCCAATTAAAGTTACAAGTTTTGATTTAGCTACATAAGAACTAATATGATTTGCAACTGCAAGTACTCCTCCAGCATAACTCTCTTCTGATTTGAAACGTGTTGAAAGAATTGGGTCTTTCATCGCCCTCCCCTTTGGTTCTACAAATGCATACTGGTCAATCACGCAATCTCCAATAATAAACACATTTAAATCTTTTAGTGAGTCTAATCTTTTCTCAAATCCTTCAAAATCAAATTTTTTCCTTATGTTTGCCATGTTTTTTTGCTTCTAAATTATTAGTTTGAAAAATAATTTATAAAGATTTATATGAAAAAATATTGGTATTTAATCATTTAAATATTGAAACCATGCTTTAGTTTCCTTTTCGATATTTTTTGGAGTCCAAATGGGAGCATCATCCCAATATCCAATATTTTTAATCATAATCTTGACCCCATCTTCCAAAGAAATTTTAGGTTTCCATTTTAAAAGTTTTTTTGCCTTAGAAATATTTGCCCAAGTAATATCTGGTTCTCCTGGCCTTTTAGGTATATGTACTATTTTATCAGAAATCATTTTTGCAAGTTGGTTTATTTTTTTAGGGTTTCCAGCACCAATATTTATGCACTTCCCAGATACATCTGAAATAGCACTAAGATATGCAGCTTCTGCAACATCTTTTACAAAGACAAAGTCACGTTTTTGTTTCCCATCACCAACGATTGTTAATGGAGAATCATGTAGCTTTTGAGTTAAAAATACCTTAAATACTGCTCCATAAGTATTATTGCTTTTGGCTCTAGGTCCGTAGACATTAAAAAATCTTAATGAAACAACTGGGAGACTATATACTTTAGACCAGTGAAGTACGCATTCTTCCCCAAGATATTTTGTTAATGCATAAGGGTATTCTGGTTTTATTTTTGCTGTTTCTGGAGTGGGATATTTATCAGCAATACCATAACAACTTGAAGAAGCTGCATAAACAAATTTCTCAAGTTTTTTAGATTTCCTCGCTGCTTCCAATGTTTTAATAGTCCCAGTTACATTAGCTTCATAATATTTAAGAGGATTCTCAATTGAGGGTACAATATCTGCCAAACCTGCCATATGGAAAATATAATTTGCATCTTCAAATAAGGTCTCATCTAAATTTCTTGCTACATTCATTTCATAAAACTTATAATTAGAATTAGCCTTGAACATGTTAATGTTTTCTATTTGTCCATTTACCATATTATCAATCACAGTAACATCCAAATTTTTTTTCAATAAATCTTCTACAATATGTGAGCCAATAAAACCAGCCCCTCCCGTAACAATGGCTTTCTTTTGTAAATTCATTTTAAAATAAAAAAGTAAGAGGTTAAAAATATTTATCTCTTTGATTATATAATCCAATACTCGAAATTGACTAAGTTTATGTATCTTTCATAGGGCATATTTAAAAATGTTTTTTTCGTGAAGATTTTTATGGCGGAAGAAAAAGAAAAGGACTTAGATAAATTTTTGAAATTAATTGCTAAATCATCAGTTATTGTTTTTGTGAGCCTAATTTTGTCAAAAATTTTCACATATGCGTATAGGATCATAATCGCTAGATCTTTCGGTCCAGAAGTTTATGGATTATTTTCTTTAGCAATAATGATTTTAGGGTGGTTTATCGCTTTTTCTTCTTTGGGTTTGAGTGAAGGTCTTTTGAGATATGTGGCTTTGTACAGGGGAGAAAAAAAAACAAATAAAATTAGATTTATTCTTAAAACTTCAATAACAATTATTTTCTTTTCAACTATCATTTCAGCAATAATTTTATTTTTATTATCAGAATTTATTTCTATCAATTTATTTCATAACCCCAGTTTGATAATTTTTCTTAAAATTTTTAGCATCCTTATTCCTTTGGGTGTATTTTCAAATATTTTTCTTTCAGTTATAAGAGCATATGAAAAAATAAATTGGCATGCTTTCATATTAAATATCCTACAAAATGCTATCAAATTAATAACTCTTGGTATATTAATCATTTTGGGGTTCAAAACTAATGCTGTAATCTTTTCTTATTTTTTGGGAGTACTAATTGTATTGATAGCTTCGTATTTGGTTTGTAGATACAAAATTCCCGAAATATTCGAAAAATATACTTTACAAAAAAAGATACAAAAAAATATTACTAAAGAGTTATTTTCTTATTCTTGGCCGGTTTTATTTTTGGGGCTATTGGGAGGAATTCTTTATTCGGCAGATTCTTTTGTTCTTGGTTATTTTAAAAGTACATTAGAAGTCGGATTTTATAATGCTGCTGTCCCAATAGCACTGTTATTGAGTATCGCTCCTCAATTATTTACAAGATTATTTTTTCCCTTAATAACCCGAGAATATTCAAGAAGAAATATCAAAATTATAAAGGGCTTAAGCCAACAAGTTGGAAAATGGATTTTTATATTAAATTTCCCTTTTTTCATAATTATGGTTTTTTTCCCAGGGGTTTTAATAAACATTCTATTTGGAAAAGAGTACCTTATCGCTGAAAATGCCCTTAGAATTCTTGCTATTGGGGCTTTTTTTTCAAGTTTAGCTACAATTTCTTCCAATTTAATTTTAATGATGGGAAAAACTAAAATATTTTTAATAAATCTCATAAGTGTTTTTATCTTTAATATTACTTTGAATATAATTTTAATTCCCAAATATGGTCTAAATGGGGCAGCATTTTCCACGATGTTAAGTGGGATAATACTCAGTTTTGTTTTATTATTTCAGGCGCATTATTATACCTCTATCTGGCCATTGAGGAGAAAAATGTTACGAATTTTCATCGTGACATTGATCCCAATAGCTT
Source organism: Candidatus Pacearchaeota archaeon (assembly GCA_023137045.1). GTDB lineage: Archaea > Nanobdellota > Nanobdellia > Pacearchaeales > GW2011-AR1 > JAGLQB01. The sequence continues at coordinate 25,182 of JAGLQB010000002.1, forward strand.
TGTTGAGGGGTATAAAACAATTCATAGTGATAAATAATCTATCTCTAATCTTAATGGGACTATTTTTCTTTTTATCTTATGTTTTATTAATATTCCTAACAGGATGTTTGGATAAAAATGATTTTATGATTTTGAGGAATATAAAAAAGAAAATAATAAGAAAAAAATGATGAATGTTCCAAATGATCCTATTATCGAAATATTTTATATTTATTTTAAAAATTATTATCTTTTAGTAGTTACCATACTTTAAATAAGCTACTAGTATTACTAGTAACATGAAAAAGGCAGTCTGGGAAAATAAATCAAATGGGCAACTTTGTGTGACAATTCCAAAAGATTCAGGAATAAAATCTGGAGAGGTAGTAACCATTAAAAAAGAAAAGATTAAGACGATAATTTATTCACCTATAAGAGCTGATCTGTTCCATTATGGACATTTAAGATTGTTGCAAAATGCTAATAAATTGGGTGACCTTCATATTTGTGGTATTTTGACAGATGAAGCAATAAAAACATATGCAAAAGAACCTCTGGCTAGTTTAAAGGAAAGAGTAGCAATAATATCTGCCTTGAGGTGTGTTGACATGGTTGTGATTCAAAGAAGTTTAGATCCCACAGAGAACTTAAAGAAAATTCACACTCAATTTAAAAATGCAAAAATAATCCTTGTATATGGTTCTAACTGGAAAAAGGTTCCAGGAGCAGGATACATAAAAAAAATTAAGGGGGAGATTGTGCAACCTCCTTTTTATAAAAGATTATCAACAAAAAATGTGATGAGTAAACTTATTCAAAGTTATAAAAATGGATTATAAAAGAAAAAAAGTGTATGTTGCCATGTCTGCAGATTTAATTCATCCAGGACATTTAAAAGTGGTGAGTAAAGCCAGAGATCTCGGGCATGTTACTATTGGGTTATTAACTGAGAAAGCAATTGCAAGTTACAAACGTCTCCCAGCTCTTTCCTATGAACAAAGAAAAATTATAGTAGAAAATATTAAAGGAGTAGAAGAAGTTATTCCTCAAGAAACACTCGATTATATGCCAAATTTAAGAAAAATAAAACCAGATTATGTTGTTCATGGAGATGATTGGAGAACGGGTGTTCAAAAGCAAATAAGAAACAAAGTTATCGAAGTGCTTAAAGAGTGGGGGGGTCAATTAGTCGAAATTCCCAATTTCAAGGATATTTCTTCAACTAAAATCAATGAAATTTTAAGAGAAATAGGAACAACTCCCGAAAATAGGAGGAAAAGCTTAAGAAGATTACTAGAAGCAAAAGATTTAGTTAGATTCTTAGAAGCACATAGTGGTTTAACAGGTTTAATCGTAGAAAAAGTAAATGTTATTCAAGAAGATACCAAAAAAGAATTTGATGGTGCTTGGATAAGTAGTTTAACTGATTCAACCTGTAAAGGGAAACCAGATACTGGATGTATTGATTTAACTTCAAGATTAAATACCATAGAACATGTATTAGAATCAACTGTAAAGCCCTTAATTGTTGATGGGGACAATGGGGGTTCTATTGAGCATTTTCCATTAACTGTGAAAACTCTCGAAAGGTTGGGGATAAGCGCTATTATCATAGAAGATAAAGTTGGTTTTAAAAAAAATTCTTTATTTGGAACAGATGTACTACAAACTCAAGATTCAATAGAAAATTTTTCACATAAAATTTCTCAAGGAAAAAAAGCACAAGTGACAGAAGATTTCATGGTTATAGCAAGAATAGAAAGTTTAATCTTAAAAAAAGGTTTATGGGACGCACTATTAAGGGCAAGAGCATATATTGAAGCTGGAGCAGATGGGATAATGATACATAGTAAAGAAAAGAATCCCACAGAAATTTTAGATTTTTGTAAAGAATACTCTAAATTTGATAAGAAAGTCCCTTTAGTAGCAGTACCTTCAACTTATAGTATTATGACTGAAAAAGAACTTAAAGATGCTGGAGTTAACATAGTAATTTATGCCAATCATTTATTGAGAAGCTCTTATCCTGCAATGGTCAAAACTGCAGAGTCAATACTTTTTAATGAAAGAGCTTATGAATCAGAACAGTTCTGTATGCCCATCAAAGATATTCTGATATTGACTGATAAAGGAGGGTAATAAAATTGTTTAAGATGGTGAATATATTAAAATGGTATTTCTTTGAATAAAATGATTAATTGTAATGATTTATACAGAATTTTTAAAAAGAATGATTTAATTTTTTTTGCAGGTGTCCCTGATTCTACTTTCAAAGATTGGATGAAATATTTGGCAGATAGTGATGGAGAAAAATTAACAAATAGGGTAGCAGTTATAGAAAGAGATGCAGTCGGTTTAGCAGCAGGGTATTATCTCGCAACACAAAAAATTGGTGTCGTTTATATGCAAAATTCGGGTTTAGGAAATGCAATTAATCCAATAACTTCTTTAGCAGATTCTGAAGTATACAAGATTCCTATGATTTTGATGATTGGTTGGAGAGGAGAACCTGAGAAAAAAGACGAACCTCAGCATAAAAAAATTGGGAGAATAATGCTGCCGTTACTGGATATATTGGAAATTCCTTATAAGGTTCTTCCAGAGAACATAGAAGAAGCTGAAAAAATAATAACTGAAGTGAAAAATATTGCTGAAAGAGGAAGTAGACCCGTTGCTCTTATTATCAAAAAGGGAATTTTAGAAGAATATAATGCTCAGAAAGAAGTAAAACTCAATTACGAAATGAAAAGAGAGGATGCAATTAAAATTATAATTGACAATTTGAGTGGCTCAGAAGTAATAGTATCCACAACTGGCAAAAATTCCCGGGAATTATTTGAATATCGGGAAGAAAAAAATTTTGGGCACCAAAATGATTTTTTAATGATTGGTTCAATGGGAGAAGCTTCAGTTATTGGTGCAGAAATAGCTCTCCAAAAACCAAACAAAAAGATAGTAATTTTTGATGGAGATGGGGCAGCTATGATGACAATGGGTGCTATGGCTACAATAGGAAATTATCACCCTAAGAATTTATCCCATATAATTTTTGATAATGGTACTTATGGTTCAACTGGGGGGCAGCCAACATTTTCTGAAAATGTGGATTTTGAAAAAGTTGCATTGGCATGTGATTATGACGGAGCCAGAACCGTAAAGACAAAAAAAGATCTCAAACAAGTAATTGGAGATTTAAAAAACCAAAAAGGTCCACAAATAGTTATTGTTAAAATAAACAAGGGAGCAAGAAAAGATTTGGGAAGACCAACTACAACTCCAATAGAAAATAAAAAAGCGTTTATGAATTTTTTAAGAAAATGAAAGCAATCATCATAAATGCTGGGCTAGGAAAAAGAATGAAAGAACTAACAAAAGATAAACCCAAGTGTCTAATAAAATTAGTTGAGGAAGAAACTATTCTTGGAAGACAATTGAGTATGTTAAAAGATAATGGTTTAAAAAGTATTATTATTCTTACTGGATATTTTAGTGATAAGATTAAAGGATATGTGAAGGAAAACTTTTCCCAACTTGATGTAGAATATATCTTTAATCCTTTTTACTCAAAAACAAATTATATTTATACATTGTCTTTAATAGCAGATGAAAAAATAGATGATAATGTAATTTTGATGCATGGTGATATGGTGTTCAATAAAACTCCTTTTAAAAGATTAATAAATTCAGCATATAATGATGCCGTTCTTATGAGCAAAGAAATAAAATCTGAAAAAGACTTTAAAGGAAGGGTGGAAAAAGGAATTATTAGTAAGATTGGAGTAAATGTTTTTGGAGATAATTGTTTTTTCTTGGCCCCAATTTATAAGATGTCTAAAGATAATTTTTTATTATGGCTTGATAAAACAAGAGATTTTGTAAAAAGAGGAGAAACAAAAGTTTATGCAGAAAACGCATTCAATGAAATTTTTTCTACCATAAAATTAAAACCTGTTTATTTTACTGAACTTTGCAATGAAATAGATACTGAACAAGACTTGATTAAAATTAAAAATGAGATTTACAAGAGATAAAATGAAAAAAGAATATTTTGGTTTTGGGAGTGTATGTAATCTTAAAGAAATTTTAGACAAAGAAAAACCAAAAAATATATTTTTAGTAACCGGAAAATCTTCTTATGAAAAATCAGGCGCAAAGGACGCTATAAAATCAATTTTATCAAATTATAATATAACTCATTTTTGTAATTTTGAAGTTAATCCTAAACTAAAAGATATTATAAAAGGAATTGATTTATTTAAAAAAGAGGCATGCGATTTGGTAATTGGAATTGGGGGGGGAAGTGTAATTGATATGGCTAAGTCAATAAATTGTTTTGCCAATAATCCAGCAATTCCTTCTGAATATTTAAAAAAGGAAAAAATAATTGAAAATAAAGGTAGAAGTTTAATAGCTATACCAACAACTTCTGGAAGTGGAAGTGAATCAACTCATTTCGCTGTCATTTATATGTGCGGCAGAAAGTATTCCCTTGCCCACGAATTTATTTTGCCTGATTACAGTATTATAGACCCTAGTTTTACATTAAATATTCCAAAAAAAATTACAGCTTCGAGTGGTATGGACGCCTTGGGTCAGGCTATTGAGTCTTATTGGTGTGTTAATTCTACTGACCAGTCTAAACAATATGCCTCTAAGGCCATAAAATTAGTCATGAATAATTTAGTTAATGCTGCCAACAATTTTTCCAAGGAGTCAAGAGAAGCTATTGCTAAAGCAGCACATTTAGCAGGAAAAGCTATTAATATTACTAAAACAACAGTCCCTCATTCAATCTCTTACCCATTAACTTCTCACTTCGGTATTCCTCATGGACATGCTGTATCTTTAACTTTACCGTCAATTTTAATCTATAATTCTAAAATAACAGAACAAGAGTGTTTAGATATAAGGGGAGTTGCTTATGTAAAGAAAACAATAAATGAAATTGTTAATTTGCTTGGTTGTGGAAGCGAGAAGGACGCTAAAAATAAATTAGTTTATTTAATGAAAAACATAGGGCTAGAAACTAATTTAAGAGATTTAGGCATTTCTAATTTAGAAATTATAATAAAAGAAGGCTTTAATCCTGATAGAGTAAAAAATAATCCAAGATTATTGACAGAAAGCAATTTAAGAGAAATACTAAAAGAGTTATTTTAAATTATTTTTTTTGTCTACGTCTTCTAATCTTTTTAATTCCCTGTAGAAATTTTTAAAGAACAAAGGTACAAATAAAATAACTGTAACAATTAAGAACCAATGTACTACATTAAAGATTATTGCCCAAAAAAATAAAGACTTCTGCATATATTGTGGCTTAAATATACTATGCAACCATTTTAATTTTCCAGGAGTTGTTTTTTCTTTTCTTGCTTTGTTTATTAGTTTTATTTTTCCTGATTGTATCAGCGAGTCATATACCCTTAATTTAATCACTTGATCTAAAGAGAATACTATTGTAAGAACCACTCCTGCATAAAAATAGTAAATTTGATCAAATCTCATCCAAGCTCCAACACCAATACCAAAGAATATTGATATTCTGATTAAAAAATGAGAAAGATCCTCTAAATAAAGCCCTGTTACAGAACCTTCTTTTTTTCCTTTCCTCCACATCCAATATCTTGCTACTTCTCCGTCAGAATGGTCTATGATGGCAGCAAGATTAAATAAGATAAGGAAACTTATGCTCGCCCAGTATTGTCCAGACCATAAAAGAATTGTAGAAGCTACCCCAAGAAATATCCATAAATAAGAAACCATGTTAGCAGAAATTCCAAGATGCAAAAAAAGTTTAGTAAGATAAACAGAAAATTTAGTAAAAATTCTTACTCTTATGTCTTTCTTTTTATTTTCTTCTCTTTCTTTACTCCAAACAATTTTCCTCATTTCAGGAATTGTTAATTCTGATAATTTTTTTTCTTTTAGTTTTTCAAGATCCATTTTCCATAAAAAAGTAAAGAATATATAAATTTTTGTGCGACTGAACCCTTGATTTATTTTAACACGAAAAATATCTTTATTCTTTATCGTATAAATCTCTCCGTTCGATTATCATCGCGGGACCATAAGAATTATTAATTTTTATATAATCTCTAATGACCTCTTGGGAATTTTTAGGTTCATAAATTGGGAATTTAATCATCTCTCTAAAAGCTTCTGTAAAATCTTGTGTATGCTGGGCACCAGGATTAAGAGGGATCTTTGAGCCAATGACGGCTCTGATTATTACTGGTGTTTTAAATTGATCTTTTGACATTGATCCAAGTTTATCCAGATGATTAACTATTCCATCTAATGCATTGAGAACAAAATCATGTCTTTCAAAAAAGATAACTGGTCGGTAACCTTCCAGAGACATACCAATTCCAAGACCCATCATTAAATTTTCTGCAAGAGGAGTTTCTATTTTTTTATCTCTGGGAACATCACTAAGTGTACCATAAGCTTTTGAGCCAAAACATACATTGTACCCTAAGAAAACTGTATTTTTCTCTTTGACCAGCATTTCCATTGATTTTTTGATCGCTTCTCGATATGTCATCCTAAAAACTATTGCCTCCTGCTTTAAATCCTCCAAAATCTACCCAATTTCCAGTACCAACATGAGGATATGTTGCTATGTAGTGATATCTTTTAACACAGTTAGGCCAGATCATTTTTGATTTCCCATATCTCGAACTTTTGGGCGTTTCTACAGATCTATCATTATCTTCTATAATAAATGTACAAGGAAGATTATAGCCATCAACATACCTCACAGCTTCATAAAAATGCCCTTCATCTTCTGCACCATCTCCAACAAAGCACCAAACATTTCTTTTGCTATTTTTTTTCTTCAATGCTAAAGCAACACCTACTGCTGTAACAGGTATGCCTGCCACAATTGATGATGTCAAAAAATTTAGTTCTTTATCAAAAACATGCATACTGTCCCCTCTTATTATCATTTTTTCTAAATTTGTTTTAGACCCACCTGCAAGCAAGTAATGATAATGTGAGCGATGAGTAGAAAATACATAATCTCCTTCCTTCACTTCTTCAAATATTTTAATTAACTGTTCTTCATTCCCTCCACAAAGATGAACAGGATAAGGTATTTTTGCCTCTTCCCAAAGTCTGGCAATATTTTTTTCAAAATTTATCAGTTCTTGTTTTGTTATAACTTCCATTTTATATAAAATTATCTTGCTGTTCTGGATTTTTGACTCTATGAAGATACCTATTAATCACATCTAGCCTACACCCTTTTCTACAATTTTTAACCCCTTTTTCTTCTAGCTTTTGTAAGATCTTTTTCCGTTTATCTCCTTTCCAAATTTCCTCAAATTTGTTTTCATACAAATTCCCATAAGTAAATTCTGGGTTATCATAAAAAAGATTACAAGGGATAACATTCCCTTTCGCGTCTATTAAAGTAATAAATGGAAGCCCGTAACATTTTGGATAGTTATTTCCATCCTCAATTCGTTCAATTGTTGCACGCCTAAATTTAATCTGAAAATCATCAGAATTAAATACTTTTAATTTTCCTTCAAGTTCATTATACTTAGCAGGATTTACAATTAAATTATTCAAACTACTTGGATGATGAGAATATGGTTTTACTTGTAAATTATCGACACCAATACTCTTTAATATTTTAGCTAACTTTACTGCTTCTCCTTTATTTTGAGGAATCATTAGAAATTGAGCTCCAATTATTGTTTTCAAATTATTCTGATTTCTAAATTTTACAGACTCTTCAGCATTTGCAATCACTTTTGTAAAATCTTTCTTGTCAGTTCCATGAATAAATGCATAATTTTCAGGACTTCCAGAATCTATACTAAATCTTATCCAAGAAAGATTTGGAAGACATTCTTTTATTTTATCATTAGTAAATGCCAACCCATTAGTTGTTATAGAAACATCCATACCATACTGTTTAGCTTTTGTTGTGAATAAACCAATATTCTTATGAAGTGATGGTTCACCTTCTCCAGCAAACATAACAGATTTTACTCCCATATTTGCCATATCTTCTAATGTACGAACTATTATCTCTTTGTCTATAAAACTTTTCCCCTTTTCTAAAAAGTCTAAAGCACAAAAAATACACTTATGATTACAAGCATTTGTTAGTCCAATTTCAACATAAATAGGATAACAATCTCCTTCTTTTTTCCATTCAGTAGTTCTTTCTGGATGATACATCAGTTTGTGATAATCTATGTCTGGTTGGTTTGTCATTTTTAAAAGATATGTTTCATTTGGTATCAAAACAAATTTATAAATTTATATGTGCTGGATTAATAATCCTTTTGAATTGGTGGTGAATTACAATAATGTTTATATATTTTTTATCACAAAAATATGAATCTCTTTTAAAGAAAAATATGAAAACTAAAGAAATTAATGGAATCTTAATTTTAGGAGCGTCTGGGCTTATTGGAAGATATACATTTGATCATTTAAAAAAACAAGGTAAAAAAGTCATTGGGACTTTTTATAAAAATAAAAATCCAGAATTAATATATTTTGATGTTGTTAAATCGCCAATTAATGAGCTTCCTATCAAAGGTTTAGAGTTGGCCATTATATGTTCTGCAATCTCAAAAATAGATGAATGTAAAAAAGATGTAGGATATTCTCAACAGGTTAATGTGGAAAACTTGAAGAGAAGTATATATCAATTATCCGAAAAGAATATTGTTCCAGTTTTTATATCTTCAGCAGCTGTTTTTGATGGGGTTTTGGGAGGATACAAAGAAGATAATATAAGAAACCCCATAAATATTTATGGTAAACAGAAATTAGAAGTAGAAGATTTTATTTTAAAAAATTTTGAAAAATATCTAATAGTTAGGATAGAAAAGGTTTTTGGAATAAGAAAAGGGGAGGGGCTTTTTGCAGATTGGATTCTGAAATATAAAAATAAGGAAAAAATTTTTTGTGCAGATGACGAAGTATTCTCTCCCACATATGTAGGAGATGTTGCTCAAGGACTTGGCAAACTAATAGAAAAAGGCATGGAAGGAGTGTTTCACATAACCCCTCAAAATTATTGTAATAGATATGAATTAGCTATAAACTTTTTTGATTATTTAAAAATTAAAGATGCAAGAATAGTAAAATGCTCCTTGGATGATTTTAATTTTTTAGACAAGAGATCAAAAAATTCCCACTTGGATGGATCCAGATTTATTAAAGAAACGGGACTTAGATTTACTCCTTTAGAAGAATGTTATGAGTATATTAAAAAACAAATTTAGCATTTTCTTACTATTTTACCAATTATTTTTAAAATTTTTATATATTTAGTCATTTATTTTGTTTCTTAAATAGATTCAATCAAATTTATGCAATATAATAGCATAATTTTTATATACTGTCTTTTAAGATAATTTAAATGGCAGACACAAACCCTAATTATAGTTCTTTGAAAATAGTTTGGCATAAAAAAAAACTCGAATCTTTATTAAAGAATGAGATTACTGCACCAATAACAGTCAGAGTCAAACCTACAAATAAGTGCAACCACAATTGTTTTTATTGTGGTTATCAAAAAGATAAAGAACAAATTCTTTCTGAAACTTTTAGAAAAAAAGACGAAATTCCTAGGGAAAAAATGATGGAGATTTTAGATGATTTTAATGATATCGGTGTAAAAGCCGTTACTTATTCTGGAGGTGGAGAACCATTAATTTATCCTTATATTTTAGAAGCAATGAAAAAAACTATCGGTTTTGGAATAGATTTATCCATTATAACAAATGGACAAGAACTCAATGATGAAAAAGCAGAAATCTTGGCCCAATCAGAATGGGTAAGAATATCTATAGATGCTTGCAATGCTGAAACTTTTAATAGAATTAGAAAGAAACCCCAAAAGTGGTTTTATGAAATTAGGGATAATATTAAAAATTTTTCAAAAATAAAAAAACAAGATTGCGAATTAGGAATTAATTTTGTTGTTAATCATTTGAATGCTTCTTCAGTCTATGAAGCCACAAAATACTTTAAACAATTGGGAATAAATCATATAAAATTTACACCGAGATGGTTACAGACAAATTTTCATGCATATCATCAGCCATTTAAACAATCAGTAATAGAGCAGATTTCTCAAGCAAGAGAACTTGAAGAAGCAAATTTTCAGGTATATGACACTTATGAGAATGATTTTAAATTTGCTGGAGTTAAAGAAAGAAGTTACCAAAGATGTTTTTTTATGGAAATTACTCCAGTTATTGGGGCAGATTGCAATATCTATGATTGTCATGATAGGGCTTACACATTGGACGGAAAAATTGGTTCAATACAAGATAAATCTTTCAAACAAGTTTGGTTTAGTGAAAAGACCGCAAACAGATTTAAGAGTTTTAATCCGATTGAAAGATGTAAACATCATTGTACTTATGATGCGAGAAATCTCTTAGTAGAAAATATTTTAAAATGCAGCAAAAGCAAAAATTACCCCTGATGGAAAAAATAGATTTATTACAACGACCACAAATAAAGAGAAATTTTGATCCAAATTGGAGAAAAGAAAAAAATAGAATTCTCGCAAAAAAATTTGATAAAGAATTTTTTGATGGCAAAAGAGTTAATGGTTATGGGGGTTATGTTTATGATGGGAGGTGGATAGGTGTTGCACAAAGATTAAAAAAAATCTACAAATTAAATGAAAAGAGTTCTTTCTTAGATATCGGATGCGGAAAGGGTTTCCTTTTATATGACTTAAAAGAGATTATTCCTAGAATAAATATTTCTGGGATTGATATTTCAAAATATGCTATTGAAAATGGGATGGAAGAAATAAAACCATACTTATCTATTGGGAGTGCAGAAAACCTTCCATATGCAACTAACTCTTTTGATTTTGTTTTTTCATCAGATACTATCCATAATCTGCCAAGAAAAAAATGTAAAAAAGCACTCCAAGAGATGGTAAGGGTTTGTAAATCTGAAGGAAATATGTTTATCCAAATTGATGCGTATACAACTAGAGAGGAAAAAATGGATTTGGATGCTTGGAACTTAACTGCCTTGACATATATGCATGTTGATAAATGGTTGGATTTTTTTAAAGAAGTTGGATATAAAGGAGACTATTTTTGGACAATAATGAGATAATTAGAGATAATTATTTGAATTCTTTGATTTAATGCATTTCTCGAAAAAGTCTTCTAATCTTGGTAAATTTTTTTCTATATTGTAGTCTTCTCTCGCTCCAATTACTTTTTTCTCTAATTTTTTATAGTTTATTTTTTTTAGTTTTAATCTTAAATTATTAAGGTCTTTTTTGGAAACACCTAAATTTATTTTATACTTTTTTAAAATTTTATCTTGATACTCTAATAGAGAACTCCAATAGATAAGGGGTATCCCTGCTTCTAGATATGAAGCCATTTTATTTGAAGTACAAGTAGTAACTATTTCTTTATTCAATATTTTAAGATCATACATAGGAAAACTGTACCCAAAGTCATATTTAGAAATTTCTTTAACAATTTCAGTCGGTCCTAATGGCTTATGCAAATGAAAATATCTATTTTTTAATAATGCCTTATATTTTTTAGAATGTTTGATAGAATTATACTGCCCACTGTAAATATGTAAATGCATTTTTTGTTTTAATAATATTGTACTTATGGAGTCTTTGTCTGATTCTAAATCAGATGAAGCTAAGCTTCCCATACTGCCAACATAAACCAAATGTATCTCTTTATCTTTTTTAGATAATTTATTTTTATTTATTGGAACTACAAACTCTTTAGAACAGTAAGGAGGAAAACTTATTACTGGGCATTTAATCTTAATTTTTTTCTTTACAAATTCATACTCTCCTCCTTTAAAGATTATCCCGTCAGAGTTTTCAAATAAATATTTCTCAGCTTTTAATTCAAAAATTGGAATTCCTGCTTTTTTATAATCTTCTTTTTTTCTATACTTTAAAGCATTTACATCGTAAGGGAAAAAAATAAAAGGGATATTTTTTATAATTTTTCTTGTTAAAGCAGGTAACCATAAGGGGTAAGGTGCAGCTGTTCCTATAACTACATAAGGATTTAATTTTTTTATTTCAAATATTTTTCTTAGAATTTGTGGACTTTTTTTTATTAGATTTATCCCATTTTTAATATTTATACTAAATGAGTCTAAATTCAAATCTATGATTTTATCATAAGCTGATTTATAAAAATCTTTATTGAACTTTAAGAAACTAATCAAAACTATTTCGTATCCTTTTTCTTTTAATGCTCTGGCCCTCTTAAAACCAACTATATTCGGGCTTGCTTCAACAAAAACTATCTGTTTTTTCATCTTAAAAATTATGTCTGATTTTAGAATAATATTTTTTAAAAATACTTAGTATTGGATAATAATTATTCTCTACTTTTTTAAGAAAACTCACCATGCGATAACGCATTTTACATTCCCTGCACATAATAAAATAACTGTAAAGTAATCTATTTTTAATGCAAAAATTTTTATACAATATTTCCTTTTTACAATAAGGGCATTTAATCTTCACTTCATAATTATTTTCTTTAATTTTCTTTACTGATAAGGGAATTATGTATTTACGATATTTTCTTTGTGCTTTAAAGATTTCATGTTTAACAATCTCAAATTCTTTATCAGTCATACTATTAGTCATATTCTCCCAAATGCCTGAATACATCTTATTTGCTATAAAGTCTAATTTGTTTTTTATTATTCTTTTTTCTATACAATGCTCATAAATAGAACTTTTTGGGTATGGTTGGATAAAATATAACGAAACTTGGCCCTTACATTTTTTCTTCCAATAATCAAGTGTTTCGTAAGCAGTTTCTCTGGTTTCTGCAATATCTCCAAAAATAAAATTTGCTTGAATACCCATCTTAAACTCAAAAGACAGATTAATCACTTTATCAATTTGTTGAGGTGTTATTGGTTTTTTCATACTTTTAAGAATTGTCGAACTCATACTTTCAAATCCCCAACTTACTATTTCACATCCAGCTTCTTTTATTGTTTTAAACATTTCTCTATCTGCATTTATTACAGATAATTGGCAACTCCATTTAAGTTTTTGTTTAGTTTCTCTTTGAAGTTTTTTAATTTCTCGACAAAATTCATATAATCTTTTTTTATTAATTGAGAATAAATCATCATAAAGAAGAAGACAATTGATTTTATAATTTTTTATGGCCATTTTAATTTCTTCTATAATATTTTTAATAGATCTTATTCTATGTTTATCTCCAAGAACATGATAACAAAAAGTGCAGTTGAAAGGACATCCCCTACTCCCAAGTATTGAATAAGATTTAGGATTATCAAGTAAATTATTAACAAAATGTTCATTTGTGTGCATATTATTAATTTGTTCTTTAATTCCGAAATTCTCAAAATTTGGGAAAGGTATAGAATCAAGATTAGTTATTAAAGTCCGTTTATTAGTAGAGCAAACTTTGTTTTCCTCAAAGAATATGATTCCATCAACTTTTTCTAAATTTCCTTTTTTTTCTAAACATTTCAAAAGTTCTATTATGGTTACTTCCCCTTCTCCGATTATCCCAAAGTCGGGTTTTAATGAATTAAACATTAATGTTGGTTCACTTGTTATTATAGCCCCCCCTAAGATTATTTTTGGTTTTGATACATGAGAACGAACAGAGTCTATAATTTCTTTAACTACATTATAACCAATTCCAGAATGTCCTGTTAAAATAAAATCATATCGTTTTTTATCTAAAAAATTCTTTATTATATTTTTGATAGTTCCATCATGATGATTCAAATTTAAAATATCTGGATTATGCCCTTCTTTTTTTAAAACAGCAGAAATATAACCCAATCCTAATGGAAATGTATAATTATAATCAATTTTATTTGTATTATTATATCTTGGAACAATCAACAGCAATCTCATTTTCATATTAATATTCTTTAATCAATTCCCCCAACTTTTCTTAAAATTTCCTCTATCTCTTTTTCATCCATTCTTTTTGTTATATCTGAAGTGAATGGCCTATATGGAGAGCGATTTAATCCTTGATTACTATGAAGTTTAATTATAAATTTTCCATCTTTTTCCATTGTATCTTTACATTCAAAATCTGCAATTAAGCACTCATCTTTTTTTTCTCCGGGTCTCTCGCCAATAACTTTTACTGGAACTTTCCCTCTACTCACAACCTTAGCCACATCTCCAATAAGGGCAGCATCCATTTTTGTTGAAATTATCTCTTCTTCATTTCCATTACATAACGCATAGAAAATTAAGTCTATGGAATCATCCAAAGTAAATAAAAATCGTGTCATGTTTGGATCTGTAACCCCTATCTCTGTATTTCTTTCATATTTTTCTTTCCATTTTGGAATTACAGAACCAGTAGTCATCAACACATTTCCATACCTTACAGTCAGAAATTTTGTTTTTAAATCTCCTTTTGTCCTTGCTGCTTCACAGAAAAGTCTTTCCATGAGAGATTTACTCATACCATACACATTTATCGGAGCACAAGCTTTGTCTGTGGAAATTGCCAAACAAATCTTTACATTTTTTTCATCTTTGACAGCATTAATCACATTCATAGAACCTATAACATTTGTTTTCAAACATTCCATAACTTGGTCTTCAGCAATATCCACATACTTAAATGCAGCAGCATGTATTACAATATCAACTTCTCTTACCGCATCTCTTATTGAGTGATAGTCTTTTATATCTCCTATAAGGTACCCCATTTTGTTATGCCCATGTCTTTTTTTAACTTTGTCCTGTTTTTCTTCATCTCGATTGAAGATTATTATTTTTTTAGGATCATATTCAAGAAATCTTTTAATAAGAGCTCGCCCTAAAGCACCTGCTCCCCCTGTAATAAGGATTGTTTTGTCTTTGATTATTTCTTTAATTTTTTCTATCTCTGTTTCATTCTGATTTAGATTAGTATCAAAAAATAAGGGGTTATCTCTTCCGATTGTGTGGCTTGCAGGTTTATATTTAGCCACTATTCTCTCCCTCTCTTTTAATAATTGCTCAGAAGATAAAGCTTTTGTTCTGATTTTTGATTCTGTTTTTCCCCCTGCATGTATGTATGCAAATGCCTCCCCTTCCATAAAAATATCCAAATCTGGATTGCCTTTATCTAGTCCCTCTCTTATCGCTGTCCCTTTAAATGGCGCATAAACAGCTATTTGAAAATCATCTATCCCACTTTCACGAATGAATTTCTCTGTTTCTTTGATAGTTTCCATTGTTTCTCCAGGGAGACCAAGCATGAAAAAAGCTCTAACTCTTATTCCTCGTTCTTTCATCAATCTCACAAAATTGTAATTTTGTTCAACAGTTGTTTGTTTTTTAACATTATCTAATATTTTTTGGCTCCCTGATTCTGCTCCAAATCCTATCTCTACACATCCTGTATTAGCCAACAAATCTGCAAATTCCTCATCCATAAACTTTGCATGCCCATTGCATTTGTAAGTTATTCCTCTTTTTTTTAGTTCTTCTACATAAGGTTTCACACTGTTCAATGAAAGAGTAAATAAATCATCAATTATATAAATTCCATTAAAACCTAATGCTTCTATATCATCAAACTCTTTTTTTGCATTTTCAAGAGAGGTTTTTCTTATCGGAGTATTAGAATTCTCACAAAAAGTACATTGCATTGGGCATCCCCTACCACTTAAAAAAGTTGTTGCTTTTCGTTTATCTTTACCAAAAGTATGGGTATATGATCTCATTAAATTTGAAAATCCCAATCTATCTGGCCGAGGCATTGAATCATAATCTTCACCATTTTTTATGATATCAAATAAAATTCTTTGATTAGCTCTACCTTCAACTATTTCAAGCAAAGATCTTTCCCCGTCCCCTGTTATAATATAATCCCAAGGTTCTTCTTTAATCTCATTAAGGTAAAAATGTGCATGAGGACCTCCTGCCACAATGATTTGCTGTTTTTGGGTTTTTAATTCTGTTTTTAAATAATTCAATAATTTGCTTGCTTGCTGTTTTTGAGGAGTCATTATACTAACTCCAATAACATCATAGATAGAATAATCAATTATTTTTTGTTCTTGAGAATCATTAAAAGCATCTTCTATATCTACATGATGTCCATGTTTTTTCAGATTTGCTGCAAGATATAGTAATCCCATTGGCGGATAAATTCTGTCATTATCTAAAAAAGGACTCCTTAAACTTACCAACAGGACTCTTTTGTTTTTTTCCATTTTAATTTTGTTATTCTTATAATATATAAGGATTTTGTTTCTATATTATCACTTTATTGTTGGTAGAAAGTTATAAAATACTTATATTCGAATCTTATATATGAGAGAATTAACTAAAAAAGATACCATTCTAATAACTGGGGGAAGTGGATTACTTGGTTCAAACTTAGCAGTTTTTTTGGGAGATAAATTTAATGTTTACTTTTTGTACAATAAAAATTTTGTGAAATTGCCAAATTGTGAAGGAATTAAAATCGATTTGACTAATTTTGAAGAAACAAAAAAATTAATATTAAAAGTTAAGCCAAAAATTATAATTCATTGTGCAGCATTAACAAATGTTGATTATTGTGAAGAAAAACCCCATGAAGCAGAGTTAATCAACTCGCAAACAACAAAAAATCTAGCAGAAATTTCGAAACAGATTAATAGCAAACTAATTTATATCTCTACAGATTCTGTTTTTGACGGAGAGAAGGGAGATTATTCCGAAGAAGATAAGCCAAATCCAATTAATGTTTATGGTAAAACAAAACTAAATGGAGAGAATTATGTTAAAAGTATATGTAAAAATTATACTATAATCAGAACTAATATCTATGGGTGGAATATTCGTGATAAGTTTAGTTTAGCAGAATGGATTCTAAACAAATTGAAAAAAAATGAAACATTTTTCGGATTTGAAGATATACAATTCACTCCACTTTTGGTGAATAATTTAGGAAGAATTATTTTCGAAATTTGTATAAAAGATATTAAAGGATTATACCACATTGCAGGTCCAGAAAAATGTTCTAAATTTGATTTCGCGAAAATAATTGCTGAAGTTTTTTGTCTTAATAAGGATGTGATTAAACTGGGTAACTCTGATTTGGTTAATTTTAAAGCACCAAGACCAAAAAACATAAGTTTAGATACTGAAAAAATTCAAAATATTTTAAAAACTAATCTTTTTGGGGTTAGAAGAGGATTAGAGGAATTTAAATTTCTTAATGAGAAGGGGTTTGTAAAAATGTTAAAAAAAGGAGCAGAAATTTAAAAAGAAATCCCATCAAATATCTTTTTTAATTTTTTATTCCTAGCCTCAATTGAAAATTCTTTTTCATATTTTTTCCTAGATTCTTCCCCCATTTTAGTTCTTAAAGAAGGATTTTCCATTAAAATAGAAATATACTCTACAATTTGATTTACCATGCTTTGTGAATTATTTTTATAAATAAACTCTGCAAAATTCGTGAAATCATTTGAACTCGGTCCACCATGTTCATACTTTCCTTTCTTTCGCACATTTATTAAAAAACCATTTTTGTCGACTGCATCAGGTAATCCAAACATATCTGTACCAATTATGGGTAGTCCAGATCCCATTGCTTCAACAAAAGTCATTCCCAATCCAAAATAATTTGGTGCCAAAAAAATATCACTTTTAGCGTATATTTTGAGTAATTTGTCTCTGCTTATTAAGGAACAAATTTGAAGTCTGTCTATATTTGTATCAATATCTTTCGGAATATTTGAAAATATTGTTAATTTTATGTTTTGGTATTTTTTGCTTAATATTTTAAATGCTGCTATTGCTTCTCTCCCACCCTTTAAATTGAATATCTTGGGATCTGTTTGATGTGATGTTCCGACAAAGATCATATTCACAAATTTGGAGTCTTTTTTTGTTTCTATTTTCGGAATATCTGAAGCAAAGTGAACAACTTCTATTTTATCTTTAAAAGATGAGACATTAAACTCTTTTTCAATGTTCTTTTTGCCAAATTCAGTAAAGGGCATAATTTTTTTACAATATTTTGAAGATAAAGTTCTCTCTATCTCTTTTTTCCTCTTTTTCAACAAAGTTCTGTTATTCCCTGCTAAGCATATAGCCTCTTCTAAGTCACACACCCAAGGGAATTTTTTTGTCATCATCACATTCGGAGAATATGCAAAATCGACATTTTTTGGGATATTAACAAATTTCTCACTTAATTGTAAGGGGCTTATAATTTTACGCAAAAGATTTTTGTATACAAAATTAATAATTTTATTTTTTTTTAATGTGTTAATTTTGTGGAGATCAATCTTGTTTTTTTCAACCACAAATCTATAACCTTCTGGGGGATTTTTTATTAAATCTTTCCAAATAGCATGGAGATTACTTGAGGGTATGTTAAAAAGTATTTTTTTAACCATATCAATTTCTAGAAAAAAGTATTTATATACTTTTATGAGATTTTTTTAGATTTTCCCAAACAAATTTGCTTATTTTTTAAATCTCAATTTATCACTTTTTAATATCCCATGTTTCATTTCCAAACTTCTCCTAAATAAACAGCCCTGAATATCCCTTTAGCATATCCAAAGAATTTTATAGAATAAAATTTAATTACATTTTTTAATGAAAACTTATTTTTCTCCAATTTAATTTTTAGGGATTTTAATAAAACTATCAAGGGAAGGGATATAAACAAAACTAAGACACTGAAATAATTGATTAAAGGAATTCTAAAAATTAAGTATCTTTCTTTCCAGCTTGCCCCAATCCATTTAGATTGTTTGTAAGTTTCTTTTAATGTGTCCGGATTTCTGTGATAACAAGTTGTATTTTTAGCAATTACTGGTTTTATTTTATACTTAAACCAAAAGGTTTGGTCATCGGCATATCCATATTTTGGATCAAATCCCCCTAATTCTAAAAATTTATCTTTTCTAATTGCCCTGAATATTTTTACATTTTTAGCAGAGTCTTTAGATACTCTTATTTTCCCCCATAATGCACCCCAAACATTATCTGTATTGGTGGCGATTTCATAATCATGAGTGGTGCCAATCATCTTTCCTGTTTTATCTTCTAAAATAGGTTTTATAAGATTCTTAAGATAGTTTTTATCGAAAGCCATATCTGCATCAATAAAGATAAGAATATTCCCTAACGCATTTTTTGCCCCAAAATTTCTTGCAGCACCAGGACCTTGGTGATTTTGTTTTAGAATTTTGATTTTATATTTTTCAGCAAGTTTGATTGTGCTATCTGTCGAACCGTCATCAACAATGACAATCTCTACATTTTTAATACTTTGAGATCTGAGAGACTTTAAACAATCTTCGACGTCTTTTTCTTCATTATAAGTAGGAATTATCACTGAAACATTCATATTTATGTTACAATCCACTTATATTTAAATATACTCTCGATATCTTTTGTTATGAAAATTTTAGAAATTTGTCCATTTTCAGCAGGAATTTGTGGAGTTTGGACTCGAGCAAAACAAGAATCTTTAGAATTTTCCAAACTAGGGCATAAGGTAACTATCTTTTCTTCAAATATTGAAAAAGGAACAAATAAACTTGTGCCTTCTTACGAGAAAGTAGAAAATGTAGAAATAAAGCGATTTAAGGGACGAAGATCTTTTTTTTCTGAAAATGTTATAAATTTCAATTTTAAAAGAGAACTGGCAAAAACAAATCCTGATTTAGTTATTACACATCTGATTCATCCTCATTCATTTAAAGCATTAAAGATATGTAGAAAAAAAAGAAGCCCTTGTTATCTTGTTACACATGCACCTTTTTTTGCAAAAAGAAATTTTTTGCTGTCACTTATAACAAATTTTTACTATTTATTTTGGGCAAAATTAAACATGAATAAGTTTACGAAAATACTCACAATTACTAAATGGGAAATTTCTTATTTACTAAATTTGGGAGTTTCAAAAAAGAAAATAACATACATCCCAAATGGAATTCCCCAAGAATTTTTTAAAGAGAAAATCACAAAATTCCAAGGGAAAAATATTTTATTTATTGGGAGAATCGCTCCTGTTAAAGATATAGAAACTTTAATTTCTGCATTTAAAAGAATAGACAAAAAAAATATTAGACTAAAAATTATTGGTCCTGTGGAACAAGGTTATGAACACATAAAAAATTCTAAATCTAAAAACATAGAATTTTTAGAATCTATTTTTGATTTAAAGAAAAAAATAAAAAAACTTCAAGAAGCAGACATTTTTATTTTACCTTCAAAAAGAGAAGCAATGCC
>JAGLQB010000020.1 GCA_023137045.1 Candidatus Pacearchaeota archaeon
CAGGAACAGATATAATAAAATCTATTCAAAAAGAAATCTGGAATTTACCAGTAGATGATGAATTAAAAGTGAGATTAACAGAAAAAACTGGTGAAGTAGAATTCCGTCTTGTTGAAGGTAGTGATGAGTTTATTCAATTAGAAGCTCTTTTAGCAAGTTTTGTTCTTGCTGGTAAGGGTATGAAATAATTCAAAATGGAAATTCCAATAAAAGACTCGAGGTTCCGGAAGGGGCAGAGCCCCTTGCCATTAATAGAAAAATACAGAGCAAAATCATTCTCAGATATAAAAGGTCAAGATATTGTTATTGAAGAAATCAAAGCTTTTTTTCAAACATTTCCAAAGAAAAAAGCACTAATATTAAATGGACCAGTAGGAACAGGAAAAACTTCGATGGTACTAGCACTTGGTAAAGAACAAAATCTAGAATTATTTGAATTAAATGCATCAGACTTAAGAAATAGGTCAAGCTTAGAAGCAGTTTTAAAACCATCAACACAACAACAATCATTATTTAAAAAAGGAAAACTGATTTTAATGGATGAAGCAGATGGGATAACTACCTCAGATCGAGGAGGGTTACCAGAACTCTTAGCTTTAATTGACAAAACTTCTTTTCCAATAATAATTACTGCAAATGATATTTGGCAAAAGAAATTCAACCTCCTAAGAAAAAAATGCCAATTAATAACACTAAAAGAATTAAACAAAGAAACAATTTCAGAAATTTTAAAAAATGTTTTGCAAAAAGAAAACAAACAATTAAAACCTGAAACACAAAACATAATTATCGAATTGTCAAAAGGAGATGTCAGAGCAGCATTAAACGATTTACAATCTGCTTTAATTTCAGGAGAAGAAACATTTGTCTCAGAAACTCATGAAAGAGAAAAAGAAGAAACAATATTCAATGTATTAAAAAAAGTTTTCCAGGAACCAACAGATAAAAAAACAATTTCTGTTTATAATAATTTAAACCAAGATTTAAATGAAATCTCATTATGGATTGAAGAAAACATTCCCACAGAATACAGCGGACAGGCGCTCGCAAAAGCATATGATTCCCTCAGCAGAGCAGACTTATTCAAGGGAAGAATTTACAGGCAACAATACTGGAGATTTTTAGTTTATCAAAATATTTTTTTGAGCTATGGTATCTCTTCTGCAAAAAGAAATATTAAAACAGGATTTACAAGTTATAAAAAGCCAACAAGAATTTTAAAAATCTGGCTAAATAATCAAAAAAATATCAAAAAGAAATCTATAGCCGAAAAATATGCACAATATGTTCATATTGGGAAAAAACGAGCGATGAATGAATTTCAGACAATAAAACAAATTATAAAATATTATCCAGATACACAAAAACAATTAAAACTTAATGAAGAAGAGATTGAATATATAATGAGATAAAATTATTTATCAGCACTGAACATCAGAATTTGAATCACCTGATTTTATTGACAAATCAGGAACCGCACAACCTGTTGCTTCTCCTAAAGCTTCTAATGTTCTTCCATCAGAATAAACTTTCCCATTCAACTTAATTGTTGGATATCCTTCAATTCCTTCAGAAGCACAAAGTTCTGTATTTTCTGTACATTCTACATAAGCATTACCTGCAATCTCAAATCCTCCAAGAGTGTCAACAGCAAGTTTTGTTGTCCAACCACACCAGTTAGCACCATAAATAACTAATCCTTTTTCAGCCAAACATGATGAAAAAATTCTAAGTTTGTTTAAATCTCCTTCAGAATAACTTGTAGATTCTGGAGGTTGGGATACAGAACTTGGCTTTTCCTTTATTACAGAAACTAAATCATTTCCCACCATATAACCAGTTTTAGTCACATAAAAAGGAATCTTTTTTTCTTGATAGATTAATATTATTTTGTAAAAATCTCCTTCTGTATCAACTGAATCTAAAGTAAGTTTTTCTACTCCACTTGTTTTATAAAAATCTAAAAGCATTTCTCCAGCATCTTTCCCAGAAATAACTTTCCCAGTTATGCTGCCTGAAAAAATATTCGCTAGTAATATTAAAGTTAAAATTCCTAAAATAAATGTTGATAGAACCCAAGGATTTTTTTTACATTTCTTTACGAAATTCTCTTTTTTTTTCATATTGCTTTCCTTTTCAGGTTCCATTTTTAAATCAAGCAAAAATCATTTAAAAAGATTTTGGTAAAAGATAAAAGTTTTTGCAAATCAAGAATTATTAATTAATTTGACAATAATCTACCTGCAACATATCCTACTACTGTTTCAATAGCAGTTCTGGTTCCAATTGCCAAAGTTGGTTTTAAGTATTTAGGATTTTGTAATTTTGATTCAAGATTATTAATCCCCTCAACTATTTTTGGAGTTATTTCCTTTTTTTCATCTTCATTCAAATATTTGTATTTTTTAGTTCCATCCTTAAACTTAATATTCAAATTTCCATTTTCTAAGTTTTTAGCAACTTGCCAATTCATCCATCTTGTAAAAGGTTTGATTATATGATTCATAGTTATACCCATAGCAAATGCTGTTGGAGCATATTTTGTTAGATATTCTATAGTTACATTTGTATCTACTCCTTTTCCTTCATTATAACCAATATAAAATCCTGCAGCAAGTGTACCTAAATCATACAAAGGTAATTTCAATTTTCCGAGTTTTAAATCAAGTAATCCCATCAGGATTATATCGCATGAAGTAATATAAATATTTAGATAATGATTTGTCCAAAAAATTGAAACTAACATTTAAATATTTGAAATAATATTATATAGAATGCCATACGATATTGTAACTGGGAGAAATGAAGCAGACAAAAAAAATTTTGGTGATAGGGGATTGGTTCTTATTGGAAAAGGTTATGTAAAAATGGGACAATATACGTCGTTAAGTAATAAAATTTTCATGGATGTTGCACGAAGTCATGTTATTCTTGTGGCAGGAAAAAGAGGTTCGGGAAAATCCTACACATTGGGTGTTATAGCAGAAGAACTTTCTAATCTTCCATCAGAAGTAAACCAAAATATTGCATCTTTAATTTTTGATACCATGGGAATTTACTGGACAATGAAATTTCAAAATGAAAAAGATAAGGAACTATTAGGAGAATGGAAATTAAAACCAAAAAATCTTCCTGTAAAAATTTTTGTTCCGTTTGGTCATTACAATAGTTACCTTGAAAAAGGAATTCCAATTGATGAGAAATTTGCATTAGACATTACCGAACTTGGCACAGAGGATTGGATTACTACATTTGGTTTAGATATAACAAATCCAGTATCTGTTTTAATTGAAAGAACAATTACAAGATTAAAAGAACAAGGAGATTTTGATATTAACGAAGTAATCCAAACTTTGGATGAAGATTTAAAAACTTCAAAGGAAACGAAAAATGCTGCAATAGGTTTGTTTGAATCTGCAAAAACATGGGGCATATTTTCAGAAACGCGAGAGCGAGCCACAAAAGTAAAAGATTTAATTTCTGCTGGAACAACTTCTGTTTTGGACTTGAGTGTTTACAGTTCTGTTGGGGCTTTTAATGTAAGAGCATTGGTAATCAGTTTGATTTCAAGAAAAATTTTTAACCAAAGAATGGACGCAAGAAAAAAAGAAGAAATAGAATCTGTTGCCAAAGGTTTAGATTATTTATCCTTGACTGAAAAAAAAGAAACTCCATTAATTTGGATTTTTATTGACGAAGCCCATGAATTTTTACCATTAAATAAAAAAACAATTGCTACAGATGCATTGGTTCAGTTATTAAGAGAAGGCAGACAACCAGGAATTTCAGTAGTTTTAGCGACCCAACAGCCAGGACAGATTCACAGAGATGTTATGACCCAGTCAGATATTGTCATTTCGCACAGGGTTACTGCTCAACCAGATTTAGAAGCATTAAACAGCATCATGCAAAGTTATCTTCTTGATAGTATTAAAAAATATATGGACGATTTACCGACCCTAAAGGGTTCAGCAATAATTCTTGATGACAACTCAGAAAGGATTTATCCTATGAGAATAAGACCAAGATTTACTTGGCACGGAGGCGAAGCTCCTACAGCTATAAAAAAAGAAAAAAGATTATAAAATTTTAAAATCAATTCTAACTCTAATTTTATAAGGAGCAAGTTCTCCAGCAGGTTTTATGTTTAAAATTTTTATTTTTTTCTTAAACTTTTTTGCTTCTGTTTTAATTTTTTCAACAATTGAATCTATTTCACTAACTTGACAAAAATCATAATAATAAATTCTGGTTCCATTCTTGCTTAACATAAATGCTTGTTTAAGAAAAGAATCTTTTAATTGAGGTCTGGGCATCACAATAACATCAAATTTCTGTTTTTGTTTCTTAAGTTTCTCGGCAACTTTTTTAATATCTCCTGGAAAGGATTCAATATTGTTTTTTAATTTGTTGAGTTCAATATTTAATATTTCATATTTATTTGCTTTCCTGTTTAATTCATTAGAAAAAACTTTTGCCCCAGAATTTTTAGCAATAACAATCGGAAATGGTGCAACACCTGCAAACATAACTAAAACTTTGTCTTGCTTTTTTATCTTCATAGCAATTTCCTTTCTCTCGTTGCTCAATCTCGGAGAAAAATAAGTTGTGTCTGTATTAAATCTAAAAACACATCCATTTTCTTTGTATAAAACTTCTTTAGTTTTTTCACCAGCCAAATATTTCGTAGAAATCTTTCTAAGTCTGCCTTTAATTTTTCCCTTTTTTTCCAAAATAGTTTTAATTGATTTTTGTTCTTTCAATAATTTTTCAGCGAATTTCTTTTTTTCAGATACCTTAAATTTTTTGGGAAACCTAACAATAGCGATATTTCCTAAGACATCAAAAGCACGATGTTTCATAAACTACCAAAACAAAAATAGATTTTAAATCTTATGGGAAGATTTATAAAAAAGAGATTTATTAAATAAGAATGCAAAAAAGAGGTTTGTTGGGTTTGATGGTAGGGATATTACTTACTAATTTTGTTAGTGCATATTCTTTAAGTGACTTACTTGGAGGTATTGAATCTTCAACAGTTCTTTTGGTAGCAGTATTCACGATTTCTTTTGCTATTTTAAATTTTGCATTGTCAAAATTTTTTAAAGACAAACATGGGGAACCAAATAAAGCAATAGTGGGAGTTATTGCATTTGTAATTTCTTTTTTAATAGCTTATGGGATAAATAAAACTGGATTTGATATAGAAGGTTTATTTTTTAATATTGGAATTTCCAGCGAGTTACTTTACACAATTATTCCGATTATAATAATTGGGGGCTTAATACTCATTATATGGAAATTCGGAAAGAAATCATTATTTATTTTGGGGGGATTGCTCATCTTACTAAGTTTTTTTGTATATGAAAAAACATTAATTATAACTTTAGGCATAATTCTTTTAATAATCGGGTTTGGGCTTTCACTTAAAAAAAAACGTAGAATAAATTCTGGAATTTCTAGAACTCCAAGATATAAAGCTCCAAGACCAAATCAGACTCGCCGTGGTATGAATATTCCTTTTTCTAGAGCTCGTCAAAAAAGATCAGCACGAATCCAAGAGCAAAAAACTAGACAACAAGAAACAAAACAAATCGGAGTAGATTTAGAATCTTTGAAAAGAACATACAATGAAATTCAAAGAGCAAATCCGAGTGACCCAAGATTAATTGGAATTATAAAAGAAATAAAAAGGATACGAAGGCAAAAATAATCAAAACCATTTTTCCAAATTTTTTTGTTTCAACTTTTCGTAGATTTTTCTCAGTTTTTCCAACTGTTTTTCAACTCTTTCTAATGAAAAATCATGCCTCTCAACCAAAATCTCTTTTATTTTTTCTTCATCAATTTTCCCAAATTCAAACTCAGCATCAATGACTTTTGGCTTGTGAAATAATTCAAATATTTCCCTCCAATCAAATCTGTCTTCTTCATTCAAACTCATAATTTGTTCTTCTACACTTTTAAAAATCAACACAGGCTGTTTATATTTCTGCACGATTTGCAAAGCTTTTTTTTGCCCAATTCTAGGAATTCCCTTAGGATTATAATCTGTTCCAACAAGAATCCCCAAACAAATCAATTGGTCCAAATCTATCTCCAAATAGTTTAAAACTTTTTCCAACTCTATTAATTCTGGTTTTATTTCCATCCACCCAGAAAAAGTTTTTCTTCGTCTCGCCAAAGTCAAATTTTGAATTAATTTCGGTGCTCCAAAAAGCAAACAATCATAATCCTGACTTACAGTAGCATAAACTTCTTCTTTAATTCTAGAAAGATAAGCTGCTTCTGATTCTCCTTCGCTGGGAGCCTGAACAACTGCAATTCCCATTGCTTTCAAAAGCTCCTTGCTTTCTCTAATCATTTCGTCATCAAGTCTCGCTAATTGACTACTATACCTTTTCATTGCACTTAAATCTTCTTTTTGTTTTGCCTCTTCAAATCTTCCAGCTGCTATATCTCTTCTGGATTTTCTTCTTTGATGAATTTTTCCTTTTAATTCTGGAGGTTTTCCATCAAAAACATAAACTAATTTAATTCCATCAGAAAGAAGGCTAACATTCCTATAAAAAATTCCTGAAAGATGGCTAGTTACTCTTTTTTGGTTATCCATTAAAGGAGTTCCATCTCTTTGTCTGATTGTGGACAAAAATTGATATAAAACATTAAAAGCATCCACGCAAACAGTTTTACCTTTCAAAATATTTAGGTTCAACTCTTCACGAGGTATAATTTCTCTTATATTTAATCCCATAATTTCCCAAAGAAAATGGAATATAAATAATTATTGTTAATATTGCGATTGCAATAAAATTATATTTGAACTTATTCAAAAAAATTCTCAAGTTTTAAATAACTCAAATCCTTTTCCAAATCATGAAAACAGATTTTATCCCAGTAGATTATGACTATTTTGATTTTCAAGGTAGGAACTACGCAAAAATAATTGGTAGAAACAGCAAAGGAAAAAGAATTTGTATTATTGATTCTTGTCCTGTTTATTTTTGGGCAATCTTGAAAGATAATTTAAACAAAAAAAAGATAGATAAACTTCTTAAAAAAATAAGAGAAATTAAACTTGATGTAAAAGGCAGACAAACCAAAGTTGAAACTGCAGAATTGCATGAAAAAAATTATCTTGGTAAAAAAGTTAAAGCAATAAAAATATTTGCGACAAATTACAAAGATATGCATGATGTTGCTGATAAACTGGGGATGCCTGAAATAGAAAAAAGAAGAGGATATGATTTAAGCTTTATAACTCATTATATTATAGAAAATAAAATTGATCCTTTGTGTTGGTATGAAATTTCTGGAGAAGTTTTAAACAACTCTGATGAATTTGGAGGAATAGACACTAATCTGGATGTGGATTTTTGTATAAAATTAGAATCTGCAAAAAAAATCCCAAAAACCGAATTTAATCCAAGAGTTCTTTGTTATGATATTGAAACAGATGCTTTAGAAATTGGGAAAGGAGAAATATTAATGATTTCTTTAGTGGGGGAAAATTTCAAAAAAGTAATCACTTGGAAAAAAACAAAAAATCCCCAAGAGTATGTTGAATATGTAAAAGATGAAGAAGAATTATTAAATAAATTCTGCGAATATGTAAAAAAAGTTTCACCAGATTTCTTAGTGGGATATTTTTCTGATGGTTTTGATTTACCTTATCTCAAAGCAAGAGCAGACAAATTTAAAATAAAATTGAAATTAGGATTGGATAATTCCCAACCAAAATTCTCCAGAGGAGTGAATTTAACAGGAAAAATCAAAGGAATTGTTCACATTGATTTATTAAAATTTATCAGAACAGCTTATGCCCAATACATGAAGTCTGAAACACTTTCTCTAAATGAAGTTGCCAAAGAATTTTTAAACGACACAAAAAAACCATTTAAAATAAAACATTCTTCAGAATTAAAACAAAAAGATTGGAATGAGTATTATGAATATAACCTTCACGATTCAGTTTTAACCTTCGGACTTTTTCAAAAATTTTGGCCAGACCTCTTGGAATTTACAAAAATAATACAAGAACCAATATTTAATATTTCCAGATTTGGTTTATCAAAACATATAGAAAATTATATTTTGCATAATCTTCATAAATTTAATGAAATTCCAGAAAAACAGCCAACATACGATGAGATTTCGCAAAGAAAAAAAATAGGAAGCGTGAAAGGAGCATTTGTTTACGAACCAACTCCAGGGTTATACGAAAATTTAGCGATGTTTGATTTTACATCAATGCACACAAGCATAATTATTTCCATGAATATTTCAAAAGCAACTCTATTAGAAACTAAACAAAAAAATTCCTACGAATCCCCTGAAATTGAAGAAGGTAATAAAAAAGTAAAATATTATTTTTCAAAAGAAAAAGGATTTTTTCCATTACTATTGAAAGATATTTTTGAAAAAAGAAAGGAATTCAAAGCAGAATATAAAACAAATCCCAATAGAATGACTCTGGCACGAAGTAATGCTTTCAAAGTTTTGTCAGCTTCTGCCCACGGATATGTTGGATTCTTTGGGGCAAGATATTATTCTCATGAAGCTTCTGCATCAATTCTTGCGTTTGTAAGAAAATTCAATATTGAAACAATCAAAAAAACACAAAAAAAAGGTTTTAATGTCATCTTTGCAGATACTGATTCTGTTGCATTTACAAGAGAAGGTAAATCAAAAAAACAAATTTTAGAATTTCTAAAAAAACTCAATGATGAACTTCCAGGAGTTATGCATTTAGAGTTAGAAGATTTTTTCAAAAGAGGTTTGTGGGTTTCTACGAGAAAAGGAACAGCAGGAGCAAAGAAAAAATATGCGATGATCGATGAAGATAATAATGTAAAAATTAGAGGATTTGAAACAGTTAGAAGAGATTGGTGTCAACTTTCAAGAGATGTTCAAAATTATGTATTAAGGCAGATTTTAAAAGATGGGAATGAAAAGAAATCACTTGAATATGTTAAGAAAATTGTTAAAAATATAAAACAAAGGAAAATAAACAAACAAGATTTGATTATCAAAACCCAGCTTAAAAAACCTTTATCAGAATATAAAGCAACAACACCTCATGTTGTTGTTGCAAAAAAAATGATTGAAAACAAAATTCCAATAAGTGCTGGAACATTGATTAAATATTATGTTTCTGAGACAAAAGGAAAATCAAAACTTGTGCGAGATAAAGTAAAACTTCCTGAAGAACCTGGAGAATATAATATTGATTATTATTTAAACAGACAAATTCTTCCAGCAGTAGAAAACATTTTTCAGGTATTTGGTATTAGCTTAAAAGAAATTATGGAAGGAAAAAAACAAACCACTCTTGGAGATTTTTAAAATGACAAGAACAAATTATGAACCAAAACCACTTTTCATTGAAAGGATGAAAAAACTTCTTGGAAAAGATTTTGAAAGTTATATGGAAATCTTAAAACAAAAACCAGTTAAATCACTTAGAGTGAATACTTTAAAAATTTCTGTCGATGAATTAAAAAAAAGATTTAAAGAAAAAGCATGGAAAATCAAACAGCCATTCAAAGATTATCCCGAAATAATGATTGTTGAATCTGATTTAAAACCTGGAGAATTAGGGAGAGCATTAGAACATTTGTTAGGATATTATTATATTCAGGAACTTGCGAGTATGCTTCCGATTATTGCGTTACAGCCAAAACCAAATGAAACTTTTTTAGATTTATGTTCTGCTCCAGGAAGTAAAACAACACAAGCAGCTTCTAAGATGAAAAATACTGGAACAATAATTGCAAATGAAGTTAGTTTCAAAAGGATAAAAATTCTGGCATCAAATTTGGAAAAGTGTGGTGCCATAAATACTATTATAATCAAAAAAGAAGGGTTGGCTTTTTGTGAAAGAATGAAAAAACAAGGATTTCAATTTGATAAAATTTTGGTGGATGCTCCATGTTCAGGTGAAGGAACTTTAAGGAGCACGCCAAAAACATTTTTAATGTGGAATATAAAAACTGTGGACAGGCTTTCAAGGCTGCAAAAAAATTTGGTTGCTTCAGCTTGGGAAATTCTAAAACCAGGAGGAACACTTGTTTATAGCACTTGCACTCATGCACCAGAAGAAGATGAAGAAGTTGTTGATTTTATTTTAAAAAAATTTAAAGGAAATATTAAAATAGAAAAAATATCTCTTCCAATAATTCCGAAACAGGGAATAGTTAAATGGGGTGACAAAGAATATCTTGGGGAAGTGAAACACTCATGCAGAATTTATCCTCAGGATAATAATACTGAAGGATTTTTTGTAGCTAAATTTAAAAAACTAAAATGAAAATAAAAAACAAAAAAAGAATATACAGAATTTTGAAAATAGTTTGGTTCATGATTGGAGGATTTATTTTATTATGGACGATATTTTTCTTTATCAAGATGTATTCTATTAATACTTTAGGGATTATTGCTGTGGCAGTGTTATTTGGAATAGGATTATATTTACTATTGATATTTATTTTTCTCACAATTTTATTTCTTTTAGTTAAATGGGCAATCAAACAAATAAAACACAAAAAACACAAGTAAAATGAATTATTTAAAAATTTTAAATCAAAAAGAAAAACAAGAAATAGAGAATAAACTTAATAATCGTTTTGGAGTAAGTAAAATTTCAGGTATATTGGTAAAAAAAGGAGAAGAAAGATTATTTCTTTTTGGAGGGGATTTTGATATAAAACAGATAAAAAAATTAGAGGAGACAGTTCCTATTGAAAGAGCTGGAGTTTATTTTGCAAAGATTATTAAAGGTGAAATAAGGCTGAGTATTGAAGGGATTTTTTTATTCAAAAGTCAGATAAATAAGAATATTTTTCAGCTTACAGAACAACAATTTGAACAATGGATGAGTGGACAAGAATTAAATATCAAAACTGAAAAAAAAGGATTTTTAGTTATGAAATACAAAGATGATTTTCTTGGATGTGGAAAAGCGTCGGCAGAAAAAATAAGCAATTATGTGCCAAAATCAAGGAGATTAAAAAACCAAAATGTTAAATGAAAAACTAGAAGCAAGGATAAATGAAGTAGACATTTTAACAGACTTCGACGGAACAATGATTAAAGAAGAAAGTCAATATCTTCAAATTTATGCTTACCTTTCATATTCTATGGGAAATAATTGTTTAAACTTAATAAAAAAGGTGGCTAAAGGATATAAAGACTACAAAAAAAATAAAGATGTATCTGTTTTTTATTCTGTCCTAAAAGGATGTCCTACAAATGTTTTAGATGATGTTGTTTTTAGATGCAAACAAAATGAAAAATGGAATAGATTACTCGCAGAACTAAAGCCTCAAAAGGTAGGGGTTGTGAGCAGGAATAATAACAAATTTATTTTAAAATATTTGGATTTGCAAAAAAACCAATCGTGGAAAATAAACATAATTGCGGCTAATAAACCAGAAATAGAAAATGAAATTTATACCGGCAAAGCAGAAATAATTGTGAATAATAACAATCTAATAGAATTTGTAAGAAAAAAAGATTATATTTGTGGAAGAGACGAAATAAAAATTTTAGAAAATTTTGGGATTCATTATAAAAAAACTAATACAGGATTATATATTTGTTCTAAAAATAAAATATTTTAAAAATGAATAAAGAAAAAATTTTACAAGCAGGGAAAATTGCATCACAAACAATAAAATTTGCAAGATCATTTATCAAAAAAGATATGCCATTGCTTGAAATAGCTGAAAAAATTGAGGCTAAAATAAAAGAACTCGGAGGAGAACTTGCATTCCCAACAAATTTGAGCATAGATGAAATTGCCGCTCATTATACTCCAAGTTATAATGATTTAACTCTTGCCAGTGGACTTTTGAAAGTAGACTTGGGTGTTCATGTTGATGGGTGGATTGCAGATACAGCTTTTTCCTTAGACTTAGAAAATAGCGAAGAAAATAAAAAATTAATAGCAACGTCTGAAAAAGCATTACAAAA
>JAGLQB010000021.1 GCA_023137045.1 Candidatus Pacearchaeota archaeon
CTTCTTCTATAAACAAAAGGTTTCATGTCTGGCGTCACAACTTTTGTTCCAAGATAAATCCCTGACTTAACATATTCTTCAAGGGGAATAAGCATGTCAGCTCTTTTCTTGATTTTAACCTGTTCTTTTAATTCTTCTGTTGTCGTGACATCAATTTTTCCCTTAAGTTTTTTAACTTTAGCAAGAAGTTCCTTTTTTTTGTCTTTAAGTGATTTTTCAACAGGAATATCATTTTCTTTAACCTCAGGTTCTTTCAAATCCTTTTCTGTTTTTAGAGATTCTTTTTCTGCAGAGACTTCAAGTTCTTTTTCTTTTACTTTCTTATCTATATCTTTTGCCATGGTAAATTACCATAAAATTAGTTTATAAAATTTGCTATGGAGAATTTAATTATTATATGCTTAAGGATATATTTGTTTAAAAATAAAAATATATTTTCTAATACCTATGGAAGATTATCTTAAAATAACAATTGATACATATAATAAAACAGCAAAAGAATATTCAGAGAATGTTAAAGGATTTGTTCCAATGAATGAACTTGAGAAGTTTATTAATTATGTTCCTTTTGGAAAAGTTTTGGATATTGGTTGTGGTTCAGGTGTTGCTACAAGAAATTTGCAAGAAAAAGGACTACAAGTTTATGGAATCGATTTAAGTGAGGAATTACTTAAAGCTTCAATAATTGAATCTCCAAACTCTACTTTTCGTAATATGGATATGAGAAATTTATTATTTCCAGAAAACAATTTTGAGGGAATTTGGCAGATGGCTTCGCTTTTACATTTAGAAAAAAAAGATGTCCCTATGGCTTTAAATGAGGCGAATCGTGTATTGAAATCCCAAGGAGTAATTTATGTTCCTGTCAAGATGGGTGAAGGAGAAAGACTCGAAAAAGATAAAAGATACAACAATGCATTAAAGTATTATGCATATTATCAACCTAAAGAAATTGAAACTTTATTAGAAAATGCAAATTTTGAAGTGTTAGAAAACTACTGGGTTAAATATGAGGATGAGTACAGAAATGTACATACTTGGATGAATATCTTTGCTAAGAAAAAATAATCATTTCAAATCCTTTTCAATTTCAATAAGTCTTTTTATTTTACCTTCTCTAACATCTCCTTCAATGCCACATTTAAAAAAATCTGCTCCAAAACCAAAAGCTAAATCTGCAAGGATGTTTTCTTCTGTTTCCCCGCTTCTATGAGAAAAAATTATTTTTATATTATTTTCCTTGGCAAGTTTGCAAACTTTTTTTACTTCAAGCAACGAACCAATTTGATTAGGTTTCACAATTAATGCATTGACGCTTTTCATTTGAATTGCTTTTCCAAGTTTTTTATAATTTGTTACAGTTAAATCATCTCCCACAATAAGGCTATCTGGAAATTTTTTAAGGAGCTTAGCGAAACTTTCAAAACCTTCTTCATCAAATCCGTCTTCAATATATAGCAAATTAAAATTTTTGATTAGGTTAGATAAATAATCAAATTGCTCGTCGCTGGTGCGTTTAAGTAATGGATTTTTATATTGATAATTTTTTCTTTTATAAAAACTAGAAGAAGCAACATCTAATCCCAAAGGCAAGTTTAATTTTTTCAAAATCTCTAAAATCTCTTTTTCGTTTAATGAGCTTATCCACGCATTTTCATCATTTTGTTTGCCTTCAAAATTTTTGTCGGTTCTTTGAAGGATTTCTTTTACTCTCTCTTTTGCTTTTTTATTTATTTCAAATGATGCCTTGACAGATTTAGAATTTGGAATTAACAAAAATTCCTGAAAATCTGGTTTTCTTTTTTGTGAATCAGAATGTTTGCCACCACCAATACAATTCCCAACCAATCTCGGAAGTTTCTTTGCTTTTGGATTAATTAATTGCCAAACTTCTTTTTTTTGTTCCTTTGCGATTGCTTTTAGAACAGCAGATTCTAATGCAAAAAAACTATTTGCTCCAAGATGTTTATCCACAATGTCTTCAATTCGTCGCAAATCGTCAAATTTTTCTATTGCTTCCCCAGAAAAATAATCACTGAAATCTTTTATGGTTTTGATATCTCCTTCAAGGCTTTTTTTGTAAGTTTTAGCTTCATGTTTTCCAGTTGATTTCCCTGTCGGAGAACTTGCAGAAAAGTTTCCAACATCTGTTTTTATAGAAATTAAAATTGTTTTTTCTTTACGTGAATCCAAAATTGTTTTAGCTGACACACCTAAAATTTTCATAAATGAGAAAATCAAATTAGATTAATAAATGTTGGGTTATAATCCAAAAATTTTAGAAAACTTATTGAGCTTCTCTTGTTTCATCCAAATTTTCTTCTCGCTCATCTTCAGGATTTGCAAGTTCCATTATTTCTCCACCCTGTGCAATTTCCTCTTCTTCAGCATTTTTTCTCTCCTGAATTTCTTTCTCATTAATTTTTTCTTTAACTCTTTTTAATTCTTCTTGGTTTTTTTGAGGAAATGGTCTTTTTATTGAAATCGGAAGAATCTCTGAATTTAATTCAATCTCTGCAATTTTCAATGCATCATACTTGATTTTTTCTAAATTGTCTTTTTCTATTTTAATTAAAATTGGTGCATTCATTGCTATCTGAAGAGCTCTCGCCCCAAGAATTCTTGCTTTTTCATATTCAGTAAAATCTGCTAGTTTCATTTTAGGTGTTTTTCAATTTTTGAAAAGACGTTTTTCCATGAATTATGCACTTTATCTAAAATTGTATTCAACTCTTCAACACTTAAAACTTTCGTTTCACCTTTTTGCATAGATGAGATTATCCCGTCCATACTTCCAATTGTAAGTCTTGTTTCACTTACATCTTCCTCTTCTCTTGTAGGATCAACAATAAAATTATCTCCTATTTTATGGTAAGTAATTGAAATTGGAATATCTTCAGATAATGGAAGATTTTTGTCTGTATGCTCCCCAAATAATACTTTACCTTCTTCTTCATTATATTTTGGAATTTTCGCATTTTTTAATGCAACTAATGCTCCAATTCCTGCAGCGTCAAGTAAATTCCCATCATCATTAAGAGAATATATATCTATGAATACTGTCCAAACTTTTTCTCCTTCTTTAATACATAATTTATCAAATTTAATGAATTTACTTTCCCGAATTGCCCTGTCAATTACTCTTGCTAATTCAATTGAATTAAATCTTGGTGGACCTGCCTCATATCTTGGAGAACTTAATGGAAGCAATTCAGCTGTTACCATCATTGTTCCTTCAGCTGAGGAATCAGCATAAGGTGTTGAAGCATTCATTTTAATTCCAACAATAACTTCTGTTTTCCCTATTTTAACTTTAGCAGAACCTTCAGCATTTTTTGAAACCCCTGTTTCAATAGTTATCTCTCTAAATTCATCAGGTTTTCTTCCGTCAAATCTTTTACCTTCTGTTAAATATTGTTTTATTCTTTCTTTGTTTATGTTTGGTGTTGTTTGTACTTTATCCATTATTTTTCTCCGAGTGATTCTTTTAATGCTTTCTTTTGAACTTCATAAATTTTTTTGGCTCCATTTTTTGCAAGTTCCAACGCCTCTTTAAATTGTTCAGGTGAAATTTTTCCGTCCAATTGAAGATGAGAAATTTTTCCGTCCCCAGTAAATGTAAAAGGAATATCTGTTGCTCCTTCTCCTTCGTCAAATATAGAATCTTCATATTTATTTACATCAACTACAAGTTGTTTGTCTATTTTTCCGACAGAGATACTTGAAACTATGTTTTTCATTGGTATTCCTGCATGAGCTAATGCCATAATTGCTGCGTTTATTCCAGCACATCTTGTTGATGCACTTGCTTGCAAAATATTAATATGAACATCTATTACTTGATTAGGAAATTGGTCTATCATTAATACTGGTTCTAAAGCCCATTGAGTTATCTTGCTAATTTCTGTGCTTCTTCTACTTGGACCAGGTCTGATTCTGTCTTCAACAGAAAAACTAAGCATATTATATGCACATCTCAATGTTCCTTTTTTAGGATTTTGTGCATGTTGAGGATGCATTTTTTTAGGACCATAAACAGCAGCAATAGCAATAGTTTTACCGAATTGAAACATCGCAGAACCATCAGCATTGTCTACAACTCCGACTTTTGCTTTCATCGGACGAATCTCGTCAAACTTTCTTCCGTCATCTCTTATGAATTCTTTATTTGTCATTTTATATTTACTCTTGTCATTTTATTTTTTCTCCCCCTCCAAACCATTTTTTTAATTCTTCTGTTAATCCACTAATAAAAGAGTTTTCAGAAACAAACATAATTGCCTTTTTCGCCAAAAGTTCATCTTCTATTTTTTTTCCTTCTATCCAGATTAATCCATTTTGTCCAACAGTAATTTGGCAATTAGTTTCATCTTTAATCAAAGATATCATGCTCCCTTCTTTACCAATCACTCGTGGAACTTTGTTAGAATTTATTTTTATAATCATGCCACTTTCTAATTTTCCAAGACCTCTTGATTTAATGCTAACATCTATTCCTCTTTTGTTTATGCCCCAGATTTTTGCCACAACCATATCTCCAATGTCCATCACTTCGTCTAATCCATCTTTATTTACATATCTTGGAACTTCTGTCAATGATAAAAATGCATTATCAGCTGTGCCAATGTTTATTATCCATCCATTAAAAGTAATGTTTTCCACTTCTCCAATTACCACGTTTCCTCTTCGTGCTTGATAAACTCCAGATAATGGAATGACTTTGATAAGCCTGTTTGATTCTTCTGCTAAACCATATTTTATTGCGACTATTTCTTTTTCTCTTTTTTCTGTCCCTTCTCCAGGAAGATAATCATTTCCAGTTACAATCACTTCTCCAGGGATTACTAATTTTCTTTCGTTTGTCATTTTATTTGTTCTGATTTTGTGTATTTAAACATTTTCATTTTCGTTTTTTATCTCTTCAGTCAATGCACTTCCATGTGTCATTGAATTTAATTTGTCATAGAAATCCATGACTATTCCTGCAGGAATATCAACAACGACTTCCAAGCTTCCATCATCAAGCCATTTTTCCTGTTCCTTGTAATTATTTATGATTCCATACACTTTTCCAGTGTGAATTGCTGGAATAGTTATTTTAACTTTTTTTGTTTCAACCTTTATCGGAATAATTTGATTTATCTGTGAAAGAATGTCTTTTATTTGATTTTCTATTGGTTCATTTTTGATATTAACATGAGCTTCTTCCAAAGCATTTTTTATTCTTTCAGCAGTATGTGGGTTTCCTGTTTGTGGGTCAAGAGTATTATTTGCCAAAAAATCAACAACTTGTTTGAACTTTTTTTCTTTTTCTTCATCTCTCTTTTCTTGGGTCACAAGAACTTCCCCATTCTTAACTATCTTCTCAACAACTTCTGAAATTTCTGTTGTTCTAAATGCTTCCTGCAAATCAGAATTAGATGCAACCATGCCTTTTTTAGAGTCAGTAAAAATTTTGTCTCCCTCAGCTTCTATCGCAGAAATTTCTCCTTTCTTAAATTTGAAAGCTTCTTCTAAATCTACTATAATCTCAAAATGTTTTCCTGCTTTAGTAATTCTTGCAATAGTATTTACCATCTTAATTATGAAACTCTCTCAACTTGTTTCCTTCTATTCTTTTTAATTGTCCTTCTTCGCTTTTAATATAAACCAGTTCAAATCTATTAATATCAAATTTTTTCTCTTGTAATTTTTCAAACATATCTAACGCCATTTTAACTCCTTTTTTGATTGTTAATTCAGGAGTATATTTTTCTCTTAGTATCTCTTTTATTTTTTCGTCATTTTCTCCAATTGCGTTTGCAGAATATGCAAGATAATTTCCAGTTATATCACTTGCAAAAAGCTCTGGTTTTTTTCCGTTAATTCCTGCAATCATTAAAGCAACTCCAAAAGGTCTTGCCCCTCCGTATTGAGTGAATTGTTGTTTGATATTTGAAATTTCCCTGATTATTAATTCTGGTTCTATTGGAGAATCATATGCAATTCTGTGCTGTTGTGCAGAAACTTGCGCCTTTTCAACTAAAACTCTTGCGTCAGAGACAATGCCTGCAATACTTGCAATAATATTAGAATCAATTTCATAAATCTTGTTTGCTGATGCTGGAATTATTAATTTATCTTCAATTCTTTTGTCAGCAATTAAGAACACCCCGTCAGAACAAACCATACCTATACTTGAACTTCCAAGTCTGACTGTTTTTTCAGCGTATTCTACCTGAAGCAAATGACCTTCTGGAGAGAACATCGTCGCAGTTCTATCATAACCCATTGCTTGATTTTGCATATCTATTGGAATGTCCATTGTGTTTTTTTGTAAGCAAAAAAATGCTTATTCAATTTATTTATTTCTTAAGAAGTTGATAATAATTTAATTTTTTTATTTACTTCAAAATCAGTTATTAATTACTATTTAAAAGTTTTTTGGTTACTTTTTTCTCAGCCCTTTCAAAGTTCCAGAAACTTTTTCTACATCCATTTTATCTGGCCAGACACAAAGACTTGCACGCACAGAATCAACCATCTCGCGATTTACAGAAATTATTGCAGAATCCGCATTTTTTTTAATCCAAAACAAACCAACCTTGGACATGCCCAAAACCCCAACAAATTCCAAAATCGCTTTTTCAATATTCTCCTTTAGATTTTTCCCCCTCACAAGAAGATATCTTTTATTTTCTTTCATAGAAGGTTTTAGTGGTTTCATTTGACATACCTCTTATGGCGAATGAATGAAAATTTTTGTCTCGCTTTCATGATAAAAATAACTGAATAAAGATTAAAAACATTTCTAAAAGCATTTTTAAACTAAGACTTCCAATTAATTTTACAAAAGAGAAAAATAATATTTTAAGATGGAAATTTGTACTATAGGTGGTTTTGAAGAAGTTGGAAAAAATATGACGGCTGTAAAAATTGAAGATGATGTATTTATCTTTGATATTGGCATACATATACCTGGAATAGTTGAACTCCAAGAAGAGAATGTTTTAGAATATACTCCTAAATTAAATAAAGGGAATAGAAATACTCAAGTATATTCTGAATCTAAACTTAGAGAATTTGGAGTAATTCCAGATGACAGAATTTTGGACAAACTTGGTTGGAGAAATAAGGTCAGAGCTATTTTTATAAGTCATGCACATTTAGACCATGTTGGAGGAGTTCCTTATCTGGCAAATAGATATCCTCAGGCGACTATTTTTGGAACGCCATTTACTATGAAAGTGCTGGAAACA
This sequence comes from Candidatus Pacearchaeota archaeon, assembly GCA_023137045.1. Lineage (GTDB taxonomy): Archaea > Nanobdellota > Nanobdellia > Pacearchaeales > GW2011-AR1 > JAGLQB01. The sequence continues at coordinate 7,239 of JAGLQB010000021.1, forward strand.
ATTCTTGAAGACGACAAAATAAGAATAAAGAATAAATTAAAAGTAGTTCAACCAGATTCCTGCCATATAATTAAAGGAAAAAGTGATAATTATAAAGTAGACTTTGTTCATACAACTCATTCAACAATTGATTGCGTTTTTTTGGCGCTCCATACAAAAGAGGGAATCTTTTTTTATGCTTTAGATTTAAAATTTGATAATTATCCAACTTTGGGAAGACCTCCGAATTATTCTAAATTAAAAGTCTTAGGAAAACAAGGAGTCAAAGTTTTAGTGGTGGATGCACTTTATTCTAAAACCGAAAAGAAACCAGGAGGAGAAAAAATAGCTCAACATATGTTGGAGGATGCTTTTTCAAAATTAAGAGGCAAAAATTCTGCAATTTTTGTAACAACATTTTCTTCACATATAGAACGGTTAACCAATATAGTGCATTTTGCAGAAAAAACACACAGAGAAATAGTTTTTTTAGGAAGAAGTTTGAGCAAATATGTTGAAGCAGCATCAAAAGTTAATGCTTGTAAATTCAAGAATAAAATAAAAATTATAAAATACAGAAAACAATTAGAAGCTTTTTTGAGAAAATTAGAAAAAGATAGGGGAAAATATTTAATTGTTTGTACAGGACATCAAGCAGAAGAAAATTCTATTCTTGACAGAATTGTTAAGGGAAATACTCCATTTAATTTTAGACAAGGAGATCACCTAATTTTTTCATCAAGTATAATACCTGTTTCAGTAAGTATTCTTAATCGTGAAAAAATGGATAAAAAATTAAGAAAAATTGGTGTTAAACTTCAAACAGATGTTCATGTTCATGGACATGGAAGCAGGGAAGACTTAAGAAATTTAATTGAATTAGTAAAACCAAAACATATTATTCCTGCACATGGAACTCTTCAACAAGAAACACCTCTTATTGAATTAGCTTCAGAATTTGGATATAAATTTGGAGAGACTTCCCATCTCGCATCTAATGGAAAAGTTTTGAAGTTGTAATCAGATTTCTTTAATAAAAAACTACCTTTTTTAAATAAAATATTCTTAGTATTGGCATGGTGAATGAAGATATTCTTGGAGGATTAAGATTAGCTCTATCTAAGGGAGAGTCTCTTGAACAAGCCATGAATAGTTTCTATAATGCTAATTACAAAAAAGAAGAAATAGAAGAAGCTGCAAGATTTGTAAACTCACCACAAACACAACCTTCGCAAAAAAAAACTATTTCTTCAACACCTAAGAGACAAATATCTTCTGTAAAGAAAGTTAGACCTAAAAAGCAAAAATATCCCAGAAAAGCAATAACATCCAGACCTGTAAGAACCATACAAAATGTTTCTGGTTATGGGAATAAACAAAAAAAACCAGAAGGGACTGTCATGACAATTATCCTTATATTTTTCCTTTTAATTTTGGTAGGAATATTAACAGCTGTTTTTCTTTTTAAATCAGAATTAATAGAACTTTTTAATAATCTAATTAGTTAAAATTATCTTTTAACATTTTTCCACCCAATTCCTTTTTTCTTCAATTCAACTAATTGTTCAAACTGTTCTTCAAGGACTGGTTTCTGTGTTTGATAAAAAATTCCTAAAGGAATTTTTTCTACTGCATTGTAATCAAATTCTTGTGCTTTTTTCCATGCTGCTTCAAAATTACTTTTGTCATGCCCCACTTTATCTAAAGAATAAACTTTATCCTGATACCCTTCATCTTTGTGAAAAATTATACAAGGTTGCAAAACTTCAATAAATGCAAACCCCTTATGTTTTAATGCTTCTTTTAAGACAAATTCAATTTGACCAACATCAGCAAAAACTCTCGCGACAAAAGTTGCTCCAGAAGCAAGCATTAATTTTATTGGGTTTATTGGAGGAAATTTAACCCCAAGAGGAGTTGTTTTATCTTTGAATCCTATTTCTGTTGTAGGTGTTGGCTGTCCAACTGTAAGCGCAAAAACCTGATTGTTGTGAACAAAATATTTGAAATCAGAATTATATCTTGCGGCGTGAATTAGGTGTTCCATTCCCTCAGCATAGGCATCACCATCTCCAGAAAATCCTAAAACAGTTAGATTTGGATTTCCAACTTTCATTCCCAAACAAGTTGGCAACACTCTTCCATGAAGAGTATGGATTCCATTCAAATTAATATAATCAAGTATTTTTCCATGACAGCCAATTCCAGAAACCACCATGAAATCTTCTTTCTTTTGTCCTGCCTTAATTTTTGCTTCAATAACTTTTTTCACACCTGCAAGTATTTGAAAATTATAACACCCTGGACACCATGATGGAATTTTTTTTGTATTTAAGTTTGTCATTTTAACATCCCCTTAATTTCTTTTTGCAATTCATCGCAGTCAAAAGCACGTCCGTCATATTTTAAAATTTTATTTTTATCATTGAAAAAAATTCCTGTCTTTTCTGCAATTAATTCTCCGAGTTGCCCTTTTTTATTATTCTCAACTAAAATTAAATTTTGTGCTTTTAGTAATTCATTTTTTATTTCAGTTGGAAATGGTTCAAGATAAAGAATTTGCAATGCTCTGCAATCTAAATTTCCCATAGCATCAATTATCGCACCCTTAGTAGAACCCCAAAATACAATTAAATTTTTACTATTTTTATTTCCATAAATCTTAAAAGTTTCAAATTTTTTCATGTCTTTTTCCATCAGTTCTATTTTTGCCATCCTCTCATCAACATTTTTCTTTACAATTTCTGGGTCAGAAGTTGTCAAACCGTCCTTATCTGTTTCATTACCACTATGCCTTGCCAAGGGAGTTAATTTTTTAATTTTGAGCATTGTCGGAGATTCTGTTTCAGTATAATAGCTTTCCCCAAGATGTTTGTCGTTTATAATTATTGAAGGAATTTTATATTTTTCTGCAAAATAAAATGCTTGATTTGTTAGTTCTTCAGATTCTTTTATGTCTCCTGGAGCAACGAGCAATCTGGGAAAATCCCCATGTCCAGAGCATCTCGCAGTATTCAAATCTTCTTGGGCAGTATAAGTCGCAACACCTGTTGCAGGACCTGGTCTTTGCGAAAGATATATGACTAAAGGAATGTCAATCATCCCTGCCAAACTTAAAGATTCTGTCATTAAATCAAAGCCCCCACCTGAAGTTCCAATCATTGCTCTTGCGCCAGTAATTGCAGAACCAATTGCTGCATTGATTACCGAAATCTCATTTTCTAACTGTAATGTTAAAAAATTATTTGCGATTTGCTTTCCTGCAAGTTCTGAGAGAACAGTTGTAGCAGGAGTCATAGGATATGCATAATAAATATCCAACCCAGATTTAATAGCACTATCTGCAATAGCCTGACTTCCATCAAGAAATCTGATTTTCTTTCCCTCTACTTTGGTAATTTGCATGTTTGTTTTTGTGTCTTCCCAACCTTTTGTTGCTTCCTGTATATTCTCTTCAAATTTTTTCCCTAATGCCTTGAGTTCTGTTTCAAGAATTCTGAAATCTAAACCAAAAATTTTAAACAATGCACCAGCATAATACATATTTTCAGTATGACCCACTAAACTTATTCCGTTCTTTTTTAAATCCTTTTTATGAATCTTAGTTGTATTTTCATCAAGTTGGACTAAAATATCTATTGCCTTGTCATTACTATGAACAGGAACCTCTGAAAATGTCAACACATTAAAATTATGTCCCCCTCTAATTAATGATTGATAATCTCGCGAATAAAAAACATAATAACCTTGTTTTACGAGCGCTTTCCCCATAACTTCTGTAAGAACGTTTGCTCCTTGTCCAGCTTTTCCCCCAAAAAGAATATTGACCCTCATTTTATACTAAATCACAATCAATTTTATATATGAATATCTTTTTCGGATATTATAAACTTTTTTAAAATGAGGAGAAACAAAGATGGTAAGATTTGCACATATATCTGATGTTCATCTTGGAGGATGGAAACAAGAGCCACTGCAGGAGTTAAATTTCCAATCATTTCAGAAAACAATCAGCATTTGTATAAGCAAAAAAGTAGATTTCGTTCTTATAGCTGGAGATTTGTTTGATTCAGCATATCC
>JAGLQB010000022.1 GCA_023137045.1 Candidatus Pacearchaeota archaeon
TTTATTATAATGCTCCTGTTTATGCTTTATTAGATGAAAGTGCTCTATTAATAAATGCTACTTATGCTTGGAATACTCTTGGATTTACTGGTCAAGGGATTAAAGTTTGTGTTATTGATACTGGTGTTGATACTGACCACCCAGATTTATCTGGAACAATAGTTGATGAGTATTGTTATTGTTCTAACAATTGTTGCCCAGATAATACTGGTGAAGATGATTCTGCAGAGGATGACAATGGGCATGGAACGCATGTTATTGGAACAATTGTATCACAAGATTCAACATATAAGGGTGTAGGTTATAATGTTGATATTTATGCTGTTAAGGTTTTGGATGAAGATGGTAATGGAGATTTTAATGATGTTAGGAGTGCTATTACTTGGTGTGATAATCAAGGAGTTGATATTATAAGTATGAGCTTAGGAGACCATGCGAGCCATCCTGGAAGTTCATCTTGTCCGTCAACAATGGACACAGAAATAAATAATGCTTATAATGGTAACATAACAATTATTGCTGCTACAGGCAATGAAAAATATGATGATGGAATAAATTATCCTGCATGTAATAATCAAGTAATTTCTGTTGGTGCAAGTTATGATGAAGATTTAGGTTATGAAGGTTACCCAAAGTGGTGGCTTCCTACTACTTGTTGGGATTGGTCAGCAGATGAAGATACGATTCCTTGTTATAGTAATGTTCATAATGGACTTCTTGATTTGTTAGCCCCTGGTTCTGAAATTACTTCTACATGGAATGATGGCGGATTTAAGACTATTGATGGCACTTCTATGGCAACACCACATGTCGCAGGAGCAGTAGCATTAATGTTACAAAAGAATTCAACACTTACTCCAGATGAAATTAAACAAATCCTACGGGATACAGGAAGACCAATTTGGGATTCTGAAACTGAGACAACATATCCTAGGATTGATGTTGCGGAGGCAATAGAAGAAGTCCCTTTTAATAATTGTTCATGTACATCCTGGTCTTCTGGAAGTTGTGGTGGAGGAAGTTGCTCAGGTTTCCAACGACAACACACAAGAACATGCACCCCTTCTGGATGTGCAGAAGAAAGTAAATGTGAATATGATGAAACCTGTGTCGGAGGGGATACTATTACTGTCTGCAAAGCAGGGGCTCCAACTTGTGATTATGATAATATTCAAGATGCTTTGGATAATGCAATTACAGACGATATGATTGAAATTACAGATGAGGGAGTTTATGAAGAAGATCTCTATTGGACAGCTACTGGAGATTATGTTCTTTTGAATTGCAAAGGTGCTACAATTTCTCCTTGGTCAGTTGGCATTAGAGTTCCTAATGATGAAGATAAATGGGCAATAATTAATTGTATTTTTAATGGAAGTCAGGGAATAATCGTTAATGGGACTAGTGGAACTACGTATGAAATATTAAACAGTATTTTTGATGTTGAAGAAAAAGGAATAAAATTTGATGGAGAGTTTAGCGGTATTGATATTAAAGATGATGTATTTGTGAATGCAGAGGAGGAAGGAATTTATTTTACCGGAGATGGCTTAGATACTGCAGGAAATGCCATAATCGAGAGAAATACTTTTTTGAATAATTATTATTCAATTCGTTTAAGATATAGTCAGTGGAATAATATTCGTAATAACATTTTTGAAGATAATGATTACGGAATATATTTTCTGGCAGCTGGTAATGACCTTGAAAATTATATCCACTACAATAATTTGTCAAATAATGCTTATGGAATTTATATTAATAATCAAGATGGTCTTGAAATATATAATAATGATTTTTGTCCATCTAATTCTATTTATGATATTTATACAACTAATATGTATGATTCTATTGGGGGAGGAAATAGATGTGAAAAACCAGATGGATGGAGTGATTCTGGCACAACAGGATGCACATATTATTGTGATACTCCTGCAGAAGTAAATCTACTTTACCCCAATGATAATTCAACATATACAACAAAGGGAAATATTACTCTTGTTTGTCAAGCTGAGGATAATTCTAATCTTGTAAATGTTACCTTGTATCATAATATTTCTGGAACATGGCAGGCAAATCAAACTAAAAATATAAGCGGGACTTCCAATATAACAGTTTTTACTCTTAGCAATATTCCAAGTGGAACTAATTTTATCTGGAATTGCTTGGCTTATGATAATAAATCGAGAGGTGGTTTTGCAGACGAGAATTTTACTGTTGAAATAATTGTAGATAATACTGCCCCTAATGTAAATATAAATTCTCCACTGAATCAAACTTATGAAACTTCTTTAATTAATTTTAATGTAACTTTAAATGAAGATGGTATTTGTAGATACTCTCTTAATAATGGAATAACAAATATCACAATGAGTTCAACAGATAATAGAAATTTTACTGCAACTAATTCTAGTATAGGTAATGGAGCTTATCTTGTAAATTTTTATTGTCAAGATGGTGTTGGAAATATGAATAATAGTGAAAAAGTTTATTTTAGTGTTGATGTTCCAGACGACACACACAAATTCTTCCACAAAAATTCTTCAGGAAGTATTGTTGCATGGCTTGGCAATTTAGGAAACATTGTGTTAAAAGGAAAATGTTATTCAGGAGGAAATTGTGATAATCCTGGAGCAAATTCATTTATCATAAGAAATTCAACAAATGCTAATGTTGCTTACATAAATTCAACAGGGGACATGTGCATAACAACTGGTGATTGCTCTGACCAAAGTGCAGTATGTAATCCGACGAGAGATGCCTTTATCATAAGAAATTTATCTAATTATAATATGAGTTATATTGACTTTGATGGAGATTTATGTTTGACAGGGAGGTTATATGAAAACTCAGAACTATAAATTTAAATAATATAAAAAATTAATAAATATAGAATGAAAAAAGAAAGAGGGAAACTTTTAGAGATTTTAAATAGTAAACTTGTAATACTTGTTTTAGTTTTCGCTATATTTTTTCTAACTACTATTCTTGCAGGAGATGTTATTGTTAAAGAAGGTTCTATGGAAATTGAGGATAATTTAAATTCAAGTGGTGTTTTGTATGTTAATTCTGCATCTGGGAGAGTTGGTATTGGAACAAGTAGTCCAGCAAGTAGATTAACAATAAAAGGTAATAATAATGATTGGAATTTTGATGTTCAGCGAAGTAATGATACCAGCCGAATATTTGGAGTGTCTGAAACAACAGCAGGAGATGGGAGAGTTGTTGGTTGGGATAAGGGTAGTAATGTATTTTTGATGTTAGGTGCAGATGTAAATAGTTATTATAATGGTCAAGGTAATTTTGGAATTGGAACAAGTAGTCCAACAGAGAAATTAGATATAGATTCAGATGCAATAAGAATAAGAACATCTCAAACTCCAGCTTCAGCATCAGCAACAGGAACTCAGGGAATGATAGCGTGGGATACAAATTATATTTATATCTGCACCGCGACTAATACTTGGAAAAGGTCAGCTATTTCTACTTGGTAAGGATTAAATCTATATCAAAATTTAATCCTTCTCCTCAAAAGATTTATTAATTAATCTTTACTCTTTTTTCTATAGAGATGATAAAATGCCACCTTATAGAAAACCTGATGTAAAAGATATTCTTAAAAAATATAGCAGTAAGATAGAAGGGCAAGTTGGGTCTGCTAAGAAGACTGTTAGTTATAGTAGAGAGTATGCTAAATTTAAACAAGAGATGACACCAGAATTAACAAGATATGAGCGATGGTGTAAAACTTTGGGTAGTGCAATAAAACTGAACATTTCTCAAAAAGATGAACAAAGAATTAAGAGGGACCTTGAAATTTCAAATCTTGATTTAGAACCTTCGCAAGCAATGACCTTAAGTGTGATGAGTTTTGCAGGAGTATTTGTTTTGGGTTTGTTAATTTCTGTTGCAATAGCTTTAATTAAAGGAAGCTTCGGAGAATTTCCATTTTTATTTTTCTTTTTAATGATAATCTTATCTTTATTTTTATTTTATTTTGTTAATAGTTATCCTAAGAGATTAGCAAATAAGTGGAGACTTAAAGCTTCTTCACAGATGGTTCCAGCAATTTTATATATTGTAGTTTATATGAGGCACACTCCAAATTTGGAAAGGGCAATTGTATTTGCTTCAGAACATTTACAGTATCCTCTTGCTCTTGATTTTAAGAAAGTGTTTTATAATGTTGAAGTTGGAAAATTTTCCACAATAAAAGAAAGTCTTGATAACTATCTTGAAACTTGGAGAGATTATTCTGTAGAGTTTATTGAGGCATTTCATTTGATTGAAAGTAGTTTATTTGAACCAGATAATGCAAGAAGAATAGCAACATTGGAAAAATCCCTTCAGGTAATTCTTGATGGAGTTTACAACAAGATGTTGAAGTTCACCCATAATGTTCGGAGCCCTTTGACGAATGTTTATATGCTGGCAGTGATGTTGCCTGTGTTGGGCATAGCCCTGCTTCCTTTGGCATCTGCAATGGTTGGAGATATGCTTAGATGGACCCACGTAGTTATTCTTTATAATTTGATTATTCCTTTTATGGCATTTTTTATGATGGATAAAATCATGGTGTTAAGACCAGGTGGTTATGGTGAAACAAAATTGTTAGAAAGAAATCCTTTGTATCATAAATACAAAAGCAATAAATATTACTATAAGGCATTTTTGATGTATTTGCCATTTTTTATAATTGGGTTTTTGCCCCTAATATTTCAATTTACTCCAATGCCTGAATTACTTGGTTTGGAAAAAGATTACACTTTTGCTCAATTAGGACTTGGTTTTTTTGGAGACATAAAGTTTTTTGATTTTAAGGAATTTGGTGGAGGTTATGTCGGGCCTTTTGGAATTGGCGCTTTAATGTTAAGTTTATTTATTCCTCTTGGAGCGGCGTTGTTTTTCTCCACGGTTTTTAAAAATAAAACAAAGGATTTGATTAAAGAAAGAGAGAACACAAAACAACTTGAAAATGAATTTAATAATTCCCTGTTTCAATTAGGAAATAGAATGGGGAATGGAGTGCCATCTGAACTCGTGTTTGGTCAGGTTGCTGAATCCTCAAAGGGATTGAAAACAGAGGACTTTTTCAAACGAGTTAATTATAACATAAGACAAATGGGCATGGGTGTCGAAAAAGCTATTTTTGATACTAAAAGAGGCGCGATAAGTCGCTACCCTTCTGATTTAATTGCAACAAGCATGAAGATTTTAATTGAGTCAGCGAAGAAAGGTCTAAAGATTGCTGCAATAAGTCTTATGAGCATTTCTGAATATGTAAAAAACATAAAAAAGATTACGAATCGGCTTAAGGATTTGCTTGCAGAGATTATTTCTGGAATGAAAAGTAATATGACTTTCTTGACACCGTTGTTGTCAGGTATTGTTGTAGGTTTAGCAGCAATGATAACTTCTATTTTAAATAAATTAAATATCTCTCAATTAAGTGGGGAAGGTGGAGTGGCAGGAATTGGAGGTTTGGGAAATATCTTGGAAATATTTGATGTGATGAAAATGATTCCTCCATATTATTTGCAAATTGCAATCGGAATTTATCTTATTCAAATAATTTTTATTTTAACAGGAACTTTGGTGACAATAGATTCTGGAGAAGATAAACTTGAGAAAACAAATAAAATAGGGAAGAATTTAAAGAAAGGAGTAGTGCTTTATTTTATAGTTTCTCTTTTGACTGTTTTAGCGTTGTTTGCACTTACATCAATTGTACTTGGTGGACTGCTTTAATTTTTTAAAATAATCAATTACACCCCAACATTTATTAATTATATTCCTTTTTTTATTTTATGAAAAAGCGAGGGGTGATCTCAGAATATCTTCCATGGTTATTAATAGGAATTGCAGTTCTTGCGATAGTTATGATTACGATTTTTTTACTCAAGGGAGAGGGAATTTCTTTAATAGATAAAATTCAGAATTTGTTTCGGGGAAGATAATTCATGGCAGAACTAACAATAAATCAACTGATAAAAATTATTCTTGGCATTTTTGTAGTTGTGGCTGTTGTTGGAGGATTGTACCTTTTCTTTAAAAATAGTGTTATTGATTTTTTTAAAAATCTTTTTGGGAATAATTCAACTAAATTTATTTTTGCTTTATTAAAATAAAAAACAACAAAAAAAAACACAATGAAAAACAAAAAAGGAAAATTATTGGTTTCAGAAACTTTGAAAATGGTTATAGCAGTAATTTGTATAGGTTTTTTGATTTATTTTTTAACTTCTTTATATTTGGGAAATAAAAGTTCAAATGATTTGGAGTTTGCAAAAGAATCATTGCAACATTTGTCAGAAGGGTTAAATTCTAATTTGGATAAGATTGAGATTTATAATCCTAAAGGATGGGTTATTGGAAGTTGGCCACACCTTTTCTCTAAGGGAAAGTTATTTTTGAAAAAAACAAAAGAGGGTATGCCTAAGTCTTGTTCTAATTTTGGCTGGAGCAATTGTATTTGTATTTGTCCTAAGGATAACCCTGAGGAATGTGACGAGAAAGGGATTTGCATTGAAAATGAATTTATTGTTGGAGAAGGAAATATTAAAATAGAGAATTTGCCATTAGTATTAATAATTGATTATGAAAATAAAAAAATAGTTGAAGAAAATGAACTTTAATACTTTAATAAAATATCTTATCTGGATTGTATTTTTTGGATTAGCTTTGGCAGGAATATATCTTATGCTTAAAAAATTTGGAATTATAGGATAATGAGAAATAAAATAAAAAGGCAAAAATCAAAGAGAGGAGAATTAACAACGCAACAAATAATTATGCTGATTATTATAATCACAAGTTTTGTGATAATTTTATTTTTGTTGTTTAGGCTTAATTTAGGGGAGACCAGCAATAAAGAAATTTGTCATACTTCAGTTGTTTTGAAATCAACAGGCAAGGGTCTTGTAGGACAGCTTGATTGTACTACTAATTACTTATGTATTTCTGGGGGGGGAAATTGTGAAGGAATAAATCCCACTATAACTACTAAGGTAAATCCTAATAGTAAAGAGGAGATTATGAAAGTAATAGCTGACGAGATGACTGATTGTTGGTGGATGTTTGGAGAAGGAGAATTAAATTATTTAGGATTAAGTGATAAAATCGCTTTGGGAAAAACAAGTTGCGCAATATGTTCTATCATTAAATTTGATGAAACGATTTTAGAAAAAGATTATCAAATTAGTTACAGGGAATTTTACGAATATCTAAATAATCTTAATAAGGATAAATCCCAAAAATATTTTACTTATCTTTATGATTCTCATGATGTCAATAAGTTTCAAAATGAGGTTTCTTATTTAGATGTAAATCTTGACGAAGATTTGATTTTAGGAGAAGATAAATATGCTATTGTTACTGGAGTTAAAAGTGGTGCAATTTGGGGATTTTTGAAAAAAGATATTTTCATTTATGCATATTATTTGAAATCTGCTGAAATTGATTTTGAGTTAGAATGCGACGAGTTTGTGACTAAAGCTTAATTGAAAAAATATCTAATTTTTGCTGGGAAACTCCAGTCATCATCATGATTTTGCATTAAACTTTTTGTTTCTTCTAAAAAAGTATGAAAATTTTCATTGTTTAATGATTCTTCGGCGTACTCTTTTGTTATAATTTTTACACCTGTTCTTTTATGGTAATTTATCAGAGAATTAACATAAAAAGTTGCCTGTTCTTTTGTTTCTATATCTCTACACATAACAAAAATGAATGTATTATCTTTATAGAAACCTAATCGCTCTAATATTTTCGGTTGTGATTTCATCGGCGAAAAACTTGTTTCTGGTGCTCCAGAAAAAGTCTCTTGAATTTCCATAATTATTTCAGCATTTTTCATGCCATCTGCAATAGTGTATGAGGCAAAACCTGCACTTTTGAGGTATTCTAATTCCCATTCATCTATCTGTGTTTGACTCAAAATAAATGGGTTTTCTTTATTAGTTCCGCCAAAATTTGAATCTTGAGTTAGAGATATTCCTTCTAATTCTTTTCCTTGTAAAAAATACCAATCAAGTTCTTTATTAATAACTTCTAATTTTTCTGCAGTTTCTTTTTCTTTCTCTCTCCCTAAGCTAAATTCAATTACAACATTTTCTAATTCTCCATATTTATTTGGAAAAGAATTATCTGCACTCTTTGTTGGATTTCCTAAAGCAATTTTTGTCCAGAGATAGATTTGAGCTTTTTCTTTTAGTTTGTGGGTATCAAAAGAAATTTTAGATTCTCTTGCGGTTTCTGTATAACCAAAAAGTTTATTTGGAATTTGAGAAGGAATAATTGTTGCAGTGTATCCTTTTTTTATTTTTTCAAATAATGTTTCGTAATATTCTTTTTCTTTTTCAGTTGCGTTTTCAATCCCTTGTTTAATAAAATCATGAAAAAATGGTATGGGTATTTGTCCAAGAGCCCAATCAATTATTTTTTCTCCACCCTCTATTGCCATTTGAGCTTCTTTGTGTTTTTCATAGGGTTTAAGATTTTTATCCCACGCATAATTTGGAATTAAGAATGCTATTTGTTCTTGGTTTGTGATTTTAACTTCTGATGGATGTAAAATAAATGTTTTTGAATAAACATGGTTAATTCCAGTATGTCTTTGATTTGTCGGAAGAAGTTCTTTTTCAGTTCCAGACCAATCTTTTGTGTCATAATCCTGAGTATAGTTTCCAAGATATAGAACATTATCTTCTTTATCTAATTCCATAGTTATTCTAAGTTTTTCTTGCATAAATTTTCCAAATTCATCTTTTACAGGAATAGAATAATCTTCATCACAAATTTCTACAACATGAGCTGGTCTTTTAAAACAATCTCCAAAATTATCTTTTTTTATCGCAGAAAAATAAACTCCTCCAGCTATCATGCTGGCACTTACAAGTAGCCCAAATTTAGCCACTAAGCCCCCAAATAATTTGCTCATTAAAGAGCCTTATTTTTTACTTTTTTAAAGCTTTCTTTCTAAACATTTATTAAGTATTTTTGTATCTTGAACTTATGTTTGAAAAGAGGTTTTCTAGACGTGGGGAGATTTTGGTAGAAAATATAATTTTTATTATTTTAAATCTGATTTTTTTAACAATCTTGATGGTTTTTTTATTTTCAAAGATGGGTAGCGTTGCTGTTTTGGAAGAAATGTATGCAAAACAAATAGCATTAACTCTTGATTCTGCTGAACCAGGAATGGAAATTCACTTCAATATGGAAAATGCTTTTGACAAAAAAGAAAAAGAATGGGACGTTCTCCAGATGGTTAATATTCAAGAAAACGTTGTGACAGTTAAATTACAAGAAAAAGGTGGTTATGCTTATTCCTTTTTTAATAATATTGAAGTGGGCATGTATCCAGACAAAGATGAAAATAATGAATATAACGGATTTTATGTTATTACAATAAATTAAATAAAATGAAAAATAAAAAAGGTACAGACAAAATAATTTCAATGTATTGGTTTGTTATTTTATTTCTTGTAGCTGCAGCGATTGTTTATATGGCTGCGATTTTTTACGGAGAACCTTATGACGTCAGAGAAATAGAAGCACATATTTTGGCAAATCAAATTGCAAATTGTGTAGCTGAAGGAGGTTATCTAAAAGAAAATATTTTGTTTGATGAAGAATTTAAAAATAATTTTTTAGAGCAGTGTGATTTGAATTTTAATGTTGAAGATGTTTATGGGTGGAAAGAATTGGAACAATATTATCTAAAAATTGAATTTTATACTTTTGACCCAAACATGCAGGATAATTTAGGGGATTTGAAATTTGATTTTTTTGAAGGAAATATAAATTTGAAAGATGATTGTGACAGAATGGGAAGAAATTTTCCGATTTGTGTCGAGAGAAGTTTTTATACATTAGGTAAAGATAATCAAAAATATGCAGTAAAAATTTTATCAATTGTAAGGAAGACAGAAAAAAATGTTAGATAATAAAAGAGCACAGATAGGAGAAACAATGACATGGGTTATTGCAACGATTGCGATAATCGTGATTTTGATTTTGTCAATTTTTATCGTTTCTTTTACAAAAGATGAATCTAAAGAATTTAAGACATATAGAAATTCTGATTTACTTGCAGTGAAATCTTTATCAGGATATTTATTGACTCAGGATGAAGATGGAACAAATATTTATAATCAATTAATAATAGATGAAAGTTTAAATGATTTTAATGGAAATTTGGCGTCGCAAATTTTTAAAAGATTTTATAAAAAAGATTATCTTCACGCTGTTTGGCTGGGATTTGATTTTGAAGGAGTTAAGATAAGAAAAAATGATTATTTTGGTTCAAGACCCAGTGATGTAAGGGGAGGGGATATAAGCTGGAAATTTGTTTCATTTATATCTGAAGAAATTTATTTTTTAAATAAAGATAAATACCTAAGGTTACTTTTAATGGAAAAATGAATAAAAAATTTATAAAAAATAAACATGCAGATGTTCCAGTTACTATCTTAGTAATCGGTGTTTTTGCAATATGTGTATTGGCAATTATAAGTTTTTATTTTTCAGATAAAGAAATTGAAAAATCTTTTATGGATATTGGTTTAATGGAGCAAATAAATTCTCAAATGGAAAAATACATTTTTTATGAAAAAATGGGAATTCCTGAAAATGAAATTCAAGATATTTTTGGAATAAAAATAGATGAAGCAGGAAATAAATATCTGTTTTTGGAAAAGCTCGATGGAAATAAAAAAGTTTTATTTTCTGTTAAATATAATTTGCCTAGTTAAAAAATAAAAACGTTTATAAATTAGTTAAACTTAAAATGAATATGCAAAATAAAAGAGGTAATCAAAGATTTCTCAGTTGTCCATTTGGCAAAAATCAAATGAACAAAAGAGGTCAAGGATTAAGTACAAATGCAATTATCTTAATTATCTTGGGAGTTTTAGTTTTAGCAGTTCTTATTGTTGG
>JAGLQB010000023.1 GCA_023137045.1 Candidatus Pacearchaeota archaeon
CTCCATTACCACTTAATATGTTCTCCAATGCATAATCCCACAATTTCATTTCTTTTTCTTGTGTATTAAGAAGGTATTCCTCAAAAAAAGGTATTAATTCTTTTTTACGTATGTTTTCTACTTCCATCAAATCATTGTTCATTGCATACTTATGCACATTCAAATTTAATTTTGCAGCAATATATTCCAATGCATGTGTTTCACTATAACTAGTAACATATGGATTGACTATGGATTCGATATTAAACTCATTAATTTCTTTTAAATCTATATTTTGTGCCTGCAAACCTTTAGAAATACTTTCATATAGCAACTTTGCTACTTTTTGATTATCAAGTTTATCCATACATTCTCCAGCAGAATTTGATAATCTTTCTTGCCGATTTAATATTATTTGTGTTACAGTGTGTTGCAAAATATTTTCATTTGCAAGTTGATAAGGATTAGATTGGATGAATGCTTCCCAAGATTGTTGCAATGCCTCAAAGGGTAAATCTTTAGCAGTAAATTCTCCACCTGTTTGAGCCAGAATATACTCTTGATAATCATTGATTATACCATTAGATACATTTGTCCCTTCTTCTTTAATTACTAATTCCAAATCAGAAATACTCTTCCCTATCCTTTTGACTACTTCTTTAGATCCTTCATTCATTAAAGCTATCTGTGCTATTTGTAATTGAGCATTTGCATAATCACCAACCATGCTGTTAAGTTTATTATCAAGTTCTTCTTCTCCTTTTTCGCTATCCAGAATCTGACTTAAACTTTCAAGAGAACTATCTGAGGAATTAAAAGTTTGTTGAATCTCTTTTTCTATTAAGTCAATAATTTTATGATAATCTTGCGGAATAGTTTCTTTAAAGTTTTGTAGTCCTTGCCTTCTATTATTGATTGCCCCCTTCATAACATTTATAGCATTTATTTCTGTGTCATATTTTATTACATCAGAAAGTTTTTGTGATAACTCTGTTAACTTAGGATAATCTCTGTATAATTTAGATTCTATTTCTGGAATTTCTCTTAAATTTTCTTCATTAGCCATCATATCTTTTGGAGGATTAATTCCATATAATGACGCCATTGCTTTTTGTTTAGTCTCCCCACTATAATTATTATAGAACATTGGGCGAATCCACCAAGGGTATTGTGAAAAGTAAGAAGATTCGAGAGTGCTTAGAATACTTTGCCCCTCAGCTTCCAACCTTAGAGGTCCAAGCTTATACCAAGGATTTTTTTCAAAGAAATCATTGTAAAATTCTTTAATTTCTTTTTTACCTTCCTCATTCAAATTATCTAATTTATCTAATAATCCATTTTCTTCTAATTTGTCTATTAGAAAATCATGTCGCGCTACCAATTGATTATACCATATTACTGTTTGTTGACTTAATCCCAAAAATTTAGGTAATCCTTCATCAGTAAATTCATAATTACCATTAGTATCTTTTATCCCTGATAGGAAAGCCTCTTCAATAATTTGTGATAAAGCTTCTTCTCTTGAGTTTATCTCTGAATAAGAAAAAGTTCGTCCATAATCTTTTACTGGATCCCATTTAGTCCATGCTTCTAAATTAATTACATCTACGTCGCATCCAAAATTAAAAGCTCTTACATATTCTCTATCATCTCTTTCTAATGTTATTCTATCTTTAGACCAAAAAGCAAAAGTTCCGTCAATTTTTCTTGCTTTATTTAAATCAAAGTATTCTTCAACAGAACCAATTTCTAATCCAGGAATATATGGCTGTTTCTTGAATCGTTTTGATTTGTTAGTATTGTTTATAATGCCCCTAGGAGCATTGTATAATTCATTATTTACATTTCTGAGTTCTCTAACAATTGCACCTTGCTGTGGTTCTAATTTTATTTGACTTGTGGCTAAAGTATATGCTCCTATACCGAGGATAGCTGTTCCTAGTAACCCAGTCAATGTATTTTTTATTATCTTCGGAATATTTTTTTTTGTCATCTTATATTATTTTTTGTAATCCATTACTTTTATATTTTTATGTTATTCTAAATAACTATTTGATTATAACAAACCATCAATTCTTTTTATGTGATTATTAAGTTTTATACCACTAAACGATTTAATAGATTTCTCAACTTTGTTAATTTCAATAAGATTGGATAAACCTTTGTCTGTTTTTAATTTTTCTAGTAAACCTTCTGTCAAAAAATCTTCTCCACCTTGTTCATATGTTTCTTTTATTTTATCCATTGTTAAACCGAGCATATAATCTTGTCGAGCATAAGCAGACAAATTTGCAACTAATTCTGGGTATTTTTTCATTAGTTCGCCATAATTTTTTTCAATATCACTAATTAAACTCTTAAATTCAAGGGGGTTTGACCTCATGTCATTAACTTCTATTTCCACTTGTCCTTTAACTCTTTCATCCTCTCTTTCCACAAAATCATTAAAATCGTTTAGATACAACATCCAAGCATCTTCCTCATCATAAAAATTATTCACGCCCTTTCCCATTTCTTCAATTCTGGATTTCAAGTAGTCAAAACCTTGACTGTATCTTTCATATGTTGAACCATAAGATAGTCTGAGAAATGGTGAAGGGTAAACTAACAAAGAGATTTTGTCTTCAAATTTTTGTTCTTTAAACATTTTTGACATATGTCCAATTAACTTCATTCTGTCTATGTTTCCTTCTTGTTTATATAATCGTTCACCAAATTCTTTTTTTCTACTTTCAATATGTTCTTGAATCACAATCCCCAAAAGTTGTTCCAATCTTAATTCGCCTTTTCCGTCTGCATCCAAATTTTTCCAATTTTCTTTTACCTTAAATTCAACATTAAAATTTATTCCTTCATAACCTCTTCCATAATCCCCTGCCCAGAAATTTCTTGCTTTACTATAAGGACCAGTTGGAGCATATTCTCGCACAGGATAAAATACTTCCACATCATAATTTTTATTTCTGTCAATCTTACGAATATTAACAAAAGGTCGTGGAATAAACCAAAATAATTTTGTGTCCTTAGAAAGAGAAATTCCTTTGTCTTCATATTCAACAACTTCAGCTCTCTCACCAATTAAGCCTCTATACCCAAGTTCATTGATATGTAATTGTAAATATTCATTTGGTTTTATTGTATGAAAACCAGACAGAGCCATTGCTGTTAAACATACTCCCACAGTTGCAGAATATTTTATTTTTCCCAATACAGATTTGCTTTGTTCAAAAAAGTATTTCATTTTGTTATGTTTTATTGGTTTATTTAGAAGTCTTTCCACTTCATATTCAAGATTATCAACAATTCTTTTTTTGTTCATTTTCTTTTGTATGCCTCCTTTCTTAATTTTTCAGTTGTTTTTCCGAACTTTACATAAAAATGATAATAGAATTCTTTTAGAGATCCCCTGTCATTTTGATTTGTGCTATCGCCAAAATCATGTCTGGCAACATAACCATACAATTTTTCAAAATCTTTTGTTAAGCTTGTCATATACCCTAAGAGTTTTTCTTTTGAATCTGAATTTTTAAGTTCTTTATATGTTGTATACAATCTTTTTCTTATTTTTTGTGAAGCAGGATTTCTTAAAAATTCCCTCAAATTCTGAGCTTGTTTTATGTATGCTTCTTTGCCTTGTTCATCTGAGTCTGGAGTGATAACCTCTAAAGATGCAAATCTAAAATTGTTTTCCATATGACCTAAAACATTCTTTTGCATATCTTTTAATTGTTCAATCTCTCCCCAAGGAAACTGCTCATCTTGTTCAGCACTTTTAGTTAAGTCATTAAATTTAATCTTCCATTTATCCACGTTAGGACTATCATCCACTTCAATGTTTTTAATATAAGACCTTAGAGTTTTAATGATGTTATTATTGTTTGATTTTGTGCCAATATTATTTGCAACTTCATACATATCTTTAATTACGACATCTTTGACTGGCGAATCAAAAAGAGAAATAAATTTATTTTCTCCCTGAAGTGTTTTTTCTTTGTTATGTAATCTATAAATCTTAGATCTTTTTTTGCCAGCACCAATTAAATTACCCACAACAGGAATTCCCACATTTTTTACAACACTGAATACTGCAGGAATCGCGCATAAACTTACCCTTGCAAGACCAGTAATAAATGGATCTCCGATAAATTCAGCAAATTGATTAATGCCCCCCATAATAGAATCTGGTGTATGGAAATAAAGTAAATAACTTATGCTTAAACCCGCTCCAAGTCTCGCATATACATTAAATTTGTCTTTAGATATTTTGTCCAGAGAGTTTTTGTTAAGACCTTTTTCATATTCTCCAACAAGATTTTCTAAATTTTCTTTAGAAATTTCTTTGCCACTAATAATTGTTCTTTTAATATTCGGTATGTTCTTTTCTGAATCATGATATTGTTTCCAAATGGAATGTTCAAGATCAAAATTTGTTCCATTACCTGCAAAACCAACTTTTCCAAAAAGAACATCCTCGTTTTCTTTGAATGGGTGTGGCATTAAGTAATATTTCATTTTAGTTGTAAAACCTCTTATCTTTTACTTCAACCTGTAATTTAGCTTCTAAAAAACCTAGTCCTTCTTTTACTCTATCTGCTTCAGGTTTTGAAAATGTTTCAATGGTCATGGCATTTGTTACACCATTCAAAACATAAAAATCTGGAGCAAGTATAATTCCTGCTTTTCTATAAAATGGTCCAAGCATTAACAAAGATTCATCAAGACTTATATCTGCCATTCTTCCCTGCCCTAACATTTGTAAAGCTTTGTCTAATTTATCATCATAAACATTTAGCCCCAAATCTCTAACTCTGTTACGAATAGATGTAGCTTTCATAAAAGTTGGATGATATTTTAATTCCTCTTCAATAAACTTAGTGCCCTCCTTAAAAATATTAACCTTTCTTATTTTGCGAGAAATTTTATCTTTGCTAGTGAACATTCTTTTTAAACTTGATAATTTCTGAACTTCTTCATCTGTAAAATAGTGATGCAATAAGAACATTACTCCCTGATTTTTGAAAACCAAGTTTGGAAACATCACTGTTTCATGTAGACTAGCATAAGAATCAATAGGTCCAAATACATTTAAGAAATGATTCTGCAAAGATCTTAGCCTATAACCCTTAGCTTCCTGCAAATTTCTTCCTTCTACAGCATTAGCATCTTCCCAACCAAAGAAGTTCTGATTATGTCTCATGCTTACAATAACTGGATTGTTTGTTTCATTACCTTCTCTATTCACATAACCTCTTGTTCCTTTATGTGCACCCATGGGATCCACAACAGGTAATACAGATATTCTGACTTTGTCCAAAATTTCTTCTTTTTTTTCAGTTGGTTGTTCTAATAATGATTTAAGGAACATATATCCCGTAACTCTATGAATACGTTCACCACCATGTTTTACACATTCTACTACCATCTTTTGTTCTGCATTTGGGTTTCCAATTTCAACTGTGTATATCCTTTTTTTCTCTCCTCCGACTAATTCGGTGTAATCTTCTTTTCCATTAAAATGCTTTACTGGTACAATTTCATTCTTAAAATAACCATGATTATTTTTATTTAGATTTTCAAGATAGTGCAATAAATCATTTGTAAATGTAGGATAATTTTTTTCACTCCATGCTTCAACTTCTTTTATGTTTACTTGATTAATATCAATAATATTGGAGCTTTCTATTTTGCCTTTGTATTCTATTCTTTTATCAATTTTTTTATCTTTTCTTAACATTTTATTTTTGTGTCAAATCTTCTAAAGGTAAAGTAACAAAATTAACTGGAACTTTTTGATAAACACCCCATTGAGTATGTTCAGTAGATTGTGTTGCTATGTGTAGATGATCTATAACTGCTTGTGGCAAAGTCAATTTGCTTGACATTCTAAAAGCATTATTATAACCTTCTCCTTCCTTGTCTTCTTTAATTATTTTATTAACTACTCCTAATGAATATCTATTTAGAGTTGGGGTAATTTTCACATTATTATACATCATAGCCACACCTCGTTCAGTTGCATAATAATGTTCAGCGAGGTCTCTTTTACAATTTTCATAATTTTTTGGATCAACAAGCATCATTGACCACACCATTGGTTGAAATCCAGGTAGTTGATGTAAGATAAAAAGTACTGGAAAGAATCTATGAACCATTCCACGAAAACCTTTGCTAGAATTCATCGCATTTATTATATAATTTAAGTAACCCCCAGCTGTTTGACTGTTTATTGCATCTTGTTTTCCTACTGTGTCTTGTAATGCATCTCGTATTCGTTCATTAATATATGTCTGAACTTTGGGACTTTCATTAACCTTCCCTATATTGGAATCCTGTTTTGTTGTTTTTTCTAAGATGCTGTCAATTTCTTCCTGAGAGCCAACTTGTAATAGGACTTCTAATCCTTCATTACGCTCAGCTGCAGATAATGCTTTAGAAAGTGCTTTTTTACAAATAACATCTCCCCAACTAAGTCTCATTCCAGAATCTAAGCAATCTCTGTCTGGTACTAAAACATCAGGCAAATCGCCCTTCTGCGCAACTTTGTATAATTCTAATTTTACCATTTTAATCACTAAAATATTTTTCTAATGCACCTTTGTCTTGTAAGTTTCTTACATTAATCAATTGTTTTGGGATTTCTGCTACAGGAATCATACCCATAGGATTAAAAAGAAAACTCTTTAATGCCTGCCAAGAAGTGTAAGGCAGTTTCTTTAAAATATAACTATCTTCAAGATTAGATTCAAGCAAGTCTCTATAACCTTGAGTTAATTCTTTGTAAGCAGGATTTCGCTTTTCTCTTTCCAAGCAATAATTTCTAGTCAATTGCAATTTTTTAATATAATTATCTTCAGATAAATTATTATGAAACTCACACACGTTATTGATAGCATCTATTCTATCTTTATCCTTGCCCATAATTATGTGACGTTTATTATAATTTGGGATTTGCTTTGCATATTTATTTTTATTCTTGTTTTCGGTTCCTACTGCAAGATAATATGGCATACGGAAGAACATCCACCACCAAGTGTAGACAGATAATAATCCAACGGTAAATGCAACTGCAGTGTTAGAGTAAGCTTTTCTTAAGCTTTTTCCCGGAATTTCCAATGTTTTTAATTCATAACTAAATGCATCCATATTTGTGTTTATGTCACATTCAATATGTTTTAGTTCACCCTCTTCAAAAGGCAATATAGAACTTCCTTCTGGAGCATAAACTTCTGTAGTTAAATTGTATAATTTATTTCTTGGTAATCTTCGAGAAAAAGAAAGAGGATTTTCTGTATGCATGGTACAAGAATCTGTTTTTCCCCAAGCTTCATTACATGCAGGTATATAATTAGCAATTAATTTTACATCTGTTGTTTTTTGGTTCCATCTGGACATTTTTAGATACCTTTAATTTGAAAAATGTTCAAATAGTTTTTATATATTTATGCTATCCAAAATATATTTAGTTTGTTTTGTTTATTATTTTTAAAAAATATTATAGAGAAATTATTTTATTTTGGTTACTACTCCAGAATAGATAACTTTATATATTTCTGAATTATCTAAAATTATGGGAATTTTCCAATATGTTACAAAACCAGTATTGCTTGATGGAAGAGCATGTCCTGTAGAATTTATAAAACTCTCTCCAAATCAAATGAGAGATATGATTGTAAAAGGTTTCAAATTAGAGAATTTGGCAAGTAAAGAAGACTATATTCCAAAAATAACCAATTTGTGTATTAGAAATAATATTTCTGCTGGGGGATTTGCATATAAAGATACAATAGCATTATACAAGGCTGTTATAAGTATAAATCCTTCATTAAAATATGAAACTATTGCTGAAGGAATTGATATTGATTTAACCTTTTCAACACCAGTAAAAGACCTTTCTGTAATTCCAGAAGTTCAAACTAAGGTAGATAAAGTCCAAACTCAGATAGATAAAGCTAAAGAGGACGGGGGTAAGAAGTATAAATCTGTCATAGACACAATTGCAAATGTTAATTTTGAAGATTTAGAAAAGCGTCTTAGTGAAAAGGTGATTGGGCAAGAAGAAGCAATGAAACAAATATTAAAACCATTAATAAATACAAAACACAGGGGTATGCCTAATGATGGGGTGCCAAGTTTTTATATGATGGGACCTTCTGGTTCAGGAAAAACAAGTTCTGTTAGAACCTTAGCCGAAGATATACTTGAAGTTCCTTTCCTCCATATATCTGGTTCTGAATATGGGGAAGAACATACAGCTTCAAAGTTGTTTGGAGCTCCACCAGGTTATATAGGATTTGATGAGCGTGGGGGACGTTTGACAGATTTCATAAAAAATTATTCAGAATCAATAATCTTGTTTGATGAAATTGACAAAGTTAATCCAAAAATATACGGGGCTTTAACAAGTTTCCTTGGAGATCGTTTTGTTACTGTTAATACCAGTTCTGAAAAGAAAACTAAAGAAGATATATCTAAAAAATATTATTTTAAGGGATATATATTTTTTACAAGTAACACTGGCAATAAATCTTCTGAACAAGGGGTAGGTAGAAGCTTAGGTTTTGGAGCAGATTTAGGAATGTCAGAAAATAACATTGAAAAAAAGAGGATTATGTCTATTTTAAGAAAGCAAGGTATTTCAGAGGCATTTCTTGGAAGAATAACTTCCTTTATTAGATTTAATGAATTGGGAAATTCTTCGCTCCATAAAATTCTTGATAATTATATAGGGGAAGCAAATGACGAACTTAAATATTACAAAATAAAATTAGCAGAAAAAGCTAAAAATAAGATTATTAATTTGGGTGAACCTTCTAAATGGGGAGCTCGTAATATTTACAATAATCTTGATAGGTTCATAGTCTCAGAATTGAATTATGAATTTGAGATGGAACATGACATTGAAGAAGGAAGTGAGGTATTTGTTAATTTTAAAAACAATGAATTTACTTACTCGGCAGATAAGAAAATATTTCTCAGAAAAAATTCAGATTATTTTTAATTTCAATACTTAATAGAGATTATCTATAAGGTGATACAAACATTTTTTAAATTAGTATTTCTTGTTTTTAACATGGCTACAATTCAACAGATTATTGGAAAAGTAAATCCAAAAGTTTATTCAAAAAATGGGGCTGAATTATTAAAAAAATATGGTTCTGCCGACAAAATTCCTGCAGAAGAAATTGAACCAAAACCTCTGGCAGAACACACTTTAGTTTATGATTCATCTTCAGAAACTTTAGAACCAGTTTATTTTTTCATTCTTGATTTAATGAATGATTTTGGTCTTGCTCCAAAAAAATATGCAGATACTTTTTCTTCAACTCCTGGTTCAGGGCATTTTGCAGAACTTGGACAAAGGGGAACAATAATGCAACAGCAAGGTGCAAAAATTTTGGGAGACATAAATACTGTTCTGAGAAGCGTTTTGAATATTGTTTATGATTTAAAAGAGTTTAGAATAAGATTACAAAATTATGAAGATTTAAAATCAGATAACAAAGAATCTGCTTTGTTAAGTTTAAAACAAATTTGGATGGATAAAGTAGATATAGCCAAAGGAAATTCCAGCATAAAAGCTATGGCAATGGGACAAGTAGGATTTCAAACATTAATGGATGCTTTTCTGGTGGCAAAAGATGTAAAAGATGTTAGTAAAATAGATTTAAATGACAGGGTAAGAAGAATTTTACTTCCAAGAGTTAGAGAATTTAATATTTGGGTTGAACAATCTGGAAAAGAATTACAAAAAAGATATGAAATTGAAAGAATATATCTGGGGAGCCAAGTCAATAGTCTAAAACTTTATTCTCGGTGGGCAAAACCATATTTAAGAGCAGCTCAAGAACTTGAAATGAAAGAAATGAAAAGAGAACCAGCATTAGTAAAAACGTTTAACACAATTTTGCTTGAACTAACTTTATTGGGAAAATCAAAAATAAAAATTGGAGACGCTGCCATTGGAGATAAATTGTCAGCAGAATTACAAAAACTAAAAACAAAAAGAGATTATTTTAGTTGTATTTTAGTTGATTTTAAATTTAGAGGAATTCCTCAAAAAGTGAGCCAACAACCACACTATCTTTTTGGAGGAAAAGCAGAAATAACTTTTAGGGCATATGCATTAAATAGCGAAGAATTACAAAAAATTGAAGAGGAACTTGAGCAGTCAGATGTTGAAGATGTTTTAAGATTAATTGAAGGCACAACCACAGAAAGTTTAAAACAATTACAAGATGAAATTAATTTCTTTTTAGAAGAAAAAACAGAAGATGTAAAAGAAAACAAATCCAAAGATTCTTCAAATCCTTTTTTTGCTTTAATTGGGCGTTATGAATCAAAAAATTCCTCAGCAGATAAAACTGCAAAAAAACTTTCTGAAAAAACAAAAAAAATTGGTCCAATAAAATCAGACAATTTTATTGAATCTGAATACATAAGACCTTTTGCCGTGGAGAATGCAATAGACACGAATTTTAATTTGTTTGATATCTATAAAAAAGCCCATGGGATGCCAAGTTATACTTAAAATTTTCATATAGTCTTTTAGATAAATTAATAAACAAATTTTACCAATTTAAAATATGGCAAAAGAGGATTATACTATCGGAGAAATTTATCACGGGGGTTATTCTTCTTTAAGTCCTTCTTATGGAGA
>JAGLQB010000024.1 GCA_023137045.1 Candidatus Pacearchaeota archaeon
GCACATAACAGAATCCCAAAATTCCCAATCCTTGTTGATTGCCAACTGGCTTTGCCATTAAAACATTTTCTTCAGAAGGTGCAACTTCAAAGGTGTTCGGCCAATTTCTTGAATTAATAAATCTCACCTCAGAATC
Source organism: Candidatus Pacearchaeota archaeon (assembly GCA_023137045.1). Taxonomy (GTDB): domain Archaea; phylum Nanobdellota; class Nanobdellia; order Pacearchaeales; family GW2011-AR1; genus JAGLQB01. The sequence continues at coordinate 137 of JAGLQB010000024.1, forward strand.
AACAGAAATATCTTCAATAAAATATTTATTTTCTTTTTTATTCAAAGAGTAACTTCCTCCTTTTGTTTTTAATGCTAAAGTATTTGCTTCAATTGCTTCTTCTAAATCATCAAAAACCTCGTCAGCACTCCAAACCATCGGAGAACAACTTAACTCAACTCCATCAACAGGTGCATAAAGTCTCAATGTATCAATAGCATAATTTTCCAAGAAAAGATTTTTTTGCTCATGCTCATAAATTTTTCTTGCAGAGTCATAGAGCGTCCCTAATTTTGACTTGATTGATACTTTGTGATTTTTTATCAGTGCTGTGTCTTCTGCTTTTGTCACATCCAGATTAAGATTTAGATTAATCTCCACACCATTATCTTTAATAATTACCTCGGCTTTTGGCTCTCCCTGATTTATTTCAAATCCTTGTTCGTAATATTTATCAAACACACATTCCCTTATCTGGCTCTCTACAAATTCTCCAAGTTGTGTTTCCATATCCTTTTTAGAAGGAACCTGTTCTTTTTGGACATTATTTCCAGAAACATAATACCAATAAGGAATTTGATTTCCCAAAAAATCAAGTTGAGATGAAAACGGCATGTATGCTGATCCTGATTCAAACTCAGGTAAAGAAATATATCCTGCTTGACTTCCCAAAATATCAATTCCGACTAACGCATCTTCTTCCAAACAAGCCAAAAAAGTTGTGCGAACAGGCTCTATGCTTGCAGGAATTTTTGTAATAATAAAGGATTCTCTGAAAATAAAGAAACTAATAACTATTGCCACGAGAATAATCGCAATAATAATAAAAATAGTAATTTGTCCGCGTCTTGAATCTGGAAAAATTTTAGGTTTTCGCTCACTCTTTTTCATAGTAAAATCATGAAAATTATCTATATAAACTTTATTGAGAAAAAATTAAATTTAGTATTAATAATCTTTTTTATTTCGCCTTTTACTTGTACGCAGATGATGAAATCCTCCAAGAAGAATCAAAATTCCTCCAATGAGAAATATCCATTTTTCAACATCCAAAAAGAATTCAGGAAGTGCGAAGTAACCAAATGCAAAATTAACAAAATATAATCCAAAAATTAAATGTAAAATAAAAAACCATTTCCCAAATTTATTCCTCATAATAAAAAATTAACAAACATATATTTAAATATTTCTAAAAATAAACGATTTCAAGGTCCCATAGTCCAGTGGTTAAGACTCATCCCTGACTTGGATGGAACCCAAGTTCGATTCTTGGTGGGACCATATAGATGCATTTGTTATTCAGTCACGAAACAAGAATGCATCTATCCAAGATATTGGACAAAACAGTTTAAGCGGAAGGGAAGCTTCTAAAAGAAACCGTTAGGTGTCTTTTAAGTTTGATTTTTTGGTGGGACCATAAATTATTTTCTATCTTCTTGATTTTCTTCCACCTTTAATTTGCCCCCAATTTTTTTCCATCAAAACTACTTTTAATTTTTCCTTATCTATTTTCGCTAAAAAACAGATGTCACAAAATAAACCATGGGGCAAAAGTCTTTCTTCAGAATAATAATTTTTCAATGTAGAATAAGGCACATCAAACCCAAATTGCATAAATGCTCTTAGGGAAGGGCAATTTAAATTAATAAGAACCTGTTTCAAAAACATTCTCTGTCTGCCTTTTCTAAATTTAACTCGTCTCATGATAATCAAAAACAGAATCACTTTAAAAAACTACGGGACCATGATACAAAAAACTTTATAAACTAATTTCTCACAATAAAAATATGAAAATCCCAAAAGTTACAAATAGATTTTGCCCATATTGTAATAAAAAAACAGAAAACAAAATTAAGCTAGTATCAACTGGAGGAAAAAGAGGAACTCTAAAACGAGGAGGTATTGCTAGGGCAAAAACCAGAGGATTGGGAATTGGAATCGGCAACAAAGGAAAATGGGGTTCAAAACCAGCAGTATCTAAATTTAAAAGAAAATCTAAAACAACTAAAAAGACAAATATAAGATATGTCTGTGCAGAATGCGGAAAGTCTAAATATCAAAAGAAAGGTAAAAGAATTAGTAAATTAATACAAGAATAAAATGGCAACAAAAAAAAGAAAAAAGAAATTTTTTGACGTTGAAATGCCTTTAATTGGCAAGGAAACACAATTACAAGCATACGAACTTAATGAACTAGAAGGAAGATTCATGGAATATGATTTAACCAGAATTCTCAGAGGCAAAGGTATGCTTCTTCAACTAATAGTAAAAATCCAAGACAATAAAGCTATTGCAGTTCCGAGAAGAATAAGATTAATGCCTTTCTTTTTGAGAAGGATGATGAGAAAAGGAACAAATTATATTGAAGATTCATTTTCAACAACATGTAAAGATGCTCAAATAAGAATAAAACCTTTCCTTATCTCAAGGAAAAAAGTTTCAAGAGCAGTAAGAAAAGCCCTAAGAGAAAAAGCAAAAGAAGAACTAATAAATTATGCGAAAGATAAAAATTCAGAAGTTCTCTTCGATGAAATATTAAAAAACCATTTGCAGAAATCTTTAAGTTTAAAATTAAAAAAAATATATCCTTTATCCCTCTGTGAAATTAGAGTTTTTAAAGTGGAAAAAGTTTTAGAAAATGAAAAAACTTCTGATAAAGAAAATTCAAAGGAATAGATGCAAATGATTCAACAAACATTAATTCTAATAAAACCAGACGCTATGGTTAAAAAAATCGCAGGGAACATAATTAGTGATTTGTATAATTTGGACATTAAAATGATTGGACTAAAATTAGTAAATGTCCAAAAAGAACTTGCAGAACAACATTATTCTGAACACAGAGAAAAACCTTTTTTTGGAGATTTAATAAAACATATTACAGGTGAATTGCATAATCAAGAAAATGTTATTGCAATTGTTTATGAAGGAGAAGATGCGATTGAAAAAGTTAGAAAATTAGTAGGTTGCACAAATCCTGATGAAGCAGAACCTTATAGTTTAAGGGGAAAATATGGAAAAATTCATACAAAAACAAACTGCCATGAAACAGTTGTCCATGCATCTGATTCTAAAGAAAATGCAGAAAAAGAAATTGAACTTTGGTTTGAAAAAGACGAAATAATAAACAATAACTTTTAAAAGTAAATCCTTTCTTAAATAATTATTGCCTGTATAGCTCAGTGGCAGAGCGGCTGCCTTGTAAGCAGTAGGTCGGGAGTTCAAATCTCTCTACAGGCTTTTTACAGGTGCATTCGTTATTCAGTCATAAAACAAGAATGTATCTGTCAGAGATATTGGACAAAACAGTTTAAGCAGAAGGGAAGCTTCTAAAAGAAACCGTTAGGTGTCTTTTAAGTTCAAATCTCTCTACAGGCTTATGTTTTTAAAATGAATTTGAAAAAAGAAATTCTTGCAGGAAAAATTTTTATTTATCCAACAGATACAGTTTATGGGATTGGGTGCAATGCATTAAACATAAAAGCTGTATCAAAAATACGCGAAATAAAAAGAAGAGACCAAAAACCATTCTCTATAATTGCTCCGTCATTTGAATGGATTGAAAAAAATTGTGTTGTAAATATTGAACTAAAAAAGTATCTCTCAGGACCATATACAATAATTTTAAAGAAAAAAGATAAAAATTTTCTTTCCCATATATCTGAAACTGACTCAATTGGAGTAAGAATCCCTGATTGTGATTTTACAAGGGAAATACAATCTACAGAAGTTCCTTTTGTAACAACCTCTGTCAATTTCTCTGGAGAAAAACCAGCAAATAACATAAAAGAGATTCCAAAAGAAATAATAAAAAAAGTTGATTATGTTTTTAATGTCGGAGCATTATCCGGAAAACCATCTACAATAATAATTAATGGGAAAGAAATTCAAAGATAATTATTTCTCAATTAATTCCGCCTTATCCCCATCAATCAAAATCTTCGCAATTTCATTAGGAATATTTGCTATCTGCCCTTTTTCAAAAGGACCCATCTTCTCTCCACTCAAATCAACAAACTCTTCAACATTTTCCTTAAAAACTATTAATCCATTTTTTTGCACTTTCTCTTCTTTTTCTCCATTCAAAGAATTACTAAGTTTTTTGTCGACAACTCCTATGCATTTCATCAAATCCTCAAAAAGTTCTTTTTCAAGTGAAAGCATATTATCAAAATCCTGTTTTGAAATTCCTATTTCAGTAGCAATTAAAATCAAATTTAGGATTTTTTTTCTCCGTCTTAACATAAGTTCTTTAAAAAGAATTATTGCATTTTCGAGTTGTTTTTTTGTTTTAATAACCACATCAGAAAAAATATCATCCTCTTTTGAAGAAATTTCCTTTTTTTCTTTTAGATAATTAGAAACATTTAGAATAAAATTCTTATTTAATTTTTGCAATTGCTCAGAATATCTTTCTTTTCGTGCAGCCTCATAAATATCATTGAAGGTTATCATTTCAATTTAAAATCCTATTTACTTTTCTCAACTTTTCCTTCTTTTTAAAAATAGTTATGCCCTACTTCACAAATCCAACTTTTTTAAATAACTCACCACCTGTCATACTTCCCAAAGTTCCTTTTCTTGCTTCTTTTTCGCAAAATTTCTTTTCTTTAGGAACAGAACCATTATAAAACAAAACAGGAAGAGGGTCTGCTGAATGAGCTTTAAGTTTACAAGGAGTTGAATGATCTCCAGTTACTACAACCTTGATGTTATTTGGTGGAGCAAATTTCCTTAAAAATTTAAAAAAGGTTTTATCAATGTACTCCAACATTAATTTTTTTTCAACAGGTTTGTTATCATGCCCAGGTAAGTCTGTTTCTTTGAGATGTATGTAAGCATAATCATGTTTTTTGTAATTTTTTCTCAAAGTTTTAATTGAAAACTTGCATGCTTTTTGCAGTCCTTCATAAAGATTTGCATATGCATCTAATCCTTTTAATTTAGGATAATCAAATGAGAAAACACTCATACCACAATATTTTGAAAATCCAATCTCCAAAGGCATATACGCAACAGAAAGCCATTTTTTATAGATTTTTAATTTTGGAATCTCAATCCCTGCTCCCCTCACAAGAAGATAATTAGCAGGCAACAATCCTTTCTTTTTTCTTTCTTGATTCACAGGATGTTTATCAAGAATTTCGTGCACTTTCCTTAAAAATTCATTTACAACATTTACAGTATATTGGGAATTTTCATCATCATCCTGAGGTTTACAAATACTGATTTTATCCTCAATTTTAGATTTACCTTGAACATAAACCAAATCATTTCCAGAAACATTATCTGAAAATCCTCCTCTAAACACCAAAACTGCTCTGTGTTGAATTGTAGGCTCAAAAATAAATTTGCAGGGAAGTTTTATTTTGTTTATTGCTTTTGCAAGAATTTGTGCTTCTTGGGTTGTTAAAGTTCTTCCTGCCCTTCTATCTAAAATATTACCTTTTTCTAAAGAATCAATTGTAGCAAAATTAACTCTCAAGGCCAAATCTCCCCTTGTTAAATTAATATTTGTTCCCTTTACTTCTAATTGTCCACGAGTACTTGAGATTAGATTATTACCAAAAATAGAAACAATTGCTTCATCTGATTCTGGAACAAAACCTGGCTTAACAGGATACATCCAACCCATTTCACCTCTTGCCGCCAAAAAATTCAAATTAGGCATATTCGCAGCCTCTAATGGTGTCTTCCCCTTAAATTGTTTGCATGGTAAATCCCCAAGTCCATCCAAAATCACAAAAATTCCCTTCATTCAAAATAACCTCCAAAATTTTTTTGGATGAGTGAAAATCTTTGATTTGCTTTCATATTATCCACAAATAAACATTCTTTATAAAAATTTGGATAATCAAGAAAGACTTCTTTTAAAATAAATAAAAAAAGCATATAAACTAAAGTTTACTTAAAAAAACATGTTTGGGAAATTAAAAGAAAAAATACATAATTGGGCAAAAAAAGTTTCAGAAAAAGAAGAAGATTCAGAAGAAATTGTGGAAAAGCCATCTGAAAAAGAGATTGAAATCCCAAAGGAATTTGATGCAGGAACAAAACAATTCCAGCCAGATTTAGAAAAACTAGAAGAAACAAAAGAAAAATTAGAAAAGGACCAAAAAGAAGAACCTGCTCTTGGAACTAAATCTTTTTTCAAAAAAATTGGGGAAAAAGCAAGTAAAATAAAAATTTCTGAAAAAGAGTTTAAAATTTATTCTGAAGAACTTGAAATTCTACTTTTAGAGAATAATGTTGCTTTAGAGATTACTGAAAAAATTATCAAAGATTTACAGGAAAGAATTGTGGGAAAAGAATTATTAAAAAAAGAAGTTGAAAGTGAGATAAAAGACGCAATCAAAGAAATAATTAAAGAAATATTAATAGAACCTTTTGATTTAAGTGAAAAGATTAAACAAAAAATTTCTGGCAAGACTAAAGAACCTTATGTTGTTTTGTTTTGCGGGATAAATGGCAGTGGAAAAACAACAACTGTTGCGAAGATTGCTGATTCCTTAAAAAACAAAGGGATTTCATGTGTGATAGCAGCAGCAGATACTTTTAGAGCAGCCTCAATTGAACAAATAAAAGAACACGGAGAAAAAATTGGAGTTAAAGTTATTTCTCATGATTATGGTTCTGACCCCGCATCAGTAGGGTTTGATGCAATCAAATATGCTAAAAAAAACTTCATTAATTGTGTTTTAATTGATACTGCTGGAAGAATGCATACTGCAAAAAACCTTTTAAAAGAAATAGAAAAAATTTCAAGGGTGTGCAAACCAGATTCAAAGCTATTTGTTGGTGAAAGTATAACTGGAAATGATGCAATAGAACAAGCCAGAAGTTTTGATTGGGCAATAGGATTAGACGGTATAATTTTAACAAAAGCAGATATTGATGAAAAAGGCGGAACAGCTTTGTCAGTTGGTTATGTCACAAAAAAACCAATTCTCTATTTAGGAACAGGTCAAGCATATGATAAGATAGTAGTTTTTGACAAAGAAGAATTTATCAAAAGGTTGGGATTATAAAAAATGAAATTTGGTGTAAAAACATATGATGATGAAAAATTCCTAAATTCTTTTGAAAACAAATGCGATTTTTTTGAGGTGCAGGCTATCCAAGGAAAAAATTATTCTTTTTTAAAAAAATACAAATTACCAATTGTCATTCATTGTGAACATCAGGTATTTGGGGTAAACATTGCCGATAGCTCAAAGAAAGATTTTAATTTAAAAGCCATTAATTTTGCTAAGAAAATAGCAGAAAGTATTTCTGCAACAAAAATTATAATTCATCCAGGAGACTTAGACAATGAAAATTGTTCTAAAGAAAATTCTATCAATTTTTTGAAAGAAAATTGTGACAAGAGATTTTGTATTGAAAATCTACCCTTTAGAAACGTTAAAAATAATAAAAAACTTTGTGCCAGTCCTAAAGAAATGAAAGAATTTTTGATTGAAACAAATTTAGGTTTTTGTTTTGACATTAATCATGCAATTGAATATTCTTTAAGCGAAAAATTAGATTATTGGAAAGTCTTGAAAAAATTTGAAGAGTTAAAACCAACTCATTATCATCTGGGAGGAGAAAACATGGATAAGGGCGAATCTCATTTAAGTTTTTGTGACTCAAATTTAGATTTAAGAAAAGTTTTTGAAATTTTAAATAAAAATGCAGAAATTACTTTAGAAGTTAGCTTAGATGACAATAAAACTAAAAAAGATTTGATTTTTATTCAAAACATCACCAAATCAAAACTTTAATAAAAATTATAAATGAATTTAAATTATTAAAAAGATGAAAAAAACAGAAAAAGTATCTTATGGGAATTTTAATGAAAAAATCTATTCTTTAAACAATTTTCCAGCATTGCAATCTGGAGAAACAAATAGAATAGAATATGAAAATCCTGCGAAATTAACTTCTTATTTTGAATCTCATCCAGCATATTTTTCAGATTACATGGCATTTCAACATCTTGAATTGTGGTTATCTGGATTAACCTTAAAAAATAATCAATTTAGATATAGTGATTCTGAAATTCCCTTAGTATTTAGTTGTAGAATGGGGGGAAATTATCAAAAACTAATTGGTCCGATTAATCTTTATCTGGGAAATATTGCTTACCACATTTCAGATTTTAAAACTCAAGAAGAAATTGCATCAAGCGAAATTCTTATCAATAAAAAAGATGCAAAAGGATTATTACCTCGCATCTTCAAATCTGAAAAAGAAAGTAATTTCTGCTATCAGAAAAACTTTTCCCTTTCAATGACAAATAATTTTTTGCATAAAGATTTATTTGAAGTTAAGATTACAGACACCAATAAAAAATTAGCTGGAAGATTATTGTTCCAAACCAATGCTAAAGAGAGATATGCAGAAGTGCGTAACTCTGGGGATAAGAAATTTCCAATTAAAGAAATAATGACAAAAAAGTGGGTAAAATTAATAGGTAAAGAAAGTTTCTTAAAATATGGGAATCAATCAGTAGACTTTTCCAAATTAGAATCAGTTTGTTTTGTTGATGAATCAAGAGGTTTCCCCCTTAAAAAAAAGAATTGGGATTGGACAATCTTCAAAAGTTATCCTAATCAAAAAGAAAATGTCTGGTTAATAATGGGGAAAAAATGCAAAAGAACAGGTTACCCAATTATTGAAGAAGAAATCGCAACTTTGTCTATAAACGGCAAAATTTATAGATTAAAAGGAGAAGTTTTATTTAATTATGACGTCGCCAATCTTAAAAATCCTTGGTTAATTTCTTTTGCTGATGGAAGAGAAAATATCATCGGAGAAACAAATGAAATTGCCCCTTTAATTGAAAAATCCCTTCTACATAAAAAAATGGGTCCTATTAAAGTTGATTTAGACCTACAAAGAATCATTGCAGAAACAGAAATTAAAATAAGATTAAATAATAAACAGATTGAGGTGAAAGGAATTGGTTCTTTTGAAAGTAACAAAGGGATGGAGCGAGGAACGAGATATTTTAAAGAATAAATAAACCACAACTTTATTAATCCATATATTTCTTTATAAAGCATGTTAGAAAAGCTAGGCGAAATTTTAAGAAAAGCTACAAATAAGTTAGCTAATGCTATATTCTTAGATAAAAATCTTGTTGATTCTATTTTAAGAGATTTGCAACGAGCATTAATTGAAGCTGATGTAAATGTTCTTTTAGTCAAACAATTAAGTGATAAAATAAAAAAGGCAGCATTGGATGAAAGAATTAAAGACATAGACAAAAAAGAGCATATAATAAAACTATTACATGATGAACTGCTTGAAATTCTCGGTGAGCATAAACAATTAACATTGAAAAAAACTCAGAATAGGATTATGCTTATTGGGCTGTATGGTTCAGGTAAAACTACAACAATTTCAAAATTAGGAAATTATTATGCGAAAAGAGGGCACAAGGTTGCTTTGGTTGGTTTAGATGTTCATAGACCTGCTGCTCCAGAACAATTAAAGCAGTTAGCAGAAAAAAATAAATTAAATTATTTTATAGATTTAAAAGAAAAAAATCCTTTGAAAATTTGGAAGAAAAATCAAAAAGCTCTAAAAGATTATGATGTCGTTCTTATTGATACTGCTGGTCGTCATACTTTGGATAAAGGGCTGATTAAAGAAATGAAATCACTTGTCAAAGAAATAAATCCTACAGAATCAATTTTAGTTCTTCCTGCAGATATTGGACAGGCAGCAAAACAGCAATCTCATGAATTTAAAGAAGCGATAGATATTTCAGGAGTTATAATCACGAGAATGGATTCCACAGCTAAGGGGGGCGGAGCTTTAACAGCTTGTGCAGAAACTAATGCAAGTGTTTATTTTATAGGGGCAGGTGAAAAAATAAATGACATTGAAGAATTTAATCCAAAATCTTTCCTTTCCAGAATTTTGGGTATGCCTGATTTGCAGGTATTGTTGGAAAAAATAAAATCAGTAACCGACAAAAAGCAACAAAAAAGATTGCAAAAAAATTTAGAGGAAGGCAAATTAAGTTTAGATGATGTTATTGACCAAGTAAAATCAATGGGCTCTCTTGGAGGATTTGAAAAAATTAAAGACATGATTCCTGGATTTGCAGGGATTAAAGACAAAATTCCAGAAAACATGCTGGAGAACCAACAATCCAAAGTTGCCAAATGGGAACATATTGTAAAGTCTATGACTCCTGAAGAAAAAGAAAATCCAGAGTTGCTGGAAAAACAAACTTCTCGGATAGCACGAATTGCAAAAGGTGCAGGAGTTCATGGAAGCGAGATTCGTTCATTATTAAAACAATATAACATGCTTAACGAGATGATGAAGACTGGTAGCTCAATGGATATGTCAC